>CAZRPD010000034.1:0-34773 GCA_964601775.1 uncultured Caulobacter sp. | reverse complement strand
CGCGCGTGCCGTCCAGGTCGATGAACACCCTGCCCGCCCGCACGCCCGCCAGCACCGCCGGGGTCGACAGGTCGTCTGCATGGACCACCGTGGTCGGCCGGCCGATGGCCGAGGCGGTCTCGTGCGGCAGGCCCGCATCGTGGTTGTCGCTGCCGCCGATGGCGGTGATGCGCCGGCCGGCGTTCAGTTGCGCCTCCCAAAAGGCCACGCCCGACAATGGCCCTTCGGCCCCGCCCTGGGCGCGCTCCGAACCGCCATTGGCGACCTCGATGGCCTGGACCTGGGCGTAGTCCGTGTCGCCGACCGTCCAGCCGCAGCCCATGCACAGCTCGCCCGATGGCGAACTGGGGTGATTGATCGAGAAGATTCCGCCCTCGCGCGTCACCGCATCCTGCAGCCGCTTGAGGGTCGGCAATGCCGGATCGCCCAGCCGAAAGTCGAGGAATTGCGTCGGGCCGAAGACGTTGGCGTGGCCGTGGAAGGTGGTGATCTCGCGGCCCGGGATCAGCAGCAGCTTGTCGAAGGCCGGCTGCAGGGCGTCCATGTCCTGGAAGTGGCTGGTGGTGTTGTGGTCGGTGATGGCCACGAAATCCAGGCCGCGCGCGGCAGCGACCTCGGCGGTGCGGTACAGCGGACACGGCGCGCGGGCGCCCGACTGACTGGCGCAGGAGCCGTCGCTGTGGCCGGTGTGAACGTGCAGGTCGCCGCGATACCAGGTCGGACCGGCGCGCAGCGGCGGCGGGCTGGCCGCCTGACCGTCACGCTCGAAGAACACCCTGGCCTCGTAGGTCGCGACGGTGGCCGCGCGGGTGTTGGGCACGCCCAGAAGCAGGGTCCAGCGCCCGGCAGGCAGCGCCCCGGGCAGGTAGCTCATGGTCGCGGCCTCGGCGCTGACGAAGAAGGTCTTCTTGTTGCCGCCGCTCCAGCCGCGGAAACGCTGGGGGTCCAGCAGCCCGAGGTCCACGACGGTCTTCTGGTCCTTGCCGGTGTAGTCGAAGGCGATGGTCAGCCGCGTGACGCCCTTGGGCACATCGAAGGTCACGCGCTTGTAGGTCTGGTGGTCGGCGCCGACGATCTTGCCGGTCAGCGTCAGGTCCGGAGTCTTTTCCGCCGCCCAGACCGGCGCCGCCACAAGCATGAGAAACACGATCATCAGCCGACGGATCATATCGACGCTCCGGACGAAAAGATGGGCGGCCGGAGGTCCGGCCGCCCAAGTTTCAGGGGAAGAAAGGACGCTTCTTAGAAGCGGTACATGACAGCCGCGCGGAACGAGCGGCCGAATTCCGGGCGACCGATGCCGTAGAGGGCGCCAGCCTCGCCGCTGATGATCTGGCCGGCGCGAGGGTTGCCCTCGGTCAGGCCGATCTCGTTGGTCAGGTTGTTGCCGTAGGCATAGATCGCCAGCTTGTCGGTGACGTCGAAGCGGACCGTGGCGCCGACCAGGGTGTAGGCTGGCAGTTTCGAGGTGTTGGCCGCGTCCGAGAAGCGCGCGCCATAGCGCTCGATGCTGCTCTCGATGCGCATGCGGCCGTCCAGCAGGTTGAGGCCCGGCGTCAGGCGGAACGAGGTCTTGGGCACGCGCACCAGCTGGTTGCCGGTGAAGTCGCGCGTGCGGCTTCCCGATGTGGCCGGCGGCTTGACGGCGCAGGTCGGATCGGTCGCCGCGACCGTGCAGCTTTCCTCGAACTGATAGTCGCCGAACTCGGGGTTTTGCACCGTGGCGCTGAAGCCCAGGTCGAACCACTTGACCGGCCGCACCACGCCCTCGACTTCCAGGCCCAGGGTCTTGGTGTCAGTGATGCTGGTCTGGTTGACGTAGGCGCCGGTGGTCGGGTTGAACACCAGGCTGCCGAAGGTCAGGGCGTCATAAGCGGTGTGGAACACCGTGGCGTAGAGATCCAGCTTGCCGGTGCTGAGCTTATAGCCGGCCTCCATCAGATCCATCGTCTGGACGAACGGTGCGGTGTTGCTGGCGTTGGTGATGTAGTCGCCCAGCGACGGCAGGCGGAACGCCGAGGTGTAGCGGGCGAAGACGCCCATGGTCGGCGTGATCCGGTAGTCAGCGCCGACCGTCCACCCGGTGTGGTCGAACTTGCGCGTAAAGCGATCGTAGACACCCGTGCCGGCCAGGACAGTGTCGTCGGCCGGGGTCGGCGACAGGCCCAGATTGATCGTCGCACTGCGCTCGCTGCGCCCCGTGAACTCGACCTTCTCCCAGCGCACGCCGGCGTCGATGCGCAGGGCTGGCGTCACCTGCCACTCATCGGTCAGGTAGAGAGCGGTGGTGTTGGACTTGCCGTCGCCATTGGCGAACTCGGCGCCGTAGCGGCTGATGCCGTTCTCGGTGGCGCTGGACAGCACCTGGCCCGAAGCGTTGACGGCCACCAGGTCCAGCCGGCGGGCGTTGTTGCGCACGTCCAGCAGGGCGTTGGCCGAATAGCGGTTGAAGGCCTCTTCGACATGGGCGTGGTAGAAGCCGACCGCGACGTCGTGGGTCTGGCCGCCGAAGTCGAACTTGTGGACCAGGCGCGTGTCGCTGATCAGCTCGTCCAGCGGCACCGAGACGTAGCGAAGCGAGCCGTCAAGCACGAGGCCATTGCCGTTCTGGCCCGCGCCGGTGGTGCTGAAGATCTCGCTCGGATTGGTGGCGTAGCGCAGCTGGACGTCGGTCGCGCCGGGCGTGGCGGCCAGAAGCTGGGCGCGATACTGGGCGATCCGGGCCGCGCCGGTCACCGGCGTATTCGGGAAGAGGCCGATACGCTTGGACTCCGAGGTCCGGTAGCGCAGCGTCTCCTGCAGATGCCAACCGTCGGCGATCTCGTACTTCAGGACGGCGGTGGCCTGGGTCAGCTTGACCTCGGTGCCGCGCGACAGGTCCCAGTCGAACGGACCCTTGGGGCCGCGAAGGGTCAGCTTGTTGGTCTCCGGACCCGACAAGGTGCCGGTCAGCGGGTCGAAGCCCGGCGCGGCGCTGGGCTTGCCGGCGGCGTCGAACTTCAGCGGCACGCCGGCGAACAGGATGACGTTGTCGTCCAGGTGCTTGATGTTGAAGTCGAAGCTGCCGCGCTCGAAGTCACGGCCGATCGAGGCGCGGACCTGATAGCCCTTGTTGGCCGCAAAGCCCGGGTCGCGGATGCCGTCGTCCTCGCGCCAGAACCCGCCGACGCTGGCGCGCCAGTCGCCGATCGGACCACCGTAATAGGCGTCCACCCGCTTGAGGCCGTAGTCGCTGCCCTGAACCTTGACCAGGCCCTCCTGGACGTCGCCCTTGCGGGTGATGAAGTTGACCGTGCCGCCCGGCGCGTAGGAGGCGAAGATCGACGAGGGACCACCGCGCACGACCTCGATGCGCTCGATGGTCCCGCCCAGGCGGAACGACTGGTCGGCGTTCAGATAGCCCAGGCCGCCGTCGTGCTGCACCGGCGCGCCGTCTTCCTGCAGGGCGATGGCCGAGAAGCCTTCCTGGGGGATGCCGCGGGCGCGGATATTGGCGCTGGCTTCGCCGCCCGAGGCCTCGACCCAGAAGCCGGGCACCGACTTCAGCGCATCGGCCACGCCCATCGGCGCGCGCATCCGCAGGGTTTCCTCGTTCATGCTGGTGACGGCATAGCTGGTCGCCAGGCGGGTGCGGGCGTCCGAACCGGCGCGGGAGGTGACGATGACCTCCTCGACCACCTCAGCGGCGGCCGCGCCGGCCAAAGGGGCGCCGCTCCGGGCGCGCAGGGTGATGACCTGAGCGTTGGCCGAGGCGATCTCAAGGCCCGCGCCGTCGATCAGGCGACGCAGCGCCTCCTCACGACCATAGGCCCCCTTCAGACCCGCCGTGCGGTGACGGGCGGCGATGTCGTATGGGAACAGCAGTTGCACGCCGGCCTGACGCGAGAACGTGTTCAGCGCCGCGGCGCCATCGCCGGCCGGAATGTCGAAGGTCACGCTGGCGGCGGCCTGCGCGATGGCTTGCGCCGGCGCGACGGCGACGAGCGCGGTGGTGGCCAGAAGAATGCCCGCGCCGATGCGCAGAGCCCAGGTCTTGTTCATTGGATCGCCCCTTGCTTGGTCCGCCGGAAACCGGCGTCTCGACCCGCAAGACGGGGGGCGCGAAAAACTCCGCTATGGAGATTTAAGAAGAATTCTTGACGATCCGTCGTCGATGATCCGTAGACCGAACGTCGTGCGGAGGGCGCGCAGGAAGCTGTCGGGGTCGCCGGTCAGGAAGCGCCCGCCCAGCCGCAGCTTGGCGGCGCGCGCATCATCCACCACCAGCTTGCGGGTAAGATAACGATTGTACTCGTCCACCGCCGCCGAGAGCGACTGGCCTTCGAAGACGATCTCGCCGCGTCGCCAGGCCTGGACGCTCTGCACGTCGGCCTCGCGGGCGTCGGCGACGTCGATGCGCTGGTCGGTAATCTCCAACACCTGCCGCGCCGCCGCGGCGCTGGCCACCCCGACCTGCGCGCTGGCCGAGGCGGTCTCGACCGCGGCCTGCCCCGCCAGCACGATCAGATCGAGACCCGCCGGTCGCAGCCGCGCGTTGAACTGCCCCGCCGCCAGCCGCGCCAGCCCCCGGACGGTGACCAGCTCGAACGGCCGCAAGGTGTCCTGGGCGACCGTCAGGGCCGCCTCCCCGCGCTCCAGCCACAGACGGCGGCGCTTGCGGTCGAAGCGCCAGGCGATCTTGGTGTCGGTGTTGAGTTCGACCGAGCTGCCGTCCGGCAGGGTGAAGGTCCGTCGCTCGCCGACGCCGGTGGCCAGGCCGCTGCGCAGCAGGTGATCGCGCCCCAGATAGGCTCCGCCCACCAGGCTGGCCGCCAAGGCCCCACCGCCCGCAAGCCAGGCGCGACGGTTCATCCGCGGCTCCGGCGCCGGCGGCAGGGCGTCGGCGTTCCGCAGCACGTCGAGCCGGCTCCAGGCCGCGGCCACCTGCGCGAACGCGGCGGCGCGACGCGGGTCGGCCTCGCGCCAGGCGTCGAGTTCCCGTTCCGTGGTCCGGCCGGCGTCCAGTCGCGCCAGCCACTCCGAAGCCTCGGCGATCAACGCGTCTCGGTCTTGATCGCCCGTCGAACCCATGCACTCGATCGCTTCGTCAAACTGCGGCCATCGCTCGCCGCCAGGGCCTTGGTCAAGAGCTTAAGCCCCTTGGCCAGGTGCTTCTCGACCGTAGAGACGGACAAGTTCAGCCGGACCGCTATCTGCCCGGGCGATAAGCCATGCATTTTTCGCAAGGTCAGCACCTTGCGGCATTGCTCGGGCAACCGCTCCAGAGCGGCCAGCACCCGGTCCAGCTCCTCGCGGGCGCTGGTCACGGCATAGGCGTCCGGCGAGGGATCGGCCAAGGAGTCCATCTCCAGCACTCCGATCTGGCGAATGCCCACCACCTTGGCCCGGCGAAAGCGCTCATAGGCCAGGTTGCGGATGATGGTCAGCACGAACCGTTCGGGCGTCTCCAGCCGCTTCCAGTCCGGCACGGCCAGGACCTTGGCGTAGGCTTCCTGCACCAGGTCCTCGGCGTCTGCTTCGTCGCCGGTCAGCTTGCGGGCATAGGCGCGGTAGTTGTCGGCGTACGGCAGCACGCTCGCCACGAACCATCGATCTATATCGCGAAGCCAGGCCATCAGAACGTCCCGTCGCCCGGCGCGCCGCCGAGTCGATGCGCTGGCGCCTACCGGAGTCTCGTGACGGTTTCCTGACGGCCGGCGATACCGGGACGCTCGAACTGCTGCCTTGCAAGGCGAGAATATTCAACCCATGATAGATTGAAAGTCATCGACGCGTGGACGTCATGAACAGCATCGCCATCCTGCACGGCTGGAGCGACAAGGGCGATTCCTTCAAGTCGCTCCGCACGTTTCTGGCCCAGAACGGCTTTGCCGCGCAGGACGTCTTCCTGGGCAACTACATCTCGATGGACGACGACGTCCGGGTCGAGGACGTGGCCAAGCGCATGGACGTGGTCATCCAGGACATGCTCGCCGCCGGAACCCTCCGCGCGCCGTTCGACCTGATCGTACACTCGACCGGCGCCCTGGTCGCGCGGCAATGGATGGCCAACCTGCACCAGGCGAGGAGCCGCGTGCCTGTCCGCCGTTTCGTGATGCTGGCGCCGGCGAACTTCGGTTCGCGCCTGGCCGCCGTCGGCAAGAGCATGATCGGCCGCCTGACCAAGGGCCTCGGCAACCGCCTCGAAACCGGCGAGGAAATGTTGCGGGCGCTGGAGCTGGCCTCGCCCTATCAGTGGAAGCTGGCGCAGCAGGACCTGCTAGCGCCGCCCGGCGAAGACGCCGCGGGGCCGTTCAACAACGGCGGCGACAGCGTCTGGCCTTTCGTCATAGTCGGCACGCGCGCCTACGATTCCGGCCTGCAGCAGATCATCAACGAAGCCGGCTCGGACGGCACGGTGCGCGTGTCGGCGGCTGACATCAACGCGACCGGCTTCACGATCGACTTCAGCAGGAACAGCGCGGCGCCGGATGTGACCTCGTGGCCCCGCCGCATGCTCACCGACGCGCCATTGGCCGTGCTGCCCGAACGCGATCATGCCGAGATCACCCAGCCGGGACAGGGCGGCGACATCCTGCCGCCAAACGATACGCGCCTCAGCCAGATCCTGTTGAGGGCGCTACGCTGCCAAACACGCGCAGAATACGAGACGATCGCCAGCGAGTGGCAGGCGATCAGCGACGAAACCGCCAGCCTGGCCGAGTCCGAAGACCGCATCCGGCGGATGTTCGGAAATCTGGACGACCCAAAGCCCAAGCAGTTCCACCGCTACCTGCAACTGAACGTCATGGTGCGCGACGACTACGGTAACCTGGTCAGCGACTATTTCCTGGAATTCGCCGAACCGGACGCCAAGACCCGCAAGGGCATGATCACGTTCCACCGCGACGTGCTGGAAGCGGTGCACGTCAACTCGATCCACCCCGCCTATCGCTGCCTCTACATCGACCACACGGATCTGATGCAGATCTTCTACGAGAAGGCCGCGCAGCTCGCGGTCAGCATCTCGGCCGCGCCGCTGGGCCGCAACGTCAAGTACTTCGATTCCAGAGCCGACAGCGCCAAGGGCGAGGTCAGGATCCACGCTCAGAACGTCGTCGAACGCCCGGGGCTACCGGCGCGCCTGCACCGTAACCGGACGCATCTGGTGGAGATCATCATCCCACGGCGGCCGGTCGACAAGGTGTTCTCCTTCCTCCGCTGACGCCGCGTGACGGATGGCGCGCATCAAACGCCTGCCGGCCGCAAGACCTGCAGACGGCCGCAGAAAATCTCCATCGACCAAAATCCTACTTATTCAATAGGCTTTACTTGTGACGCCGCTCCTCCCCTTAAGGCGTCGCACTCTCCGCTCGGCTTGTGGGGCGGCCGCGGGCGCCTCCGGCGCGGCCCGTTTCGTCGCGCCGGAGACGCGGCCTTCCGAGAAGCGTCACCGGATAATCTCAGGAACTCAAGGACCTGCGGTCGCATTGGCCTGTCGATCCGCGTCGCGGATGTCCCAGGACAGGAAGGCCCAGCCTCATGAACCATCGTTCCCTCGCGCTCGTCGGCGCCGTCTCGGCCCTTGCGCTGGCCGCCGCCGGCTGCTCTCCGAAGAACGAAGAGAACAAGACCACCGGCGACACGCCCGCCGCCGCCCGGCAGACCACGGAAGCCGGTAAGGCCGACGCCGACATGCAGGCGGTGCTGGACAAGCTGGCCTCGCTGGGTGGAAAGCCGATCGAGACCCTGTCCCCGACCGAGGCCCGCGCCCAACCGACACCGGCGGACGCCGTCAAGGCGCTGATGACCGAGAAGGGCCTCGCGCCCGACACGACGGTGACGACCAAGGACATCACCTATGCGGCCGGCGTTGGTTCGCAGAAGGCGCGCGTCTACACGCCCGCCGGCGCCGGCGCGAACACGCCTGTGGTGCTCTACATCCACGGCGGCGGCTGGGTGATCGCCGATATCGACACCTATGACGGCGGCGCGCGCAGCCTGGCCAAGGAAAGCGGCGCGATCGTCGTCTCGATCGAGTATCGCCGCGCGCCAGAGGCCAAGTTCCCCGCCGCCCACGACGACGCCATCGCCGCCTACAAGTGGGTGCTGGCCAACGCCAAGAGCTTCGGCGGCGACCCGACTCGCGTCGCCGTGGCCGGCGAAAGCGCCGGCGGCAACATGGCCGTGAATGTCCCCATCGCGCCCCGCGACCAGAAGCAGCAGGCGCCCAAGGCCGTGATCGCGGTCTATCCGGTGGCCGACAGCAACATGGCCACCGGCTCGAAGGTCGCCAAGGCGACCGCCAAGCCGCTGAACACCCTGATGCTGGCCTGGTTCTTCACCAACGTGCTGAACAACCCCGGCGAGGCGATGGACAAGCGCCTGAATCTGGTCGGCGCTGATTTGGCCGGCCTGCCGCCGACCACGGTCATCCTGGCCGAGATCGACCCGCTGCGCGACGATGGCGTCAACCTTGCCGACAAGCTGAAGGCCGCCGGCGTGCAGACCGATCTCAAGGAGTATGCCGGCGTCACCCATGAGTTCTTCGGCATGGGTCCGGTCGTGGCCGACGCCAAGGACGCCGAAGCCTATGCCGGCAGCAAGCTCAAGGCCGCCCTGGGCCTCTAAGCCAAACGAAAACGGCCGGACACGTACGGTATCCGGCCGCCCTCGGTTTTCAGGTTCGACTCATCATTCAGCGGGGACGGTCACCTCCTTTGGTTGCTTGGCGGCGGACCGGCGCGAGCCGATCAGGAGCTTGGCGGCGAAGGCGGCCAGGGTGAACGCGCCGCCGGCGAAGACGATGTCGCCGGGCACCCGCATCCAGACCAGGGTCTGGACCAGCGGCGAGTGGATCACGGCCGGCGAGCGGGCGTACCACATGCCGTGCTCGATGCTGGCGATGGCCTGGACCACGCCGACCGGCAGCAGCGACAGGAAGATCATCATCGCCAGGCCGCCGTTCAGCAGCCAGAACGTCCAGGCCAGCAGACGGTCGTCCCAGGCCTCGCGGCGCGCCAAGCCGCGGAAGCAGAACAGCAGCAGACCGATGCCCAGCATCCCGTAGACCCCGAAGAGCGCGGCGTGGGCGTGGGTGGCCGTCGTGTTCAGGCCCTGGATGAAGTACAGGCTGACCGGCGGATTGATCATGAAGCCGAAGACGCCGGCCCCCAGCAGGTTCCAGAACGACACCGCCACGAAGAAGAAGATCGGCCAGCGATAGGTCGCGACCCACGGGGCGGCCTTGGTGTGGCGGAAGGTCTCGTAGGCCTCGGCGCCGATCAGGGCCAGCGGCACGACCTCGAGGGCCGAGAAAACCGAGCCGATGGCGATCACCGAGACTGGCGTGCCGGCGAAGTACCAGTGGTGGGCGGTGCCCAGCACGCCGCCGAACAGGAACACGATGGTCCCGAACAGCACCGCGCCGTTGGCGGTCTTGGCCCGGACCAGGCCCAGCTTGACCATCAGCAGGCTGATGACGGCGGTGGCGAACACCTCGAAGAAGCCCTCGACCCAAAGGTGGACGACCCACCAGCGCCAGTACTCGACGATGCTGATGTGGGTGTGCTTGCCCCACATGAAGCCCGCGCCATAGAACAGGCCGATGGCGATGGTCGACAGGAACAGGATCCACAGGACCGGCTTGCTCTCCGACGGAACCTTGAGGGCCGGCCACAGGGCGCGGCCGACCAGGACCAGCCACTTCATCAGACCCACGAACAGCAGGATCTGCCAGAACCGGCCCAGGTCGACATATTCCCAGCCCTGATGGCCGAACCACCAGTTGGTCTTCAGGTCGAACACCTGCTGGACGCCCAGCCACTCGCCAGCCATCGAGCCCAGCACCACGACGACCAGGGCCACCCACAGCAGGTCAACGCCCAGCTTCTGGCCCTTGGGCTCGTGGCCCGAGATCATCGGCGCGACATAGAGGCCGGTGGCCAGCCACGCGGTGGCGATCCAGAAGACGGCCAGCTGGGTGTGCCAGGTGCGAGTCACCGCATACGGAATGATCTCCGAGATCCGGATGCCGTAGAAGTCGTGACCCTCGACGGCATAGTGGGCCGTGACCGCGCCCAGCCCGACCTGCAGCAGGAAGAGGCCGATGACGGTCAGGAAGTACTTGCCCGTGGCCTTCATTGAGGCCGTCGGCTTCAGGAGCGCCAGCGGATCCTGGACGGGCGCCGGCAGGTGCTCCTCGACCTTGGTCTTGGAGTGCCAGAAGACCAGAGCCCCGACCGCGCCGATCAGCAGGATGATGCTGGCGATCGACCAGACGATGGCGGCGGTGGTCGGACGGTTGTCGATCAGCTCCTCATGCGGCCAGTTGGCCGTATAGGTGATCGTTTGGCCGGGACGCTCCGTGCCCGCCGCCCAGGCCGACCACCAGTAGAAGGCGGAGATGGCCGTGCGCCGGGTCGGATCCTTCACCGCGCCATTGGCGATCGCATATTGCTCGCGCAGCTTTTCCAGCGATGGGTCCGAGCCCAGCAGGGTCTCGTAGTGTCCCCGCACCTGGCGCATGGCCTGGGCGCGATCGGCGCTGAGCGTCACCGTGTCGGTCTTGGCGTCGTAGGTGTTGGTCCGCATCTCGCGCTTCAGGCGCTCGCGCAGGCCGGCCTGCTGCTCGGGCTGCAGGGCGTCATAGGCGACCTTGAAGTCGCGCAGGGCCCAGAGGTCGAGCAGAGCCACCGACTCGCGGTGCAGATAGTCTGCCGACCAGTCGGGCGCGACGTAGCCGCCGTGGCCCCAGATGGAGCCGACCTGCTGGCCGCCCATCGATTGCCAGGCCAGCTGACCGGTCTGGATATCGGTCTTGGTGACCAGCACCTGGCCGGCCGGATCGATCACGCGGGCCGGTATCGGCGGCGCCTGTCGGTGGATTTCGCGTCCCATCAGCCCCAGGACGGTGAACGACACCGCCATAACCAGGGCGAGGACGAACCATAGTCTTCGCGTGTTCATCGCTCGCTTTCCCCATTGCCGCGGGAGAGTCCCTGCGGCGTTGACCGGAAAGATGCGCGGGGCAAACGGGGCGGACGTTGTCGGCCAACAACCTCCCCTCGGCTGATGTTCGTCAAACCGCCTTGGCGTGACGCGTCACGGTCTTGGGCAGGCGCGCGTCAAAGGCCGCGGCGACCACCCGCATCAGCCGGCGGGCGTCCTCGGGAATGGTCACCACCGCACCGTCGCGGGCGCACAGGCCGTCGCGGGCCAGGACGTCGATCTGCTCGAGATCGCTGGCCAGTTGGTCGACACAGGCGTCCTGCGCCCGGCAGACCACCTCCAGGTCGACGGCCATGTCGCACATCAGCCGCTCGATCACGGCCGCGCGCAGGCGGTCCTCGTCGCTGACCGGCAAGGCGCGGTTCAGGGGCAGCTGGTCCTCGACCACGCGCGCCGCCCAGTCGTCGGTCGGCGTGTGGTTCTGAACGAAGCCCTCGCGAAACTGGCCGATCGACGAGGGACCGATCGGGATCAGCACCGGCGCGGGATCGTCGGTATAGCCCTGGAAGTTGCGCCGCAGCCGGCCCTCGATCATCGCCTGAGTCAGCGGATCCTCGGCGCGGGCGTAGTGGTCCAGGCCGATGCGGACGTAGCCCGCCTGCGTCAGGGCTGCGTCGGCCGCCTCGGCCTGGGCCCAGCGGCCGTCCAGATCGGCCAGGTCCGCCTCGCGGATCATCACCTGGTGCTTCTTCATCCACGGCACATGGGCGTAGCCGAACACTGCCACCCGGTCGGGACGCATCTGGGCGGCCAGGCGAGCAGACTCGTGGACGTTCTCGGGCGTCTGGCCCGGCAGGCCGTACATCAGGTCGAAGTTCATGCCGCCGACCCCGGCGGCGCGCAGCCGCTCGACGGCGCGGGCCACCAAATCCAGCGGCTGGATGCGGTTGACCATTTCCTGCACGCGCGGGTCGAAGGTCTGGACGCCCAGGCTGACGCGGGTGACGCCCGCCGCCCCGGCCGCATCGATGAAGGCGTCCGACAGCAGGCCTGGATCCAGCTCGGCGGCGACCTCGGCGCCGGCGCGCAGGCCGAAATTGCGTTTCAGCTGCTCGACCAGCATCAGGAAGTCGTCGGGGCGCAGAGCGTTGGGACTACCGCCGCCGAAGTGTAGATGCGCCAGGCCGTCGTGCGCGCCCAGCTTCTGGGCGACCAGATCGACCTCGCGCGTCAGCACGTCGATATAGGCGCCGACCCGGTCGTAGGTGTGGACGATCGAGGTGTTGCAGCCGCAGTACCAGCACAGCCGCCGGCAGAATGGCACGTGGACATAGACCGACAGGCGATCCTGCGCGCGCGTCGCCGCGAACCAGTCTTCGGCCGATCTTCCCTGCTCCGGATCGAAGGCCAGGGCAGTCGGATAGCTGGTGTAGCGTGGCAGGTTGCGACCGGCATGCGCCCGCTGAGCGTCCGACAAAGCCGTGTAGGTCATACGCGAAGTCCCGTTGTGAGCGTCCGACCTAACAAGCCGGGGCTAGCCGCCGACATTCGGGGAATGCGCCTAGGTATAATTCCGGGATTCAGATGGGCGATGCGCTCGCCTAGGCAGAGGTCAAGCTCACCCCGAGCCCGCCTCAAGGAATGCGCCTCATGGCCGCCCCCCTCACGCCCGACGCCCTGCGCGGCGCCGACATGTTCGGCAATCTGGACGCGGCCGCCCGCGCCGATGTCCTGGCCGCCGGCAAGGTCCGCACCCTGGCCCCCGGCAAGGTGGTGTTCTCGCAAGGCGACCCGGGCACGACCTGCCACTCGCTGCTGGATGGCCGGATCAAGATCGTCCAGACCCGGCCCGACGGCAGCCAGTCGGTGATCCGCTTCATCGGCCCCGGCGAGATGTACGGCACCGTCGCGGCCCTGATGGGCAAGCCCTTCCCGGCCGACGCCGTCACTGTGATCGAGAGCCTGGAGGTCTATTGGACCGTCGCGGCGATGCGCGAGCTGATGGCCCGCTATCCCGAGATCGCCATGGGCTCGGCGGCCACCGCCGGCCATCGCCTGTTCGAGATGCAGGACCGCGTCGGCGAGATGGCCGTCGAGAAGGTCGAGCAGCGCATCGCCCACACCCTGCTGCGCCTGGTCCAGCAGGCCGGCCGGCGCACCGAGCGGGGGATCGAGATCGACTTCCCGATCACCCGCCAGGAGCTGTCCGAAATGGCCGGCTCGACCCTGCACACCGTCAGCCGCACTCTGGCGTCCTGGGACGATCGCGGCGTGACGGGCAGCGCGCGCAAGCGGATCATCGTCCGCGACATGGACGCCCTGACCGCCCTCGCCGATCCGGCCTGACATCAAAGCTTGAAGTCCAGGCTAGCCCAGGTGCGGGTCGCATCCGGATAGGTCGGGCCGCGGCTATCGAACCGCCCCACTCCGACCTCGAACGACCAGCCCTTGGCCAGGGTCGTCTGGATCGCGCAGTCGATCTCGCGACCCAGTTTCTGGCTGCCGACCGTGGTGGCGAAGTCGTGGGCCTCGGCCGTCAGCCGCACCGGATGCGCGGTCCCGAAGCTGGTCACCCCGCGCAGGAAGACGTCGCGAACGCCCTTGGCCGGCGTGGCGCCGATGACGTCCGACCAGCCCTGGAACAGGTGCAGCGAGGCCAGCGGCGTCTGGAACGCATGGACGCCATCCCCCTCCAGCCGCTCCAGATTGACCGACACGGACAAGCGCTTGGTCTTCAGACCGGCCGCGACCAGGTGGTAGTCCAGCGAGAAGCGCTGCGGGTTGGAGCCCCAGTCGTTCTGGTGAGCGTACTCCAGCTCCCAGGTCCCGCTGACGCCGCCGCCGATCGGCCGCGCGCCGGCCAACCGGACGCCGAAAGTCTTGGACGACTGGGCCGCGGCGTTGTCGAAATCCAGCAGCAGGGCGTAGGCCGTCCCCTTGCCCAGTACGCCCAGCTCGCTCTCGGCCTGGACGACATGGATATCGCCGCGCCAGACGCCCTGCGCCGACTTGCGGCCCAGCGAGCGGTTGACCCGGTCGGCATAGATGTAGGTCAGGGTTACGGCCTTGGCCGGATGGGCCGTCAGCCTCACGGCGTCGAAGGTCTGCTCGTTCTGCCGCCAGGCCGAATTGCCGACGAAGCGGCTGTTGCCCAGGATGATCCGCTGCCGTCCCAGCTCGACGCCGACGTTTTCGCTAGGCCGCCAGTCCAGCTGCGCCCGGTTCAGCTCGACGATGGCCGGATCGGGAATGGTCGCCTTGCCCGGCGCGGGATGGACGCCGTCGGCATAGTCGTGCTCGAAGGCGCCGACCGCCTCGACCTCGATCAGGCCGGTCAGGGTGCGCGAGATCGGCTGGCGCCAGCCCACCCGCAGTCGTTCGGTGACGCCCTCGGCGTCGGGGCCGTCGGCCACGTAGTGCTCGAACCGCAAGCGCGCCTCGAGCAGGAGCTGGCCGGTGTCGGGAGCGGCTTGCGCCGCCGAAGCGCCCATGGCCAAGGCGCCCGCGCTCGCCAGGGCGAGCAGGACCTGCTGTCTCATTGGAATTGTCCTGATGTCGGAAAGACATCGGGGCGGCGATCGTCTCGCCGCCCCGGGGTTTCGAGGGTTAGTGGCCGCCGCCGGTGTGCGGGTTCGGCGGCGCCTTGAAGATGGTCGGCGCGTCGGGGCCTTCGACGTGCAGGATGCCGGCGCCGCCGCGTTCCAGGCGGCTCAGGGCGTGGTCGACGAGGATGTAGTTGCCGGGGACCTCAAGCTTGAAGTCGACGATCGTGGCCCCACCGGGCGCGACGGTGACGGTCTGCACGTCCTTGGTCGGGGCGCTGGTCAGCGAGCCCAGATTGTAGACGTTGTCGAAGATCTCGCCGATCACGTGGAAGCTCGAGGTCTTGTTGGGACCGCCGACGCCGAAGAAGATCCGCACCGTCTCGCCGACCTTGGCGTTCAGCTGCCGCTTGCCGGTCAGGGCCTTGTAGGCGCCGTTGAAGATCACGTACTCGGCCTGCTCGTTGAGCAGCTTCTCGACGCTCTCGTTCAGCAGGCCCTTCGTGCCGATCGCCTCGTCGGTATAGACCTCGCCCTGCACGACGTAGAACTCGTGATCGACCTTGGGCAGGCCTTCCTCGGGCTCGACCAGGATGGCGCCGTACATGCCGTTGGCGATGTGCGAGGCCACCATCGGCGTGGCGCAGTGGTAGATGTAGAGGCCCGGCGCCATCGCCTTGAAGGTGAAGTTGCGGGTCTCACCGGGCGAGGCCATGGTCGCCACCGCGCCGCCGCCGGGACCGGTCACGGCGTGGAAGTCGACATTGTGCATGTGCTCGCTGTCGTCGGCGTTTTTCATGGTCACCTCGACCGTGTCGCCGACGCGGACGCGGACCATCGGCCCCGGCACCTTGCCGTTGAAGGTCCAGAACTTGTAGGTCGCCCCGTCGTCCAGCGTGCCGACCACCTCCTGGGTGATCAGGTCAACCTTCACGGTGGCCGGCGTGCGGCGCGTGATCGGCGGCGGCAGGTCGGTGGCCAGGCGGATGGTGTCGGCGACGGCGGCCTTGGGCGCGTCGGCGGTGGCGGCGACCGCTCCGGCGGCGCCGGACAGAGCCAGCGTCGCGGCGGTGGCGAAGAGAGCGAGAGCGTTCATGTTCCTATCCCCGGGCGCCAAAGCAGCGCCGATGGGGAGACGGTCTGCCGGTCCGGGGCGTGCGACGTTGCGCGGGCGCAAACTGGCGTTATCCGGAAAAATGCTTACGCAACAACCGCTAGGCCGCGCCCAAAACATTCCGCCCCCGGACGGGAACCTTGGCGCCGCGCAACGTTCGCGCCCCCGTCTCGCGCTTCAATGAAGCGCCAGAGGAGACCGCGATGGACATCACCCAACAGCTCGAAACCGGCGCGCTGATCGCACACCTGATCGCTCGTTATCACGAGGTCCACCGCCAGCAGTTTCCCGAGGCCGTCCGCCTGGCCCAGCGGGTCGAGGCCGTGCATGCCGAGCATCCCGGCGTCCCCGTCGGCCTGTCGCAGCACCTGCTGTTCATGTTCGACGACCTGGAACTGCACCAGCAGAAGGAGGAGCTGATGCTGTTCCCGATGATGGGCCGCGGCGTCGTGCCGCCCGGCCCGATCGCCTGCATGGAGGAGGAGCACGACGACGTCGTCGTTCAATTGGACACCCTGGCGCGGCTGACGACCGACTTCACGCCGCCCGGGGATGCCTGCGGCAGCTGGCGAACGCTCTACGCTCTGTGCCGCGAGATCGACACCGACCTGCGCGAGCACGTGACCCTCGAGAACGACGTGCTCTTCCGCCGCTTCAGCTGACGTCGACCGACAGCGCCATGCGGACCAGTTCGGACAGGCTTTTCGCCTGCATCTTGGTCATCAGGCTGGCGCGGTAGATCTCGACGGTGCGCGGGCTGATGCCGTGGTCGAAGGCGATGACCTTGTTGGCCTTGCCCTCGACCAGGCCCTTGAGCACGTCGCGCTCGCGCGGCGACAAGGTGGCGACGCGGCGACGGGTCTCGGCCAAAGCGACGTCCTGATCGTGCTGCACATGGCCCAGCTCCAGGGCCGAACGCAGGGCGCGCAACAGGACCTCTTCCTCGAACGGCTTTTCCAGGAAGTCGACGACGCCGGCCTTCATCGCCTCGATGGCCAGCGGTACGTCGGCATGGCCGGTCATGACGATCATCGGCGAGCGGTAGCCCTTGCCCTTGAGCAGCCGCACCATCTCGATGCCGGTCATCTCGGGCATGCGCACGTCGGTCAGCACGCAGTCGCCGTCGTCGGCCGGCAGGTCGTCCAAAAACGCCACGGCCGAGTCATAGAGCCGGAACGGGATGCGGTTGACCTGCAGCAGGAAACCCAGCGAGTCCCGCATGGCCGCATCGTCGTCGACGATGTGAACGACGCCTTCACTCAAGGTCCAGATCTCCTTCTTCGGTGGTCAGCAGGGTGAACTTGAACGTCGCCCCGCCGCCTTCGGTTGGCTCGACCCACAGGTGGCCGCCATGCGCTTCGATAATGGTGCGCGAGATTGACAGCCCCACGCCCATGCCCGTGCGCTTGGTGGTTACAAAGGGCGAGAACAGATTGTCGGCGATCGCCGGAGCGATACCCGGACCGGTGTCGGCGACAGCGATCAGGGCATGGTCGTCCAACCGCCCCACACTGATCACCAGGTCGCGCCGGGACGTGTCTTCCATGGCGTCGACGGCGTTGCGGATCAGATTGACCAGCACCTGTTGCACCTGGACCCGGTCGACCAGCACCTGATCGACATCGGGATCGTAGTGGAAGCGGACGTCGACACCCAGCTCACGCGCCCCGATCAGGGCCAGGGCGGCGGCCTCCTCGACCAGGCGCTTGAGGCTTTCGAAGGCCTTCTCGGTTTCGCCCCGGGCCACGAAGTCGCGCAGGCGGCGGATGATCGCGCCGGCCCGCAGCGCCTGCTCGCCGGCCTTGTCCAAGGCCTGGGACAGCAGGGCGCGGTCCAGCTCGGGGTCCTCCAGCAGGCGACGGCCGCCCTTCAGATAGTTGGCGATGGCCGACAGCGGCTGGTTGATTTCGTGGGCCAGGGCCGAGGCCATCTCGCCCATCGAGGTCAAGCGGGCCATGTGCACCAGCTCGCCCTGCAGGTCTTGCAACCGCGCCTGGGTCGCCTGCGCCTCGGTCAGGTCGCGGACGAAGCCGGTAAAGAACCGTCCCTGCCCCGTGCGGATCTCGCCGACCGCCAGCTCCATCGGAAAGGTCGAGCCGTCCTTGCGCTCGCCGATCACCACCCGGCCCAGGCCGATGATCCGCCGCTCGCCGGTGGCGTAGTAGCGCTGCAGATAGCCGTCGTGGCGCCCGCGGTCGGGCTCGGGCATCAGGCGGCTGACGTTCTGGCCGGCCATCTCGGCCGCGGTCCAGCCGAACAGGCGCTCGGCCGTCGAGCTGAACGAGCGCACCAGCCCGGCCTCGTCGATCAGCACCATAGCGTCGGGCACCGTGTCTAGGATCGAGGCCAGGTGCGCCTCGCGGACCAGCAGGTCCTCGGCCACCGCCTGGGTGCGCCGGCGCTCCAGCCGGAAACGCTCGCCGCCATAGGCGATAACGCCGCTGACGGCGACATAGAGCCCTGCTCCGACCCAGTCGCCGGGGTCCAGGCCGTGATGGCGCGCGCTCAGCATCAGCAGGGCGACCGTGCCGACCGCGCAGGCGACCAGACCGCCCAGCGCGCCACGATAGGCGGCGGCCGCCACGACGGCCGGGAAAAAGAAGAGGTACAGGCCTCGCTCGCCCAGGAGCGGCTCGAAGAACAGGCGCGTGACGGCGCCCGCCCCGATCAGCCCCGCGACGATGCCCGCGACCATCGCCCACTCCCGCGCGGGATCTCGGCGTGACGGCATGAACTCGGCGATGATCGGTGCTCCGCGGCGGCCTCAGGGATTCCCCTTAGGATCAGACCAGAATTTTGCGACGCCAGGCCCAGTCGTATCAAGACCCCATCGCAACGGACGGCCCTGAAGACCGTCCTCCGTAGCAAAGGTCTCAGACCATGACTGGCCCGCAAATCAATCTGGACGTCCACCATCAGCCCAAGGGCGTCTCGGACGTCGTCGCCTTCGGCTTCGTGAAGGCCCTGCGCTTCTGCGCCGACACCTTCTTCGCCAAGCGCTACGGCCACCGGGCCGTGGTCCTGGAAACCGTCGCCGCCGTCCCCGGCATGGTCGGCGCCACGCTGAACCACCTCAAGTGCCTGCGCCGCATGGAAGGCGACAAGGGGTGGATCAAGACCCTGATGGACGAAGCCGAAAACGAGCGCATGCACCTGATGACCTTCATCGAGGTGGCCAAGCCAACCCTGTTCGAGCGCTTCGTCGTCGTCGCCGCCCAGTGGGTGTTCTACCTGTTCTTCTTCGGCCTGTACCTGATCAGCTCGAAGACCGCCCACCGCGTGGTCGGCTACTTCGAGGAAGAAGCGGTCATCAGCTACACCCACTACCTGGCCGAGATCGACGAGGGCCGCAGCGAGAACGTCGCCGCCCCGCAGATCGCCCTCGACTACTGGAACCTGCCGGCCGGCAGCACCCTGCGGGACGTGGTCGAGGTGGTCCGCGCCGACGAGGCCCACCACCGCGACGTCAACCACGGCTTCGCCAACGCGCTGTGCGGCCTGCCGACCGGCGAGGTGGCGCCCTGCCCGCCGCACGTCGAGCTCCAGCCCAACTGGAAGATCGCCGCCTGATCCTCCGGCTCGAACCCAGGGCCCGCCATCCGATCCGGATCGGCGGGCCCTGCTCGTCCTCCCGCGTTTCGAAGGCCGTCGATGTCAGAGCTTCCCGCCGCCGCGCCGCGCGTCCTGCTGCTGGACCAAGACGCCGCCCTGCGTCAGGCGCTCTGCTTCTCCCTGGCTCTGGACGGCTATCGCGTCGAGGCCTTCGGCGATCCGACCAGCCTTTCGGAGCGGCTGGACCTGGCGGCCCACGACGCGGTGATCATCGGCCACGCTCCGCCGGCCATCCACGCCTCGGCCCTGGTCGAACGCATACGGTCCCAAGACCCGACCACCGCCATCCTCCTGACCGTCACCCACCCCACCGCCGATCTCGTGCGCCTGGCGCAGCGCCACCGGGCGCACTTGGTCGAGAAGCCTCTGCTGGAAGACAGCCTGCTTCAGGCGCTGCAGTCGGCCCTCAGGCCCGCTTGATGAAGTCGATGATCACGCCCTCGGCCCGACGTTCGCGGTACGCGATCGCGACCGTTTCGCCGAAGTGCTCGGCCATCTGGCGCAGCAGCGGCAGCGGGTCGTGATCGTTGACGAACCGCATGGCCTCGCCCGGCTCCAGCACCTCCAGCGCGCCGAAGATCGCCGCGTGGCGGAAGCGCTTGGCGATGGCCCGCGCGTCGAACGGATAGGTCGCCAGGACCGGCGGGTGGTCGGAAGTGTCTTGGCTCACGGGAGATTCCTTCTTTCGAGAGCCCGACGACTTAAGGGCTCCGCCCCGTCGGCTCGTTGCGCCCGCACAACGTTCCCGCGCGCGCGGGTCCTAACGTCCAATCCAGGGCGAAACACCGCCCCCAACGTCACAAACGACCGCACGCTCCTCGTGCGCCAGGTGTCTCATGATCCGCATCGCCGCCCTCGCCGCCTCGCCCTCCTGGCTCGCCATCGCCTTCGCCCTGACGGCGGCGCCGGCGCTGGCCCAGACGACCTTGCAGCTGCGCGACGTAGACATCGCCGCCGCGCCGGCTGAACAGCTCACCGACGGTGGCAGCCTGTCCAGCCAGACGGTCGACCATGCGCTGAAGCACCGGCTCACGGCCTCCAGCGACGTCGCCGAGATCCTGCGCGCCGTCCCCGGTGTCGCGGCTCAGGGCGCCGGCGGCTTCTCCAGCCTGCCGGCGATCCGGGGCCTGGGTGAGGACCGCATCGTCGTGACCATCGACGGCGCGCCGGTCGACATGGCCTGCCCCAACTTCATGAACCCGCCGCTGTCCTATGTGGACCCGCAGACTCTGCAGTCGGTACTGGTCATGAAGGGCGTCTCACCCGTCAGCCTGGGCGGCGACAATATCGGCGGGATCATCGCCGCCCGCACAGCCGATCCGCGCTTCGCCGAGCCGGGCAAGACCCTCGTGACGGGCGAGGCCTCCAGCTTCTACCGCAGCAATGACGACGCCGTCGGCGGCGCGGTGCTGGCGACCTGGGCCGACGACCGCTGGAGCGCCAGCTATGCCGGCTCGGTCGCCAAGGCCCGCAACTACAAGGGCGGCTCGGGCGACGGCCGCGTGCGCTCCACCGAGTACGCCAAGACCGGCCACGCCCTGACCCTGGCCCGCCGCACGGGCGTGGGCCTGTTCACGGTCAAGACCACCCTGGACTACTCGCCCTACGAGGGCTTCCCCAACCAGTGGATGGACATGACCTATAACCAGTCGTGGTCCGTCACCGGCCGCTATCAGGGGGTGTTCGGCTGGGGCTTGGCCGACGTGACGGCCTATCACCGCGACGTCCGCCACAAGATGAACTTCCTGGACGACAAGGGCGGCGACGCCGACGGCGGCATGCCGATGAACACCAACGTCACGTCCAGCGGCGTCATCGCCAAGGCCGACATCGTCCTGGACGCGCGTCAGACGCTAAGGATCGGCAGCGAGTTCCACCGCCAGGCGCTGGACGACGTCTGGCCAGCGGTGGCGGGCAGCATGATGATGGGTCCCAACGCCTATCTGAACGTCAATGACGGCCGCCGCGAACGCTTTGGCGTCTTTGCCGAGCTGGACTCGCGCTGGAGCGACACCCTGACCAGCGTCGTCGGTCTGCGCCACGACGCGGTGTCCATGAACACCGGCGCGGTCCAGCCCTATTCCACCGGCATGATGAGCATGAAGGACGCCATGGCCGCGGCCGCCTTCAACGCCGCCGACCGCAAGCACGACGACAGTAACTGGGCCGCGACGGCGCTGCTACGCTACGCGCCGCAGCCCGGCGTGGTGCTGGAGCTGGGCTATGCCCGCAAGGTCCAGTCGCCCAATCTCTACCAGCTCTACGCCTGGGGTCGCGGGGCGATGTCCAGCCAGATGATCGGCTGGTACGGCGACGGCAACGGCTATGTCGGCAATCTCGATCTGACACCCGAGAAGGCCGACACCTTCAGCGCCGCAGCAAAGGTCTCGGGCGGCGGCGAGCAGGGCTGGCGGCTGAAGGTCGAGCCGTTCTTCACCCGCGTCGACGACTATATCGACGCGCGCAAGACCGCCGACCTGACCAACATGATGGGCGCGCCCCGCGGCTTCGTGCAGCTGCAGTTCGCCAATGTCGACGCCCGCCTCTACGGCGTCGACGTCTCGGGCGAGACCGGCCTTTGGTCCAGCCCCGAGTGGGGCCAGCTGCGCGCCAAGGCGGTGGTGAGCGCCCTGCGCGGCGAAAACCGCACCGACGGCGGCTCGCTGTACCGCCAGGCCCCGCTGAACGGCCGCCTCAGCCTGGAGCACGCCAAAGGCCCGTGGACCAGCGAGGTCGAGCTGGAGCTGGTCGCCGACAAGGACCGCGTCGACGCCACCCGTAACGAGCGCAGGACCACCGCCTATCAACTGCTGAACGTCCGCACCGCCTACCAATGGAAGAGCGTCAAGCTCAGCCTGGGCGTCGAGAACCTGGCCAACCGCAGCTACGCCCTGCCGCTGGGCGGGGTCTCGCTGGGCGACTACGGCGCGGGCGGCCCGCTGCGTCAGACGCCGGGCCGTGGCCGCTCGATCGACATCGGCCTGAGCGCGAGGTTCTGACCCATGACCGCCGCCACCCTCCTGACCACCGAGCGCTGGTGCCGACGGGTCCTGCTACCCAAGGGCGTCGCCTTCGTATCCTCGTGCGGGATCGTGGCGGCGCAGCTGGCCCTGGTGACCTTCGAGCGTTCGCCACCGCCTCTGGCGCCCGCCCCGCCGGACATCGTCGTGTCCCTGGTCTCGCCCGACCTGCTCATGCCGCCGCCGGTCCTGCCGAAGCCCGCACCCTCGCCCGCCCCGAAGGCGCAGCGCGATCCCCGGACGACGGAAACGCCAAAGCCCGCCAAGCTGGTCAAAGCGGAGACTGCGGCGGCGGCCGCTGCTCCAGTTCCCGCCAGCGTCACGGCCCTCGACGACAGACGCGCGCCCACGCCGATCCCGGCCGCGTTCGCGTCTCCCGTACCGGCACCGCCTGCCGCCAAGTCTCCCGCGCCAACCGAAGACGCGGCGCTGCGGGCCTATCAGGAACAGGTCTGGCGGATGATCATGGCCCGTCGCCCACCAGGCGCGCGCCTGACTGGCGGCGCGATGGTGGGCTTCCATCTGATGGCCGACGGCGCGCCGTGCGACATCGAGATCGTCCGCACCAGCGGCGACCCGATGCTGGATCGCCTGGCCGTGCACACCGTCCGGCGCGCCGGCCCCTTTCCCAAACCCCCGGCCGGCGTCGACGCCTCGACGCGCTTTCAGATCTGGTTCCGGATCCGCTAGGCCCTGGCCAGGACGCCGCCGCGGCTAACGAGGCGCACGCGCTGGCCTTGCTTGAGGTCGAGATCCAGCGTCGAGCCGGCCAGCACCACCGTGTGACGGCCGTCGGCCTTGGCCGTCAGCACCGCCTCGGTCAGCTTGCCGCCCGTCCAGCGCACATCGGCCCCGCGCGCGCCCCGCGCCCGCTGGGCGGTGGTGTGGCCGGGCGGGCCGGCCCCGCGGAGGGCCGGCAGCAGGTAGATGCGGTCGTTGCGGCTCTGCATGACCATCTCGGTCATGCCCGACGCGCCCCCGAAGTTGCCGTCGATCTGGAACGGCGGGTGGGCGTCGAACATGTTCGGATAGGTCCGCTCGGGACCCAGCAACAGCTTCAGGATGCCGTGGGCGTGATCCCCCTCGCCCAGCCGCGACCACAGGTTCAAGCGCCAGGCGATGGCCCAGCCGGTCGACAGGTCGCCGCGCGTGACCAGGGTCTGCTTGGACGCCGCCGCCAGCTTCGGCGTGGTGTCGACCGAAATCTGGTCCGACGGGAACAGGCCGTAAAGGTGCGAGACGTGACGGTGGTGGACGTCCTTGGCGTCGGCGTCCCAGTCCTCCTGCCACTCCTGCAACTGACCGTCCTTGCCGATCTTGTACGGGGCCAGCTTGTCGCGCGCCGCCTTGACCTCGGCGACGAAAGCCTGGTCGGCGCCCAGCACGGCCTCGGCCTTCAGGCAGTTGTCGAACAGGTCGCGGATGATCGCCTGGTCCATGGTCGGGCCGGCGACCAGGGACGAGCCGTGGCCGTGGTCGTTCTCGGGCGAGATCGACGGGCTGGTGACCAGAGCGCCGGACTTGGGATCGACTACCAGGGTGTCGAGGAAGAACCGCGCCGAGCCCTTCATCAGCGGATAGACGCGGGCCAGATAGGCCTTGTCGCGACCGTAGTCGTAGTGGTCCCAGACGTGCTTGCACAGCCAGGCGCCGCCGGTTGGCCAGACGCCGAACTTGGCGCCGTCTATCGGGCCCGTGGCGCGCCACAGGTCGGTGTTGTGGTGCGTGACCCAGCCGCGCGCGCCGTACATGGCCTTGGCCATGCGGGCGCCGGTCTCGGCGATGTCCTGGACCAGCGCGATTAGCGGCTCGACCAGCTCGGGCAGGCTGGTCGGCTCGGCCGGCCAGTAGTTCATCTCGGTGTTGATGTTGATCGTGTACTTGCCGCCCCACGGGGCGAAGGTCTTCTCGTTCCAGATGCCTTGCAGGTTGGCCGGCTGGCTGCCCGGACGCGAGCAGGCGATCAGCAGGTAGCGGCCGAACTGGAAGTACAGCGACGCCAGCGACGGATCGTCGGTGGTCGGCGACTGCTTGATCCGCTCGTCGGTCGGCAGCAGATCGGCGCGGGTGCGGCCGAAGTCGACCGTGACCCGGCGGAATAGCGCGCGGTGATCGGCTTGATGCTCGGCCAGGATCTTGGTCCAGGCCTTGCCCGACAGCTTGCCCAGGGTCGCCTTGTTCAGCGCGACGGGATCCCCAGACACGTCGTCATAGCGGCGATAGCTGGTGGCGGCGGCGATCAGCAGCACCACCTCGTCGGCGCCCTTGACCGACAGGACGCCGCCCTGCCCGCTCACCAGCCCGCCCTTGGCCCGGACATCGACGCGGGTCTCGAACTTCAGCTTGGCCTCGATGCCCTGCGACGCCTCGTTGACGCCGGTGAAGACCAGTTGCGCGCCCTCGACCGAGGCGACGGGCTTGGACTTCAGCGGACTGGCGAAGGACAGATCGACCGTGATCGCGCCCTTGCGGCTGGCGGTCAGGCGCACGGCGATGACGCCGTCCGGTGCGCTGGCGATCACCTCGCGGCGATAGCGTACGCCTCCGGCCGTGAAGACCGTCGTGGCGATGGCGCCATCCAGGTCCAGGTCACGGACATAGTCGGCGCCGGCTTCGGCCAGCCCCGGGAAATCCAGCTTCAGTGATCCGATCGTCTGGTACGACTGCTGGCGCACCGGCACGGCCATGAACTTGGCGTCCGCCAGCACCGTGGCCTTGGCGTATTCGCCCGCGTTGATGAGCTTTCGGATTTCCGGCAGAGCCTCGTTGGCCGCCGGATTGATCGGCTCATAGGGTCCACCGGCCCAGAGGGTGTCCTCGTTCAGCTGCAGTTGCTCGGCGGCGACGCCGCCGAACACCATCGCGCCCAGCTTGCCCGACCCGACCGGCAGGGCCTCGACCCATTCCTTGGCCGGCTGGCGGTACCAGAGGCGCTGGGGCGAGGCCTTGGCCGTCGCCGCCATCGCGCCGCGCGCGCCCGTCATGCTCGCGCCGGCCAAGCCCGCAATGGCCAGCAGGCTTCTGCGTGTCGCCTTCATCGGTTTTCCTCCCCGTTTGAAGTTCTAGACGCGGGTCTCGACCACGACCGTCTGGCGCTGTTCCCCCAGCTTCTCGATGCCCAATTCCATCACGTCGCCGGGGACGAGATAGCGCGGCGGCTTCTGACCCATGCCGACGCCGGGCGGGGTGCCGGTCGAGATGATGTCGCCCGGCTGCAGGCTCATGAATCGCGAAACGTACGAAACCAGGAACGCCGGCTTGAAGACCATGGTCTTGGTCGAACCGTTCTGGAACGTCTGGCCATTGACCTTCAGCCACATCGAGAGATTTTCCGCGTCGCCGACCTCGTCCTGCGTGACCAGCCATGGACCGATCGGACCGAAGGTGTCGCAGCCCTTGCCCTTGTCCCAGGTGCCGGTGCCGTCGATCTGGAAGGCCCGTTCGGAGACGTCGTTGACCACGCAATAGCCGGCCACGTGCTCCAGCGCCTGCTCCTCGGAGACGTAGCGCGTCTCCGTGCCGATCACGACGCCCAACTCGACTTCCCAGTCCAGCTTGGTCGAGCCGATCGGCTGGATGACATCGTCATCCGGGCCGACGATGGCGCTGGTCGCCTTTGTGAAGATCACCGGCTCGACCGGCACCGGCAGGCCGCTTTCGGCGGCGTGGTCGGCGTAGTTCAGACCGATGCAGATGAACTTGCCCACACGACCGACGCAGGGGCCGACGCGGCCAGGCTGCTCGATCTTGGGCAGGCTGGCCGGATCGAGGGCCGCCAGACGCTTCAGGCCCTCGGGCGACAGGGCGCCGCCGGCGATATCATCGACCACGCCGGACAGGTCGCGCACGACGCCGTCGGCGTCCAGCAGGCCGGGCTTTTCCTGGCCCACGGGGCCGTAGCGAAGCAGTTTCATGAAACGTGTCCCGAAAGTCGCGCGCGGATCAGTTGATCCAGCCGCCGTCGATGATGTGGATCTGGCCGGTGGTGAAGGCCGACTCGTCGCTGGCCAGGTAGAGCGCCAACTGGGCCAGCTCTTCCGGTTTACCCAGGCGGCCCATCGGCTGACGCGCCGTGAAGGCCTTGTGGGCGGCCTGGTAGTCGCCGGTGTCGGCCAGGCGCTGGTTCAGAGACGGCGTGTCGACCGTGCCCGGGCAGATGGCGTTACAGCGGACGCCCTGGGCCACGAAGTCAGCGGCGACGCCCTTGGTCAGGCCGATGACCGCGGCCTTGGTGGCGCCGTAGGCGAAGCGGCCGGGCACGCCTTTGATCGAGCTGGCGACCGAAGCCATGTTGATGATCGAGCCACCGCCCGCCTCCAACATGGCCGGCAGAAAAGCGCGGATCGCGCGGTACTGGGCGGTGACGTTCAGATCGTTGGAGAACGCCCAGGCCTTCTCGTCGCAGTCCAGGATCGTGCCGGAATGGACATAGCCCGCGCAGTTGAACAGCACGTCGATCGCGCCCAGTTCGGCGGCCAGGGCGGTGATGGCGTCCGGGTCCAGCACGTCCAGGCGGCGGCCTTCGCAACCCTCGACGCCGGCCAGCAGCTCTTCGTTGAGGTCGGTGGCGATGACCCGCGCGCCTTCGCGGGCGAACAGCTCGGCGCTGGCCTTGCCGATGCCCTGCGCCGCCGCCGTCACCAGCGCGGTCTTGCCAGATAGTCTACCCATGATGATGCCCCTTAACTCGCGCGCCGCAGCGGCAGGCAGGCCGGACCGATCGGGTCGAAGGCCTTGTAGGTGAGAATGAATTCCTGGTGGCCCAGCGCCTCGGACACCGTCCGCGCGCCGCCGGCCACCGCCATGACCAGATCGAAGATCTCGTCGCCGACCTCGTCCAGCGTGCCGCGACCTTCCATGATCCGGCCGGCGTCGATGTCCATGTCGCCCGACAGCTTGCGGTAGGTCTCGGGGTTGGCGCAGACCTTGATGACCGGCGAGACGGCCGAACCGACCACCGAGCCGCGCCCAGTGGTGAACAGGGTCATGTGCGCCCCGCAGGCAATCAGTTCGACGATCTCGGCGTTGTCCGAGATATTGGGGAAACCGAAGCGCACCTCGCCATCGGGCACGACGTCCAACAGATAGAGCCCCCCGGTCGGCGGCTGGTCGCCGGGCTTGAGGATGCCGACAATCGGGGCCGAGCCCGACTTGGAATAGGCCCCCATCGACTTCTCTTCCTGGGTCGTCAGGCCGCCCTCGGCGTTGCCGGGGGCGAAGCTGCCGTAGCCCATGACGGTGTAGTAGGCCTCGGCCTTGCGGACGCTGGCCTCCAGTTCCTCGCCCAGTTCAGGCGTGATGGCGCGGTCGGCCATGATCTTCTCGCAGCCGACCAGCTCGCCGGTCTCTTCGAAGACGCAGGCGGCGCCGGCCGCGCCCAGACGGTCGAAGGCCCGGCCAACGGCGGGATTGGCGGTGATGCCCGAGGTGCCGTCCGAGCCGCCGCAGATGGTGCCGATGACAAGCTCGGAGACATCCATCGGCACGCGCGAGGTCTGGTCGGCGATCGCCTTCAGCCGCGCCACGGCCTCGACGCCCTTGCGGACGGTCTCGGCGGTGCCGCCGTTCTCCTGGATGACCAGGGTCTCAACAGGCCGACCGCTGGCCTCGATCGTCTTGCGCAGGGCCTCACGGTTGAAGCTCTCGCAGCCCAGCGACACCAGCAGCACGCCGCCGATGTTGGGATGCGTGCCGATCGCCTGCATGACCTTCAGGGCGTAGGCGTTGGGATAACAGCCCGGGAAACCGATCAGGTGGACGTCCGGATCGTCGCTCTTGGTGACGATGGTGCGGGCCACGTGGTGGGCGCACTCGACCAGATAGGCCACGGCCACGACGTTGCGGATACCCTTGCGGCCGTCGGCGCGCAGATAGCCCTGGAGGCTCATTGGTTGTCACCCGTCGCTTGGCGCGTGTGGCTGGCGATGTAGTCGCTCTTCATGTTGTGCATGTGGACGTGCTCGCCGGGGACGGCCGCCGCCTTCATCGAACCGATCGGCGCGCCGTACTTCAGGACCTTGTCTCCAGTCGCGAGAGCGCGGCGTGCGATCTTGTGGCCGACCGCGACGTCGCTCGTCGCGGTGACGGTCGCGCCGTCGATGGTCAGGGCCTGACCGGCGGAGATCGGCATAGCCACGACCAGGATGTTGTCGTCGGGATGGAGCAGAACGAGGTTCATGGGGCCAGGCTCGGGGTGGGCGCGTCCTCGCGCAGCAGGCCGTCGGTGCGGAGATCGTCCCACAGGGCGGCAGGGATCGGGGTCGCCATCCAGCGCACGGCGTCGGCGACCTGGTCGGCCTTGCCCATGCCCGGGATGACGCTGATGACGACCGGGTGGGCCAGCGGAAACTGCAAGGCTGCAGCAGCCAGCGGAACGCCGTGGGCGGCGCAGATGCGGCGCAGGCGCCCCACCCGCTCGATGATCTGCGCCGAAGCCGGTCCGTAGTCGTAGTGCAGCGTCCCGGTCGTCTCGACCAGGGCGCCGGAATTGAATGGCCCGCCGACGATCACCGACACGCCGCGGTCGACGCAGCGTGGCAGCAAGCCGTCCAGCGGCGCCTGCTCCAGCAGGGTGTAGCGGCCGGCCAGCAGGAAGACGTCGACGTCGGCGTGGTCCAGGACCTCTTCGCAGATCGCCTGCTCGTTAACGCCCAGGCCGATGACCCCGACGACGCCGGCGTCGCGCAACTCGCGCATCGCGCCGTAACCGCCCTCGAGGAAGTCGCGCATGTGGCGGGCATGGTCGTCGCCATGGGTCACGCGGCCCAGGTCGTGAGCCAGCAGCACGTCGACGCGATCGCGGCCCAGGCGGCGCAGGCTGTCCTCGAACGAGCGCATCACACCGTCACGGGTGTAGTCGAACACTGGCTCGAACGGCGCGGCGTCGACGAAGCCGTGGCGCTCGCGTTCCGTCGAGGCGGACGGCTCGAGGCGGCGGCCGACCTTGGTCGAGATCGCCACGTCGCGTCCGGCCAACACCTGGCCCAGGCGCGTCTCGCTGAGGCCGAAGCCATAGTGCGGCGCCGTATCGAAATAGCCGACGCCGGCGGCCAGGGCGGCCTCGACCACCTCGCGGGCGGCCGCCTCGGTCGTCGCCGCATAGAGATTGCCGATCGCCGCACCGCCGAAACCCAACGACGGCAGATGTGACAGGCCTTCCATGCGCTGGGGACTGACCTTCATGCCGAGACGCTCCACCCCGTTTATTTATAAAACCAATCTTGCCAGTGAAATCTCATCTCAGACATGCCAAGTCAATCGTCAGACTCGTCGCCCGGTGACGACGTCAGGCGGTCGGGCGGATCTCGGCGGTGATTTCGGCGGCGGCGCGCTGCAAGATCGCGATGGTGTCCGAGGTCGCGATCGCCGAGACATTGTCGAGGTACGGGCAGGTCAGGGCCGCGGCGACGCCGTCGGGGCCATAGACGGGCACGGAGAAGTCAACCACGGCCTTGGTCACGTAGCTGTCGCCGCGGACGAAGCCGTCCAGCCGCGCCTGACCGGCGGCGGCTTCGAAGGCCTTCCACACCGGCGCACTGACGCCGGGCTTGAGATCCTTCGCCCACCCTTGGCGAACAGCCTCGGTCTGGAAAGCGTACAGCACCAAACCCGAGGTCGCCTCGACGACCTTGCGCCGGTACCCGACCCGGACCGAGAAGCCCAGGTCGCCCGGGGCCTCGATACGAGCGACGACCACCATCTGGTCGCCGCTGGCCACGGCCAGGTGGCACGACTGGCCGATCTGCTGGCTGGCGCCGCGCATGATCGGCATTGCGGCTTCCAGCAGGTCCTTGGCCGGCGCGCGGGTCATGCCCAGGGCGAACAGCTTGTTGGTCAGGACCAGACCGTCCTCGTCCGCGGCAGGTCCGACATAGCCGCGCGCCTCCAGCACCTGCACCATCCGGAAGAGCTCGCTCGACGAACGGTCCAGGGCGTTGGAGATCTGCGCCAGGGTCAGGCCGCCGCGGTTGGCGGCTAGAAGCTCCAGGACGTCCAGCCCCTTTTCCAGGGCGGGAGCACGGTATTCTCGCTTCTTGGTGCGGGGCTCTGACATGGCCCGTCTATAGACGATAGAATCGCTTGGCCGTCTCGCCAAACAGCGCTCTTCGTCTCGCCGGATCCAGCGATGCGGCGAAGCCGTCGGCCATGGCCCGCCAACCTGCGTAATCACCTGCAAGATTCAGCACCGGCCAGTCGCTGCCCCACATCAGCCGGTCCGGGCCGAAGGCCTGCAGCAAGTGGGCGGCGAACGGCGTCAGCGCCTCGGCGGTCGGTCTGTCGCCCGCTTCGGTCAGCAGACCGGAGAGCTTGCAATGAACGCCGGGCTGAGCGGCAAGGGCGGCGATGTGGTCGCGCCAGGGGTCGAGCGCCCCTGCCCCGATGTCCGGCTTGGCGCCGTGGTCGATGACGACCCGCAGCCACGGCCAGCGGCGGACCAGCTCCAGCAGGCTAGGCAAGTGACGCGGCCGGATCAGCGCGTCGAATGACAAGTCGGCCACGACCATGGCCGCCAGCGCCGGCTCCAACCTCGGATCCAGGATCCAGTCGTCGGCCAGGTCCTGCAGCATCGGCCGCAGCCCCTTCAGGCGCGGATTGGCCGCCAGCCAGGCGATCCGATCGGCAGCGTCGGGCGCGGCGATGTCGGTCCAACCCACGACGCCCAGCGCCAGCGGGTTCTCGGCGGCGATCTCGAGCAGCCACTCGGTGTCGCGCTCGCTGGGCTGCGACTGCACCAGCACAGCCCCTGTCAGGCCAACGTCAGCCCCTGCGCGCGCCAAGTCGGTCAGGTCGAAGTCGCGATGGATGGCCGGCAGGTCGGACGCCGGCCATTCGTTGTCGTTCTGGCCGATCCGCCAGACGTGGCAATGGGCGTCGATCAGCACGAGACGATCGCCTTGATGACCCCCGCCGAGGGCTCCATCCAGCCCGGCAAGGCGTTCGGCAGGCTGTGCAGCGAGGCCTTGTGGGTGTTCAGCGCCGCGGTCGGCACGAGGCCGGCGCGGATCGCGGCCAGGACGGCGTCGAAGTCCTCCAGCGTGGCGTTGCGGCTGGCCAGCAGCGACATCTCGCGCTTGTGGAACTCCGGGTCAGAGAAGGTGATGTCGGCCGAGACGACCGAGATCAGCACATAGGTCCCGCCGTGGCCGACATAGGCGAAGCCCGCCTGCATGGCCGCAGGATTGCCCGTGGCGTCGAACACCAGGTCGTAGAAGTCGCCCTCGGTCAGGGCCGAAAGCTGGGTCGGCGTCTCGTCGGAAAGCGTCACGATGTGGTCGGCGCCCAGATGGTTCTGGCAGAAATCCAGACGGTCGGCGCGAGCGTCCAGCACCGTCACCTGCGCGCCGGCCAGCTTGGCGAACAGGGTCGCGGCGATGCCGATCGGCCCTGCCCCCACCACCAGAGCCGATTGGCCCAGCTGGATCCTGGCGCGGCGCACGGCGTGGGCGCCGATGGCCAGGAACTCGACCATGGCCGCCTCGTCCAGGCCCACGCCCTCGACCTTGCGGACGAAGCCTTGCGGCACGGCCAGATACTCGCACAGCCCGCCGTCCATGTGCACGCCCAGCACGCGGATGTTCATGCAGCAGTTGGACTTGCCCTTGGCGCAGGCCGCGCAGGCCCCGCACGACAGATAGGGCATGACATAGACGGGGTCGCCGGACGCCAGGTCGCTGCCGGCGGGCGCGGAGACCACTTCGCCCGACAACTCGTGCCCCATGACGCGCGGATAGCTCAGGAACGGCTGGGTGCCGCGATAGATGTGCATGTCGGTGCCGCAGATCCCGACCCGCCGGACGCGCAGCAGCACCTCCTCCGGCCCGGGCTCCGGCGTCGCGCGGCGCTCGACCTTCAGTTCGCCGGGCGCGGCGCAGACCAGAACATCCATCATCAGCCTAGTGACCTCCCGCCAGGACGGCGTCGTGTGCGGTCATCGCGTTCTTGCGGGCGGTCAGCCCGAACAGGCCGACGACGGCGAAGCAGAAACAGGGGACCAGCACCGCGAAGCGGATGGCGCTGGCGTCGGAAATCGCGCCCATGACGGCGGTCAGCACCGCGCCACCGATGATGGCCATGACCAGGAAGGACGAGCCGGTCTTGGTCAGCGGACCCAGCCCTTTCAGCGAACTGGCGAAGATGGTCGGGAACATGATCGACATGAAGAAGCTGGTCGCGGCCAGGGCCAGCAGGCCGGTGTGTCCGCCGACCACGACGGCGACCAGGGTCAGGATGACGTTGACCGCCGCGAAGGCGGCCATCAGACGCGAAGGATCAACGCGGCTCATCAGGGCGGTGCCGGCGAAGCGGCCAGCCATGAAGCCGACCAGAGACCACGAAAGATACGCCGCGGCGGTCTTCTCACCCATGCCCGGCACCTGGTCCTGGCCATAGCGGATCATGTAGCTCCACACGCCGACCTGGGCGCCGACATAGAAGAACTGCGCCAGCACGCCGAACAGGAAACGCGGACGCTGGAACAGGCCCAGGATCGGCCGATCGACCTGCTCCTCATGGCGATCCTGTTCGGTCGGGCGACCAGCCTGGGGTGGGAACTTGGTGATCGCCACCAGCACCACCCACAGCAGCACGACGCCGGCGATGATCAGGTACGGCAGCTGGGTCGACTTGGCCTCCGCCGCCTGGAACGCCGACAGCTGGGCCGCGCTCATGGCCGCGAACTCGGCCTTGGTCGGCTCCACGCCCGACAGGATGAACTGGCCGCCAACGACGACCGCGGTGATCGCGCCCAACGGGTTGAAGGCTTGGGCCAGGTTCAGGCGCTGCTCGGCCTTGGCCGGATCGCCCAGCACGGTGATCAGCGGATTGGCCGAGGTTTCCAGGAACGCCAGGCCCGAGGCGATGACGAACAGGGCGGTGAGGAACAGCTCGTAGCGGCGCAGCTCGGCGGCCGGCCAGAACAGCAGGGCCCCGGCGGCGAACAGCACCAGCCCAACCATGACGGCGATCTTGTAGCCGTAGCGGCGCATCAGCAGCCCCGCCGGCAAGGCCAGGAAGAAATAGCCCAGGTAGAAGGCCGACTGCACAAAGCCCGACTGCAGGTCGGTGAGGAAGAACGCCTTCTTCAGGTGCGGAATCAGCACGTCGTTCAGGTTGTTGGCGACGCCCCACAGGAAGAACAGCGCCACCACCAGCACCAGGGGCGCTGCGCCCGTTCGCGAACTCGCAGCCTTGGCCATGACGTCACTCCTCCGACATCGCTCTCACCTGGAGCGTTGCGAGGAGACACATCACATATGAATTACGACGTCAAATATGAAACTAGAGATGATCACCCGATGGCCGTGGCGCGCGATGGTCGGTGTTGGCGCTGTTGGCCATGAAGATCGCCAGCACCGTGGCGGCCTGCGCCAGGTCTTCAGGCGCAAGCCGCTCCAACGTATCCAGGTTGGTGTGGTGCGCGCGGCTGTCGTAGTCGAGCGGGTCCTGCAGGAACGAGATTCCCGGCAGACCAATCTCGGTGAAGGTCGACTGGTCGGCTGGCCAGTGCGGGCCGTCATAGACCGCCAGAACGCCCAGATCCTTCAGCGGTGCGATCCAGCTGCGATAGAGCGTGGCGAGCGCCGGATTGCCGCCGGCGAACACACCCCGGATGCGGCCCGAGCCGCCATCCAGATTGAACGCGACCGAAAAGTCCTCGTACTCAGAACCCTTCCGCAGCGGCCCGACCTTGGCGCGACGCCCCTCCACGGCCAGGGCCATCTGCTCGGGCGCGGTCGAGCGTGGAATGTGGCCCAGACGCTGGCGGGCATAGGCCTCGGAGCCGTACAGCCCCTGCTCCTCGCCGCCGTAGAGGACGATCCGGATCGTGCGGCGGGGCTTGAAATCCAACGCGCGCAGGATGCGGACGGCCTCGAGGGTGGCGGCGACGCCCGCGCCGTTATCGGCCGCTCCGGCGCCGGCGGCCCAGCTGTCCAGGTGCGCGCCAGCCAGGACAATCTGGGCCTTCAGCCTCGGATCTGTGCCAGAGATCTCGGCCACCACGTTATAGCCTGGCTCGACGGGCTTGCCCTCCTCGGTGACGATCTCCAATTGCAGGCGCACTGGCGCACCGGCCTCGACCTGTCGCCAGCAGCGGGCATAGCCCTCGCCCGACAGGTAGAGCACCGGAAAGGCCGGACGCTGGGCCGCCAGCCAGGGCCGGCCGCCCAGCTCTGCGCCATCGATGGTCATGGCGCCGGGCTGCGCGCCACCGGACACCACAAGCGCACGCACGCCCTCTGCGGCCAGGAAAGCGTTGCGGCGGGCCTTGAACAGCCCTTCCCGGCCCTGTCGAACGCGACGCTCGGCGACGGTGCGGTAGTAGGCGCGCACGGCCTCGGCGGCGTCGCCTCGAATGACGTCGTCGTCGGTGTAGCGGATGATGGCCGGCCCCTCGGCGGCCCGCGCCGGCGGCGGGCTCAGCAGCACGATCTTGCCGGCAAGTCGGCCCTTTTCGCGCTGTAGATCTTCATCGGTCGCCAACGACACGGCGACCCCCTCGGCTTCGATCACCCCGTTCGTCGCCGCCGACCAGGGGGCAGCCTGGGCGACGAACGGG
>CAZRPD010000033.1:0-35328 GCA_964601775.1 uncultured Caulobacter sp. | reverse complement strand
CACCCCCCCGGGCGCGGCGGGGGGGGAGGGGGGTGCGCCCGCCTTCGGGCGCGGGCGTGGCCGCAGAACGAAAGAAAGGGCCCCGGCGATGTCGCCGGGCCTCTCCTTGTTTCAGCCGTGCAAAGCTTGGCCTTAAGCGGCTTCGGCTTTCGTCTTGCCGCCGAAGCGGCCGTAGAAGGTCTCGCCCTTTTCGGCCATCTCGCGCAGCAGGGCCGGCGGGGTGAAACGCGTGCCGAACTTCTGGGCCAGGGCGTCCAGGGTTTCGACGAAGGCCTTGGCGCCGACGCCGTCGATCAGGCTGATCGGGCCGCCGGTCCAGGGCGCGAAGCCCCAGCCCAGGATGGCGCCGACATCGGCCTCGCGCGGGTCGGTGATGACGCCTTCCTCGAAGCAGCGGGCGGCTTCCACGGCCTGGCGGTAGAGCAGGCGGGTGCGGATTTCCTGGATCAGCGCCGGGTCGGCGTCGGTCGTGGTCACCGGCGCCAGGTCGGCGAGGCCCTTCCACAGCGTCTTCTGACCGTTCTCCGGATAGTCGTAGAAGCCCTTGCCGTTCTTGCGGCCCAGGCGGCCCAGCTCGACGACCATCTTCTCCAGCACCGGCGCAAACGGACGCTCTTCGTACTTGTCGCCGAGGTCCTTCTTGGTCTGCTCGCCGATCTTGTAGGAGAGGTCCAGCGCGACGTCGTCGTTCATCTCCAGCGGACCGCGGGGCATGCCCGTGGCGCGGCCGACATTGTCGATGATCGCGGGCGCGATGCCCTCGGCCATCATCTCCAGGCCTTCCTGCACGAAGGTGCCAAAGCAGCGCGACGTGTAGAAGCCGCGGCTGTCGTTGACGACGATCGGGGTCTTCTTGATCTTCAGGACGTAGTCGATCGACTTGGCCAGGGCCTCGTCGCTGGTCTCCTCGCCCATGATCAGCTCGACCAGGCCCATCTTGTCGACCGGCGAGAAGAAGTGGATGCCGATGAAGTTCTTCGGGCGCACCGACGCCTTGGCCAGGCCGGTGATCGGCAGGGTCGAAGTGTTGGAGCCGAAGATGGCGGTCTCGGCCAGCTGGGCCTCGGCCTTCTTGGTCACGTCGGCCTTGATGTCGCGGTTCTCGAACACGGCCTCGATGACCAGATCGCTGCCCTTGACCAGGTCGTAGTCGGTGGTCGGGGTGATCAGGGCAAGGACGGCGTCGCCCTTCTCCTGGGTCATCTTGCCGCGCGAGATGGCCTTCTTGACCAGGCCTTCGGCATAGGCCTTGCCCTTGTCGGCGGCTTCCTGGCTCTGGTCGATCAGCACGGTTTCGATGCCGGCCATGGCCTGCACATAGGCCACGCCCGCGCCCATCATGCCGGCGCCCAGGACGGCGACCTTCTTGGCCTCCGAGGGGGCGTAGCCCGCCGGACGACCCGCGCCCTTGCCCAGTTCCTGCAAGGACAGGAACAGGGTGCGGATCATGCCCTTGGCCTGGGGCGACATCATCGTCTTCAGGAAGTAGCGGGTCTCGATGCGGATGGCCGCGTCGAACGGCACCTGCGTGCCCTCATAGACCGCCTTCAGGATGTTCAGCTGGGCGGGATAGTTGCCATAGGTCTGCTTGCGCAGCATGGCGTTGCCCATGATGAACACCTGGCTGCCGGTCGGGGTGTAGGGACCGCCGCCCGGAAGCTTGAAGTCCTTCTTGTCCCACGGTGCGACGGGGTCGCCCTTGGTCTTGATCCAGGTCTTGGCGGCCTCCACGACCTGATCGGCCGGCACGACCTCGTGCACGACCTTCAGGGCCAGGGCCTCGGCCGGCTTCATCGACTTGCCTTCGAGAAGGTAGGGCGCGGCGGCCATGACGCCGACCAGGCGCGGCAGGCGCTGGGTGCCGCCGGCGCCCGGCAGCAGGCCGACCTTGGCTTCCGGCAAAGCCAGCTGGATCTTCGGGTGGTCGGCGACCACGCGATAATGGCAGGCCAGGGCGATCTCGAGACCGCCGCCCATGGCCAGGCCGTTGATGGCCGCAGCCACCGGCTTGCCGCAGGTTTCCAGGGCGCGGAAGGCCTTGTTCAGCGCGAAGCCCGCTTCGAAGGCGGCCTTGAGGCCCTCTTCACCCGAGCCCGCGCCGCCGAGACCGCCGCTGCCGCCGAGCTCACCCAGGTCGGCGCCGGCGCAGAAGCCGGTCGTCTTGCCCGAGGTGATCACGGCGCCCTTGATGGCGGCGTCCGACTTGATGGTCTCGACCACCTCGCCGATTTCCTTGATGACCGAAGCGGTCAGGGTGTTCATCGAGCGGCCGGGCACGTCGAAAGTGACCAGGGCCACGCCGTCGGAATCGACCTCGATCTTGAAGTTTTCCATGGTGTTAGCTCCTTAAGCCTTAGACGCGTTCGATGACCGTGGCGGTGCCCATGCCGGCGCCGACGCACAGGGTGATCAGGGCGGTTTCCTTGTCCGAGCGTTCCAGCTCGTCCAGGACGGTGCCCAGGATCATGGCGCCGGTGGCGCCCAGCGGGTGGCCCATGGCGATGGCGCCGCCGTTCACGTTCATCTTCTCGTGCGGGATATCCAGCGCCTGCATCATGCGCAGCACGACCGAGGCGAAGGCTTCGTTCAGCTCGTAGAGGTCGATGTCGCCGACTTCCATGCCCAGCTTCTTGAGCAGCTTTTCCGAGACCAGTGACGGACCCGTCAGCATGATCGAGGGCTCGCTGCCGATCGAGGCCGCGCCCTTGATGCGGGCGCGGGCCTTCAGACCCAGGGCCTCGCCCATTTCCTTGGTGCCGATCAGCACGCCGGCGGCGCCGTCGACGATGCCCGAGCTGTTGCCGGCGTGGTGGACGTGGTTGACCTTCTCCACCTGCGGGTAGCGCTGCTGCACCACCGCGTCGAAGGCCATCTCGCCCATGCCCGTGAACGACGGGTTCAGGGCGGCCAGGGTCTGCATGGTGGTGGCGCCGCGCACGGTCTCGTCATGGGCCAGCAGGGTCAGGCCCAGCTGGTCCTTCACCGGCACGACCGACTTGGAGAAGCGGTTGTCGGCCCAGGCGGCCGCGGCGCGCTTCTGGCTCTCGACGGCATAGGCGTCGACGTCGTCGCGGCTGAAGCCGTAGAGGGTGGCGATCAGGTCGGCCGAGACGCCTTGCGGGGCGAAATAGGTCTTGAAGGCCGATGACGGGTCGGTCGGCCAGGCGCCGCCGTCGCTGCCCATCGGCACGCGGCTCATGCTCTCGACGCCGCCGCCGATCGCCATCTGGGCTTCACCCGAGGCGACCTTGGCCGCGGCCATGTTCACCGCTTCCAGGCCCGAGGCGCAGAAACGGTTGATCTGCACGCCGGCGACGCTCTCGGCGTAGTCGGCGGTCAGGACGGCGGTGCGGGCGATGTCGCTGCCTTGCTCGCCGACGGGCGAGACGCAGCCCAGGACGACGTCGTCGACCTTGCTGGTGTCCAGGCCGTTGCGGTCGCGCAGGGCTTCCAGCACCTGGGTGGCCAGGGACAGGGCGGTGGTCTCGTGCAGCGAGCCGTCCTTCTTGCCCTTGCCGCGCGGCGTGCGCACGGCGTCAAAGATGTAAGCGTCAGCCATGGACTGGCTCCTTCCTGCGAAGCGATGGTCTTGTCGTTGAGCGGCGAGCGGATCTGCCCGCCGTTATTTCCAGGCCCCGATCGGCGACTTGCCGAGGGGCTTGCACATCAGGCCGCGGGCCGAAGCCTTGGCGCTGTAGGTCACGCGCTGGCCGAACTCCGGAGCCGGCAGCGAACAGGCGGTGAAGCCCGAGGTCGTCACTTCCAGACGCCACTCGGCGACCTTGGAGCGCAGCAGGTTCTGGCAGACGTCGGTCTTGGGCTTCAGCGGCAGCTTGAAGGCGCCCGGCTGGGGCCGCTTGCCGACCAGCTCGCCGGAGAAGGTCAGGGGGCGCGGGCCGGGCTCGGCGCGCACGCACACCACGGCCGAGCGGCTGGCGTCCTGGGCGGTCGGCGGCGCAGGCGGCTTGGGACCGCTTTGCGCACCAGCCAACAGGGCGATCATAGCGATGGTGATCACAGGGTCCTCGCGATCAGGATTTTCATGATCTCGTTGGTGCCGCCGTAGATGCGCTGGATGCGGCTGTCCTTGTACATGCGCGCGATCGGGTACTCGTTCATGAAGCCGTAGCCGCCGAACAGCTGCAGGCAGCGATCGACGATCTTGCCCTCCAGATCCGAGATCCAGTACTTGGCCATCGAGGCGGTGGCGGCGTCGAGCTTGCCGTCCAGGTGCTGGCCGATGCAGTGGTTGACGAAGACCCGGGCGATGGTCGCCTCGGTCTTGCACTCGGCCAGGACGAACTGGGTGTTCTGGAAGTCGATGACCGCCTTGCCGAACGCCTTGCGGTCCTTGACGTAGGCGATGGTCAGCTCCAGCGCCCGCTCGATGGTCGCCATGCCCTGCACGGCGATGTTCAGCCGCTCCTGCGGCAGCTGGCCCATCAGCTGGAAAAAGCCCTGGCCCTCGTCCGTGCCCAAGAGGTTCTCGGTCGGGATCTTCACGTCGTTGAAAAAGAGCTCGGACGTGTCCTGGGCTTCCTGGCCCAGCTTGTCGAGGTTGCGGCCGCGCTCGAAGCCTTCCGCGCCATCGGTCTCGACGATCAGCAGGGACGTGCCGCGTGCGCCGGCGGTCGGGTCGGTCTTGGCGACCACGATGATCAGGTTGGCCGTCTGGCCATTGGTGATGAAGGTCTTGGAGCCGTTGATGACGTACTGGTTGCCGGCCTTCTTGGCGGTGGTCTTCACGCCTTGCAGGTCGGAGCCGGCGCCGGGCTCGGTCATGGCGATGGCGCCGACCAGCTCGCCGGTGGCCATGCGCGGCAGCCAGCGCTGCTTCTGCTCCTCGGTGCCGTAGTGGAAGATGTACGGCATGATGATGGCGTTGTGCAGGCTGGCGCCGAAGCCGTCGACGCCCTTGCGGCCCAACTGGTCCATCAGCACGACCTCGTGGCGATAGTCGCCGCCGGCCCCGCCGTATTCTTCCGGCGTGGAGAGGCCGAGCAGCCCGGCCTCTCCCGCCTTGGTCCACATGTCGCGATCGACGCAGTGGTTCTTGCGCCACTGCGCGACCGTCGATTCAGGCGCGTGCTCATCGAAGAACTTGCCCACCGCGTCTTCGAAGATCGCGATGTCCTCTTCGGCCATGAAAGCCGGTTTTTCGACGTTGAGCACGCTCATGATCAGAAAGCCTCCGCGGGCAGCGCCATCAGGGTCGCCGAACCCGTCTTCAACTTGGCGAGGTGTGCCCCCGCGTCAGGCAAGATGCGTTCGATGAAATAGCGACCGGTGGTCAGCTTGGTCGTGAAGAACGGGTCCGACGAGCCGGCGGCGATCTTGGCGTTCGCGGCCTTGGCCATCAGCGCCCACATGTACGCCAGGCCGGTCAGGCCGAAGAGGTGCATGTAGTCGGTCGAGGCCGCGCCGGCGTTGTCGGGGTTCTGCAGGCCGTTCTGCATCAGCCACATGGTGCCGTCCTGCAGCTGGGCCTTCACGCCGGCCAGGGCCTCGATGAACGGCTTCAGCTCGGCGTCGCCGTCGTTCTCGCCGATGAACTGGTCGACTTCCTGGAAGAAGGTCATGACCGCGCGGCCGCCCTTGGCCGCCAGCTTGCGGCCGACCAAGTCCAGGGCCTGCACGCCGTTGGTGCCCTCGTAGATCAGGGCGATGCGGCAGTCGCGCATGAACTGGCTGACCGGGAAGTGCTCGGTGAAGCCGCTGCCGCCGTGCACCTGCACCGCGTTGGAGCAAACTTCGAAGCCCTTGTCGGTCAGGTAGCCTTTCAGCACCGGGGTCATCAGGCCCATATAGTCCGACGACTTTTCACGCACCGCCGCGTCGGGGTGGACGTGCGACAGGTCGCCGTGCAGGGCGGTCCAGAACAGGAAGGCGCGGCCGCCTTCGATCAAGGCCTTGCTCTCCAGCAGCATGCGGCGAACGTCGGGGTGGACGATGATCGGATCGGCCGGGCCTTCGGCGTTCTTCGGACCCGTCAGCGAGCGGCCCTGCAGGCGATCCTTGGCGAAGGCGACGGCGGCCTGGTAGGCGGCCTCGCCCTGGGCCACGCCCTGCATGCCGACGCCCAGGCGGGCCTCGTTCATCATCACGAACATGATCTTCAGGCCGGCGTTCTCCTCGCCGATCAGATAGCCCTCTGCGTCGTCGTACTGCATGACGCAGGTGGCGTTGCCGTGGATGCCCATCTTCTCTTCCAGGCCGACGCACTTGACGCCCTGGTTCCGGTCGCCGACCGAGTTGTCGTCCTTCACGAAGAACTTCGGCACGATGAACAGGCTGATGCCCTTCACCCCGGCCGGCGCGCCCTCGATGCGGGCCAGCACCAGGTGGATGATGTTGTCCGACATGTCGTGCTCGCCGGCGCTGATCCAGATCTTCTGGCCGGTGATCTTGTAGCTGCCGTCGGCCTGCGGGACCGCCTTGGTGCGCAGCAGGCCCAGGTCCGTGCCGCAGTGCGGCTCGGTCAGGTTCATGGTGCCGGTCCATTCGCCGGTCACCATCTTGGGCAGGTAGGTCTGCTTCTGCTCGTCCGTGCCGCCGGTATGGATGGCGGAGTAAGCGCCGTGCGCCAGGCCCGGATACATCGAGAACGCCATGTTGGCCGAGCTCGACATCTCGCTGAAGGCCAGGTTGACGACGTGCGGCAGGCCTTGGCCGCCATAGGCCGGGTCAGAGCCCAGGCCGGTCCAGCCGCCTTCGCACAGCTGCTTGTAGGCGGCCTTGAAGCCCGGCGGGGTGGTGACGACGTTGGTGGCCGGATCCAGCTGGCAGCCGCTCTTGTCGCCGACCGTGTTCAGCGGGGCCAGGACCTCGCCGGTGAACTGGGCGGCGGCCTCCAGGATCTGCTCAACGGTCTCGAACGGCGCGTCCGAGAAGCCCGGCAGGGCGCCGTGCTGATCGATATTGAGCACGTCGCGCAGGATGAAGGCGTGATCGCGAACGGGCGGCTGATAGGTCATGGGCAGTCCTGGATCGGTCGGGAGAGGAAACGGGTCGCCGGCTCGCGCAGGAGCCGGCGCAAGGGGTGTCTTACTTGCCCAACATCGCTTCGCTGTGACCGTCCAGGCGGGCGCGCAGCACCTGCTCGTAGTCGGCCGCGCGGGGCAGCAGGTCGGGGCGGATCTCGGTCAGGCGGCGCTCCAGGCGGTTGCAGGCCTCGCGCAGCTCGATCAGCGCGTTGTCGATGTCGTCGCGCTGCTGCTCCAGAGCGTTGGCGCGTTCGCGGAACTTCTTCAGCGAGCGGGCCATCTGGGCCGCGCCCTCGTCGTTCTCGTCATAGAGGTCGAGCAGTTCGCGGATCTCGGTCAGCGATAGGCCCACGCGCTTGCCGCGCAGGATCAGCTGCAGGCGCACCCGGTCCTTGTGCGAATAGACGCGGTTCAGCCCCTCGCGCGCGGGGTTCAGCAGGCCCTTGTCCTCGTAGAAGCGCAGGGCGCGCGGGGTGGCTTTGAATTCGTTGCAGAGCTGGCGGATCGTAAAAGTCCGCTCGGGGCGACGCAGGTCGGCCATGGTTGGAAACCTCCCAATGAGAAGGGCCTGGCTACCGCGGCCGGGCCGCCTTGTTATCGTTGATCACCCTAAACCCGATCTCGGGGATGCGTCAACGCTTACGTAAACGTCAACTTCAGCATGGGTGATAGGTTTACTTTCCTAGGTCGAAGGGCGTAGCTTCGGGGGTGAAGGCCGTTCCAAGGAGAGCCTCATGGCGACCCTCTCTCACGGCGAAATCTGGCGCGCGATCGACGCCCTGGCCGAGCGCTTCGACATGACGCCGTCGGCCATGGCCCGGATGGCGGGCCTGGATCCCACCAGCTTCAATCGCTCCAAGCGCGGTTCCGCCGAGACCGACGGCCGCGCGCGCTGGCCCTCGACCGAAAGCCTGGCCAAGCTGCTGGAAGCGACGGGGGTGAATTTCTCGGAATTCGCCGCCCTGACCGAACCGGCGGGGCAGGCAAAACGAGCGGCGCCGCTGATCGGCCTGGCCGAGGCGGGGCGCGAGGGCCTGTTCGACGAGGCGGGGGCGCCGGCCGGCGAAGGCTGGGACGAGATCGCCGCGCCGGACCTGGGCGAGGGCCTGTTCGCGCTCGAGGTGTCGGGCGACGCGCTGGCGCCAGTCTATCGCGACGGCGACCGGCTGCTGGTCTCGCCCACCGTCGAGCCGCGCAAGGGCGACCGCGTGGTGGCCAAGACCCTGGCCGGCGAAATCCTGGTGCGCGAGCTGGGCCGCGTCACGGCCCGGACCGTCGAGCTGACCCCGCTGGCGGGGAGCGGCGAAGACCGCCTGCTCTCCCGCGACGAGGTCGCCTGGGTCGGCCGGATCGTCTGGGTCAGCCAGTAGGCCGACCCCAGAAGGATCAGGTGCGCGGGCAGCTGGCGTGGCTGTCCAGCAGCCAGGCGATCAGCGGGCCGGCCGAGGGATCCTCGCACGACACGTCCAGGCGATAGGACGCCCAGGTGTCGTTGTGAGCCGCCTCGACATGGGCGTCGGGGAATTGCTGGACGATGCCGCCGAGCAGCGAGTCGAATTCCTGGCGGTCGGTGGGACGCAGAGTGAACGAAGCCATGAGAGTAACCTTGAGGTTTAAATCTTGGTTCTGATGGTCGTAGCCTAGACTCCGAATGGTGGGCGGACCCTTAACCACGAATTCAGACTTCGTTCATTTTGCGAGGCATGGTGTCGCAGCGCGCGAGGATTCACCCCGCGCGCGCAAGCTTGGCCTTTTTGATTTCTGTATTAGGCGAGCTTCTCTTCGATCAAGGCGATCGTCCGGTCGATGCCGAAGATCGCGGCAAAGGAACCGAAGCGCGGGCCCTGGCTCTGGCCCAGCAGCACTTCGTACAGGGCCTGGAACCAGGCGCGCAGCGGGTCGAAGCCGTGGGTCTTGCCGACCTCGAACACCTCGTTCTGGATCAGCTCGGCGTCCGGGGCGTCGGCCGGCATGGCCTTCAGCTTGGCCAGCAGGTCCAGCATCGCGGCGCGCTCCTGGTCGGTGGGGGCGCGGAAGGTCTTCGTGGGCTTCACGAAGTCCTCGTAATAGTTGATCGCGTAGCCGGCCAGGCGGTCCAGCAGCGGCTGGGTTTCGGCCGACGCGCCCGGGATGTAGCGCGACAGGAAGCCCCAGAGAATTTCCTTGGTCGAGGCGTCGGCGGCCGACACCAGGTTCAGCATCAGGCTGAACGACACCGGCGAGCCGTATTGCGGCGGGCGGCCCGAATGGATGTGCCAGACGGGGTTATCCAGCTGCTTGGCCGGCTCCTGGCGCTGATAGGCGTCCAGCTGCTGCAGATATTCGTCCGTCGCCTTGGGGATGACGTCGAAATAGAGCTTCTTGGCCGACTTGGGGCTCTGGAACATGTAATATGACAGGCTCTCCGGCGCGCCGTAGCGCAGCCAGTCCTCCATCGACAGGCCGTTGCCCTTGGACTTGGAGATCTTCTGGTTGTTCTCGTCCAGGAAGAGCTCGTAGTTGAAGCCTTCCGGCGGAACCCCACCCAGGGCCTTGCAGATCGCGCCCGAGGCCTTGACCGAGTCGATCAGGTCCTTGCCCGACATCTCGTAGTCGACGCCGAGCGCCGTCCAGCGCATGGCCCAGTCGGGCTTCCACTGCATCTTGACGTGGCCGCCGGTGACCGGGACCTCGACGCGTGCGCCGTCCTCGTCCTCGAAGACGATCGTGCCCTTCTCGACATTGCGCTCCAGGGTCGGGACCTGCAGCACCTTGCCGGTGGTGGGGCTGATGGGGAGGAACGGCGAATAGGTCGCGCGGCGTTCTTCGCCCAGCGTCGGCAGCATGACCTTCTGGATGGCGTCGAAGCGCTCCAGGGCCGTCAGCAGCGTCGTATCGAACAGGCCACCCTTGTAGCACTCGGTCGAGGAGACGAACTCGTACTCGAAGCCGAAGCCGTCCAGAAACGCGCGCAGGCGGGCGTTGTTGTGGGCGCCAAAGCTGTCGTGGGTGCCGAACGGGTCGCGGACGACCGTCAGCGGCTTGCCCAGGTCCTCGATCAGCGGCTGCTTGTTCTCGATGTTGTCGGGAACCTTGCGCAGGCCGTCCATGTCGTCGCTGAAGGCGATCAGGCGCGTCGGAATGTGATCGTCGACCAGCGCGCGGAAGGCCTGGCGCACCATGGTCGTGCGCGCCACCTCGCCGAACGTGCCCAGGTGCGGCAGGCCCGACGGACCATAGCCGGTCTCGAAGATCACGGCCTTGGCCAGCGCCGGATAGGCTTTCACCGCCTCGTCCGCCTTGCCGGCCTCGATCAGGGCTTTCGCGGCCTCCTGATCGGCGCGGTCGGGGAGGCGCACGCGCAGGACGCGGGCGATAGTGGCGCGCGCCTGCTCGAACGGCCAGGAGCGGGCTTCGCGGGCGAGGGGGGAAAGGCCTTCAAACATGGCGGGCGTATAGACCCTGCCTCCCCAACTGTCATCCCGGAAGCCTCGCAGAGGCTATCCGGGACCGCGGCAGGCTCGGCGTTTCCGGCGGTCCCGGCTCGGCGCGCTGCGCGCTTGGCCGGGATGACAGGAGAGCTCAGCCCTTCAACGCCCCCGCCACGACATCACGCGCCTCGGCCTGGACCTGCTTCAAGTGGTCCGGACCCAGGAACGACTCCGCATAGACCTTGTAGACGTCCTCGGTGCCCGATGGCCGCGCGGCGAACCAGGCGTTGGCGGTGCAGACCTTCAGGCCGCCGATCGCTTCGCCATTGCCGGGGGCGGCGGTGAGGATGTCGGTGATCGGCTCGCCGGCCAAGGTCTTGGCGCTGACGTCGCTGGGGCTGAGCTTGGCCAGACGGGCCTTTTCCTCGCGGCTGGCCGGGGCGTCGACGCGGGCATAGGCCGGTGCGCCGTATTGCTTGGTCAGGTCGCCGTATAGCTGGCTGGCGCTCTGGCCGGTCTTGGCCTGGATCTCGGCGGCCAGCAGGGCTAGCTGCAGGCCGTCCTTGTCGGTGGTCCACACGCTGCCGTCGTGGCGCAGGAAGGCCGCGCCGGCCGACTCCTCGCCGCCGAAGCCGACCGAGCCGTCCAGCAGGCCCGGCACGAAATACTTGAAGCCGACGGGCACCTCGAGCAGCCGGCGGCCCAGGCCCGACACCACCCGATCGATCATCGAGGACGAGACCAGGGTCTTGCCGACCGCGACGTCGGCGCCCCAGCCCGGACGGTGGGTGAACAGGTACGAGATCGCCGCGGCCAGGTAGTGGTTGGGGTTCATCAGCCCGCCGTCGGGGGTGACGATGCCGTGGCGGTCGGCGTCGGCGTCATTGCCGGTCGCCACGTCATAGGCCGCGCCGCCCTGCATGATCTCGATCAGGTTGGCCATGGCCTTGGGCGAGGAGCAGTCCATGCGGATCTTGCCGTCGGTGTCGAGCGGCATGAACGCCCAGCGCGGGTCGACGGCGTCGTTGACCACGGTCAGGTTCAGCTTGTGGCGCTCGGCGATCGCGCCCCAATAGGCCACGGCCGCGCCGCCCAGCGGGTCGGCGCCGATGCGCACGCCGGCCGCGCGGATCGTCGCGATGTCGATGACGCTGGGCAGGTCGTCGACATAGCGGCCCAGGAAATCGTAGCGCCCGGCGGCCTTTTGGGCCTCATCGAAGCCGACGCGCTTCACGCCATTCAGGTTCTGGGCCAGCAGGTCGTTGGCGCGGGCGGCGATCGCCGAGGTCGCGCCGCTGTCGGCGGGGCCGCCGCTGGGGGGATTGTACTTGATGCCGCCGTCGCGCGGCGGGTTGTGCGAGGGGGTCAGCAGCAGGCCATCGGCCTGCGCTGCATTCGCGCGGTTATGGGTGAGGATCGCGTGCGACACGGCCGGGGTCGGGGTGAAGCCGCCGTCGGCGTCGATCAGCGCGGTGACGCCGTTGCCAGCCAGCACTTCCAGCACCGAGCGGAAGGCCGGCTCAGACAGGCCGTGGGTGTCGCGGCCGACGAAGATCGGGCCGGTCACGCCTTGCGCGGCGCGGTGTTCGACGACCGCCTGGGTGATGGCCAGGATGTGGTTCTCGTTGAAGCCGCCGTCCAGGCTGGAGCCGCGATGGCCCGAGGTGCCGAACACCACCTTCTGCCCGGGATCGGAGACGTCCGGCTTGATCTCGACATAGGCGCGCAGCAAGGCGTCCAGGTCGATGAGATCTTCCGGCAGCGCGCGAAGTCCAGCCCGGTCGTGCATCAAGATCATCCGTCATGGTGCGACGCAAAGGCGCGCGGCGGTGACTGTTTAGAGGCTGGGAGCGGGGAAGGGAATCTCTGGGCGCCAACTTGCCGCTCAGCACAGGCCCCCACCTGACCGCGCGCCAGCGCGCGGTCGTCCGCCCCCGGAGGGGCCAGACAGGCCGTCTTCCCCCTCTGGGGGAGGAGCGCCGCAGGCGCGGAGGGGGCAAGTACGGGGATTGGAGCGTAAATACGCTCGGCGTTCGCGATCTCGGATCGAACGAAATCAACCGTTTGTCGATTTTACACCCCGCTGAATGATCCGCGTTCAGCGCCGCCCCATACTAACTCCACCTGACGGCTTGGAAGGGACGTCCGGCCGGCGATCGTGACGGCTGTCAGGGGTGGTCGAGCGGGTAGCGCTCGTCGAGGCTTCTTCGGAAGCGCCTTCGCGACGGATCCAGCGGCAGGTTCCCTGAAACATGGGACGAAGCCCCTGGTCCTTGCCTTTAGGGGCGGTGGAGGTTCGGCGGACGCGACAGGCCCGGGCTGAAATCGCCCGGGCGTCCGGGACCGGGGGCGTCGCCCCGGCCCGCCCGTCGGGGGCCTCTTTCGGAAGCGGGTTAAGACCCCGCGCGCCGAGGGCTCATCGGATAACGGACTACGCGGGGCGCTCTGGCTTCGTCGAAACGGTACTTACAAACTCACATTCCGGGCGCAGCCCGGGCGCTCCGCGTCCCTTTCATGGCCTTCAGCGGGTTCCCGCGTGAAGCCGAAACGCCGTGCGTCCTTCGAGGCCCGCTGCGCGGGCGCCTCAGGATGAGGAGCTTTGTTCTGAATTCCTCATCCTGAGGTGCGAGTCGGAAGCCGAGCCTCGAAGGACGCAAGGCGGATCAGAACGCCTCGCTGATCACCGTCCCGTCCAGCAGCAGCGCCGCCCGCTTCAGGCCGCTCGACGCAAACGGCATCGCCACGTTGCCCTCGCGATCCACGGAGACCAGACCGCCATGCCCGCCCAGATCCGCCACGCCCTGGATCGCCGCCTTCGCCGCCGCTTCCAGGCTTTCGCCGCCGAACCGCACCCGGTGGGCGATCTGGACGCCGACGGCGGTGCGGATGAAGTACTCGCCCTGGCCGGTGCAGGAGACGGCGGCGTAGCCGTCGGCCCAGGCGCCGGCCCCGATGATGGGCGAATCGCCGACCCGACCCGGCAGGTTGCCGCACACGCCGGCGGTCGAGGTGGCGGCCGCCAGACGGCCTTCGCCATCGCGGACCACGCAGCCGACGGTGCCGGTCGGCAGGACCTCAGGCGGATGATTGTCCTCGAAGGCGCCGGCCTGGGTGAACCAGCTTTCTGGATCCTCGACCGTCTCGAGCCCCTGGGCGCGGGCGAAGTCGATGGCGCCCTGGCCGGCCAGCATCACGTGCGGGGTCTTCTCCATCACGGCGCGCGCGGCGAGGATTGGGCTCTTGAAGCCCTGCAGGGCGGCGACCGAGCCGGCTTTCAGGGTCGTCCCGTCCATCAGGCTGGCGTCCAGCTCGTATTCGCCGGCGGCGTTGGGCGAGGCGCCCTTGCCGGCGATGTAGAGGCCGCTGGCCTCCAGGCCGACCACCGTCTCGACCGCGACGTCCAGGGCGCTGGCGCCGGCGGCCAGCCGCTCGCGCGCCGCCTCGACCAGGCCGCGCATGTGGGCGATCTCGACACTGTAGTCATGGCCGGGCTTGGCCCCTGCGCCGCCGTGCAGCGCGAGACTAAAACGTTTGTTTGACATTCTGCTTCCTTGGGCCAGCGCCCTGCGCTAGCGTCGGCTTGATTAAAGATAAAGAACGGGAGAAGCGAGATGAAGGCGGTGCTCAGCAAGGTGGTCGGCGGACCCGAGACCCTGGTGCTGGAAGAGCTGCCCGATCCCGTCGCGGGACCCGGCCAGGTGCTGATCGACGTCAAGGCCTGCGGGGTCAACTATCCCGACGTGCTGATCATCGAGGACAAGTACCAGTTCAAGCCGCCGCGTCCGTTCGCGCCGGGCGGCGAGGTGTCGGGCGTGATCGCGGCGGTCGGCGAGGGCGTCACCCGCTTCAAGGTCGGCGACCGCGTGCTGGCCTCGACCGGCTGGGGCGGTTTCGCCGAGAAGCTGGCCCTGGAAGAGCAGCGCTGCACCCCGATCCCCGACACCATGCCCTTCGACGAGGCCGCAGCCTTCGTCCTGACCTACGGCACCTCGTACTACGCGTTGAAAGACCGCGCCCATGCGAAGGCCGGCGAGACCCTGCTGGTCCTGGGCGCCGCCGGCGGCGTCGGCCTGGCCGCCGTGGAGCTGGGCAAGGCGATGGGGGTGCGCGTTATTGCCGCAGCCTCCAGCCAGGAGAAGGTCGATCTGGCCATCAAGCACGGCGCCGACAGCGGCGTCGTCTATCCGCGCGGACCGTTCGACAAGGACGGCCAGAAGGCGCTGGCGGGCCTGATCAAGGACGCCTGCGGACCCAATGGCTGGGACATCGCCTATGACGCGGTCGGCGGCGACTATTCCGAGGCCACCATCCGCGCGGCGGGCTGGAACGGCCGCTTCCTGGTCATCGGCTTCCCGTCGGGGATTCCGAAAATCCCGTTGAATCTCACGCTGTTGAAGTCGTGCGACATCGTCGGCGTGTTCTGGGGCGCGGCGGTGGCGCGCGATCCTGCGGGCCACGCTCAGAACCTCAAGGAGCTGATGGACCTCTACGCGGCCGGCAAGATCAAGCCGTACGTCTCGGAGCGCTTCCCGCTGGCCCGGGCCGGCGACGCGATCGCCCATCTGTCCAGCCGCAAGGCCATGGGCAAGGTCGTCATCACGGTTGAATAGGACGGTTAGCGGGACGTGGTTAAATCCCGCTAAGTATCCTTTTTAGCGAAAGAAACAGGATACCCGCCGCAGACTGTCTCCGAGATTAGGAGACTCTGTGGCGATGTTCGTCCCGATAGAGCAAGGCGGCGCAAACGAGGCGGCTTCGGCCGCCCCGCGCCGTCCGTTCCGCCTGAACCGGCGTCCGGAAGAGCGTGTGCAGGTGCTGGGCGGGACCATGGACCTGGTGCGTCCCGAGGAAGTCTTTCACTTCGTCACCGGCAAGCTGGCGGCGGGCCAGAGCGCGATCGTCGCCAACCACAATCTCCACAGCCTGTACCTGATCGGCAAGGACCACCAGATCGGCGAGTTCTACAAGGCCGCCGACCTGATCGAGGTCGACAGCGTGCCGCTGATCTTCTGGGCGCGCCTGGTCGGCCGGGCCAGCCGGCGCTTCCACCGCTGCACCTATCTGGATTGGCGCGACGATTTCTGGGCCTTGGCCACGCGCAAGAACTGGAAGGTCTTCTTCGTCGGCGGCGCGCCGGGCGTGGCCGAGAAGGCCATCGACCGCGTCCGCCAGGACTATCCGGCCGCGCAGATCGCCAGCCATCACGGCTATTTCGACGTCACGTCCGGCTCGGCCGAGAACGAGGCGGTGGTCGCCAAGATCCGCGACTACCAGCCCGACATCGTGCTGGTCGGCATGGGCATGCCGCGTCAGGAGATCTGGACGCTGGAGAACCACAAGGCTTACGGCCCCGCCGTGACCTTCACCGTCGGCGGGGCCTTCGACTACGAGGCCGGCGTCCAGCAGGCCGCGCCGCGCTGGATGGGGCCGATGGGCATGGAATGGCTGTTCCGCCTAATGATCGACCCGCAGCGTCTGTTCTCGCGCTATTGCGTCGAGCCCTGGTCGCTGGTCGGCCCGGCCTGTCGCGACCTGACGCGGGCCATGACCCGACGCGCCTCGGCAGGCGATGTTCGCGCCGCGGAAAACGCGCGCTGGGAGCAAATGCGTGCACGGAACGAAGGCGCGCGTTAATGTTCATTTCAGTAAAAGCGTTCGTGATCTCCAAAGAGGGGCTTGGGGGATAATGGGCCTGGATATTCGTGTCATGACGCTGGAGGCCAACGAGCGCTCCGGCTTTGCGCACCGCGCCGTCGCGGGACTGGGCCTGATCGGTTTGGGCCTGGCCTGGGCCGTGCTGCTGGTCCCGTGCATGCTGTGGCTGGGCGTCACCCATGTCGGCCGGCTGTTGCAGCCGCTGGTGCGCCGTCCCGCCTGAATTCGTTGGCCTGATTTTGCGCTACCGGCCAAGGATTAGGCCCTAGCCAACATCTGTTTGCTTCGCGAGTATGATCATTGATCACTCGGCCCGTTGAGAGGCCGGGGACGCGGAGGAATTTTCTCATGGCTGGACGTCTGGACGGCAAGGTCGCCGTCGTCACCGGGGGCTGCTCGGGCATCGGGCTGGGCGCGGTCGAGCTGTTCGTCGCGCAAGGCGCCAGCGTCGTCGCCGCCGACCTGCAGGACGAGAAGGGGCGGATGCTGGAGAAGCGTTTCCCCGACCGGGTCCGTTTCCAGCGCTGCGACGTCACCTCTGACGAGGATCTGGCCGCCACCATAGCGCTTGCTGAGAGCGCGTTCGGCGGCCTCGACATCCTGTTCAACAACGCCGGCCACGGCGGCACGCCCGCCGGGGTCCAGGAGCTGACCGCCGACGGCTGGGACAAGACCTTCGCCCTCCTGGTGCGCGGTCCGGCCATGGGCATGAAGCACGCCACGCCGCTGATGCTGAAGCGCGGCGGCGGCTCGATCATCAATACCGCCTCGATCGCCGGCCTGCAGGCGGGCTTCGGACCGCTGGCCTATTCGGCGGCCAAGGCGGCGGTGATCCACATGAGCCGCTGCGCGGCGGCCGAGCTGTCGCCGCTGAAGATCCGGGTCAACGCCATCTGCCCGGGCCTGATCGCCACCTCGATCTTCGGGGCGTCGATGGGCCTGCCGCGCGAGGTCGCCGACCAGATGGCCGCCCAGGTCGCGTCGATCGGCCCCAAGATCCAGCCGATCCCCAAGTCGGGCCTGCCCGAGGACATCGCCGCCGCGGCCCTCTACCTGGCCAGCGACGACTCGATCTTCGTGACCGGCACACACATCGTCGTCGACGGCGGCATCACGGTGGGGCCGCGCAGCGCCTGGGACGTCAAGACGCCGTCGCCGATCCTGGCGGCCATGGGCATCTCGCCCGAACAGGCCGAGGCCATGCGCGCCCAACTGGTCGCGGCCGGCGGGGCGGGGTGACCCTCACGCCAAACCTGCGTGGCGCGCTGTGGATGCTGGCCTCGGCGGTCGGCTTCACGGCGATGACCACCCTGATCAAGTTCCTGGGCGACGATTATCCGGCCGCCCTGCAGACCTTCTATCGCCAGCTGGCGGGGGTGATCGTGCTGCTGCCGCTGATCGCCCGCGACTGGCGCGGGGCCTTCCGCACCACCCGGCCAGGGATCATCATCTTCCGCTCCAGCGCCGGGGTTCTGGCGCTGATCCTGGGCTTCTACGCCTATCAGAAGCTGCCGCTGGCCGACGCCAATGCGCTGTCATTCACCCGGACGCTGTGGCTGGTGCCGCTGGCGGCCTTCGTGCTGCGCGAACCGATCGGGCCTTTGAGGGTCGGCGCGGCCCTGGTCGGCTTCCTGGGCGTGCTGGTCATGCTGCGGCCCGGCAGCGGCGGGGTGGAAGCCTGGCTGGGCTGGCCCCAGGCCGCAGCCCTGGCCTCGTCGCTGCTGTTCGCCCTGACCATCACCGGCATGAAGGTCATGACCCGCGACCACAGCCCGTTCGTGCTGCTGGTCTATGCCGCCGTGCTCGGTCTGGTCTTCGCCATCCCGCCGGCGCTGTTCGTCTGGCGCTGGCCGACCCTGCCGGACCTGGGCCTGCTGGCCGCCATGGGGGTGATCGGCACGCTCACTCAAGGCGCTTACATCAAGGGCATGCAGGTCGGCGAGGCGGCCGCCATGGCCCCGATCGACTATACGCGACTGGTCTTCGCGGTCGGCGCCGGCTTCCTGCTGTTCCACGAGATCCCCAAGCCGGCGACCCTCGTCGGGGCGGCGATCGTGGTGGCCTCGACGCTGTTCATTTCCTGGCGCGAATACCGGCAGGCCAGGTTGGCTCAGCCGGCGTAGGCGCGCCGCCAGGCGACGAAGCGCGCCAGGCCCTGGGCCAGCTTGACCTTGGGCTTGTAGCCGCACAGGGCGTGGATCTTGTCGATATTGGCGAAGGTGGCCGGCACGTCGCCCGGCTGCATCGGCAGCATCACCTTCGTGGCCTCGACGCCGAGCGCCGCCTCGAGGGTGGAGATCATCTCCATCAGCCCGACCGGATCGTTGTCGCCGATATTGTAGACCTCATGGCCGCCTTGCCCCGGCGGATGGTCCAGCACCCCCAGGATGCCGTCGACGATGTCGTCGATGAAGGTGAAGTCGCGGGCCATCTCGCCCTCGCCATAGACGTCGATCGGCTCGCCCCTCAGCATCTTCTCGGTGAAGCTGAAATAGGCCATGTCCGGCCGGCCCCAGGGGCCATAGACGGTGAAGAACCGCAGGCCCGATTGGGGAAAGCCGTAGAGCGCCGCATAGCTCTGGCTCAGCATCTCGCACGACCGCTTGGTGGCGGCGTACAGTGAGACCGGGTCGTTGGCCGGATCGGTCTCGCGGAAGCCGTCGCCGTTCAGCGGCCGGTCGCCATAGACGCTGGACGAGGAGGCGTAGACCAGGTGCTCGACGCCGGCGTGGCGACAGGCTTCCAGCACCGACAGGTGGCCGGCCAGGTTGCTGCGCTCGTAGGCGAAGGGGTTCTCGATCGAGTAGCGGACCCCGGCCTGGGCGGCCAGGTGCACGACCCGCTTGGCGCCGGAGGACTTCACCAGATGGGCGAAGGCCTCGTGCTCGGCGATGTCCATCCGAACCATCGTGAAGCCGTCGCGGCCTGCCAGCCGCGCGGCGCGGGCGTCCTTCAGGGCCGGATCGTAGTAGGCGTTGAAGACGTCGACCCCGATCACCGTCTCGCCGCGGTCCAGCAGGCGCTCGGCCACATGCATGCCGATGAAGCCTGCCGCACCGGTGACGATGATCGGAGCCGCCATGGATCAGCCTCGCCCGATCGAAGCGTAGGTGAAGCCGTGGCGCACCATCTCGGCCGGCTTGTAGACATTGCGCAGGTCGACGACGGTCGGGGCGTTCATCAAGAGCTTCAGCCGATCCAGGTCGAGGGCCCGGAACTGGTCCCACTCGGTCAGGATGACCAACGCATCAACACCCTCGGCGGCTTCATAGGCGCCGACCTTGAAGTCGACGTCCTTCAGCAGGTGCGCGGCCTCCTTGGCGCCTTCCGGATCGAAGGCCTGGACCTTGGCGCCCAGGGCCTGCAGGGCTGGGACGATATCGAGGCTAGGCGCATCGCGCATGTCGTCGGTATTGGGCTTGAAGGTCAGGCCCAGCACGCCGATCGTCTTGCCGGTCAGGTCGTCCGAACCGATGGCCTTGGCCACCTTGCCGGCCATGGCCTTCTTGCGGGCGTCATTGACCTCGACCGTGGTCTCGATCAGCCGGGTCGGCGCGCCGTAGTCCTGGGCAGTCTTCACGAGCGCGATGGTGTCCTTCGGGAAGCACGAGCCGCCATAGCCGGGACCAGCGTTGAGGAACTTGCCGCCGATGCGCTTGTCCAGGCCGATGCCTTTGGCGACTTGCTGGACGTCGGCGCCGACGGCTTCGCAGAGGTCGGCCATCTCGTTGATGAAGGTGATCTTCATCGCCAGGAACGCGTTGGCGGCGTACTTGATCAGCTCGCTCGTCCGGCGGCCGGTGAACACCAGCGGCGTCTCGTTCAAGCTCAGCGGACGATAGAGATCACGCATCACGGCCTGAGCGCGTTCGTCGTCGGTGCCGACCACGACGCGGTCGGGACGCTTGAAGTCCTCGATCGCCGCGCCTTCGCGCAGGAATTCGGGATTGGAGACCACGGCGAACTGGGCGTTCGGATTGGTCTTGCGGATGATCGCCTCGACCTCGTCACCGGTGCCGACCGGCACGGTCGACTTGGTGACGATCACGGTGAAGCCGTCGATCAGGCCGGCGATCTCTTCGGCGGCAGAATAGACGTAAGACAGGTCGGCGTGACCGTCGCCACGACGCGTGGGCGTGCCGACGGCGATGAATACCGCATCGGCGTCCTTGATCGCTTGCGCGCCTTCCAGCGTGAAGAACAGGCGGCCTTCGCGGACGTTGCGGGCGACCAGGTCATCCAGGCCGGGCTCGAAGATCGGGATCTCGCCGCGCTCCAGGCGCTCGATCTTGCTCGGATCCTTGTCGATGCAGGTCACCAGGTGACCGAAGTCGGCGAAACACGCCCCCGACACCAGGCCCACATAACCCGTGCCAATCATCGCTACGCGCATCGAAGCATCCCGATTCGAACGAGCGCCGCCTTGCGCGACGCTTTCCGCCTATTCCGCCAATCGCGACGCCGAGGCAAGCCGCCCGGTCAAAACACTCCGGACCATGACATCCTGATGACCAGGCCGGGAGGCGACCAAGGCGAGATGAGGGGGCGATCGTCAAGTCGAGGCAGGAAATTGCGCAAGCCAACGACCCTATGGCCAATTGTCGCGGCGGAGTCACTGCAACGGTTTATTTGCAACTCCTGTCGTAGCGGTCTTCGGGAGTAACTCTCGGGGCACGTGTGTGATCAAGTTCCTGACCTGCCTGACGACCGAGCATGACCTGCGTCTCGTGGTCGTCGCGGCGGTGGTCTGCATTGCCGGCTGCTTCACGACGTTCCGCCTGTATTCACGGATGCAGGGCGCGCGCGGCCATGTGCGCGCCGCCTGGCTGCTGCTGACGGGCCTAGTGGCCGGGTCCAGCGTCTGGGCCACCCACTTCATCGCCATGGTCGCCTATACCCCCGGCCTGAAGACCGGCTACAGCCCCAGCGGCACCTTGCTGTCGCTGATGATCGCGGCGGTGTTCATGGCGGCCGGTTTCGCGGTGGCGTCCGCCCAGCGCTCGACCACCAACGACCTGACTGGCGGCGTGCTGCTGGGTCTGGGCGTGGCGGCCATGCACTATACCGGCATGTCGGCCTTCGTGACGCAGGGCCAACTGGTCTGGGAGCACGCCACGGTCGGGCTTTCGACCATTCTCGGGATCGGCGGTTCGGCCGCGGCCCTGGTGCTGGCGGGTTCGGCCCGCACCCTCAAGCGTCAGATGCTGGGCGGCGGCGTGCTGTGCCTGGGCATCGTCTGCCTGCACTTCGTGGGCATGTCGGCTATCACCATCGTGCCGGACGGCGCGATCGTCGTGCCCGACCAGTTGCTTTCGGGCGGCATCCTGACCCTGGCGGTCGGTTCGATCACCGGTATGATCATCCTGGGCGGCCTGGGCGCCGTCGCTATCGAATCCCAGACCTCGCGCTCGGCGCTCGAACGCATCCGCCGCCTGGCCAACGCCGCCTATGAAGGCCTGGTCGTCGTCCAGGACGGCCAGATCAACGACGCCAACGCCGCCTTCTGCGAGCTGGCCGGCGCGCCGCTGGCCGAACTGGTCGGCCGACCCCTGATGGGCGCCATGCTGACCCTGGACGACGCCGCCGTCACGGCCCGCGAGGGCGTGCGGCGCGAAGGCAAGATCCAGCCCGTCAATGGCGAGCGCCAGATCCCGGTCGAGGTGTTCTCGCGCCTGATGGACGATGGCGCGCGCATCGAGACCACGGGCCTGACGGTCCTGGCCGTCCGCGATCTGCGCGAGCGGCGCGCGGCCGAGGAAAAGATCCGCTACCTGGCCGAACATGACGGCCTGACGGGCCTGCCCAACCGCAACTCGCTGCAAGCCCGCCTGGCCGCCGCCGTCGAACGGGTCGAGGCCTCGAGCGAGAGCCTGTCGGTCATCTGCATCGACCTGGACCACTTCAAGGAAGTCAACGACCAGCACGGCCACGTGGCCGGCGACGCCCTTCTGGTCGAGACCGCCCGCCGCCTACAGTCGGTGATCCAGGCCCCGTCCTTCGCCGCGCGCCTGGGCGGCGACGAGTTCATCGTGGTCCAGATCGCCGGCGGCGACCAGCCGACCGCGGCCGCCGAGCTGTCGGGGCGCCTGATCGACCTGCTGGCCGCGCCGGCCGCCCACGATGGCCAGGAGCTGGCCATGGGCGCCAGCCTGGGCGTCAGCCTCTATCCCGACGACGGCCGCACGGCCGAAGCCCTGATGGCCAACGCCGACATGGCCCTGTACCGCGCCAAGGAAAGCGGCCGCGGCGTCTATCGCTTCTTCAAGCGCGAGATGGACGACACGATCCGCGAACGCCGCAACCTGGCCCGCGACCTGCGCCAGGGCATCGCCGACGAGGAACTGGTGGTCCACTATCAGCCGCTGGCCCGCGCCGCCGACGGCGAGGTCTGCGGCTTCGAAGCCCTGGTCCGCTGGAACCACCCGACCCGCGGCATGATCTCACCGCTGGAGTTCATCCCCGTCGCCGAGGAAAACGGCCTGATCGGCGCGCTGGGCGACTGGGTCCTGCGCCGCGCCTGCGCCGACGCCGCCTCGTGGGAGAAGCCGCTGCGCATCGCGGTCAACCTGTCGCCGATCCAGCTGCACAATCCGGCCCTGCCGACCCTGGTCCACGAGGTGCTGATCACCAGCGGCCTGTCGCCGGCGCGCCTGGAGCTGGAGATCACCGAGAGCGCCCTCTTCAAGGACTATCAGCGCGCCCTGGACAACCTGCGTCGCCTGAAGGCGCTGGGCGTGCGGATCGCCATGGACGACTTCGGCACCGGCTTCTCGTCGCTGTCGACCCTGCAGTCTTTCCCGTTCGACAAGATCAAGATCGACAAGAGCTTCGTCGAGAACATCCACCGCCACGACCGCGCCACCGTCATCGTGCGCGCCGTGCTGGGCCTGGGCCGCAGCCTGGAAATCCCCGTCGTGGCCGAGGGCGTCGAGACCGAGGAGCAGATCCTGTTCCTGCGCGGCGAGAACTGCACCGAGCTGCAGGGCTACGCCATCGGCCGTCCGGCCCCGGTCGACGCCATCGGCGTCTGGACCGTGGCCAGCGCCAGCGCTCCGCTGGCGGTGACCACGGCCGGCGAGCCGAAATCGGAAAAGCGCTCGGCCTGACGCCGGATCAGCGCCGGCGGCGGGTCAATCCGCCCAGCAGGCCGCGCATCAGTTCGCGTCCGGCCGTCGAGGCGACCGTGCGCACCAGGGTGACGGCGAAGGCTTCGGTCACGGTCTGGCGGTTCGAGGCCCGGGGGCGGGGCTGGCGCGCCTCGCGGGCCTCTTCACGCTGACGAACCTTGGCCTCGGCCGCTTCGCGCTTGTCGTCTTCGGCCTGGGCGCGATCGGCGTCGGCCTGGCGCTGGGCCTGCTGAGCCCGGCCCTGCAGCACCTCATAGGCGGAGTCGCGATCCTGCAGCGTGTCATAGACCCCGGCCACCGGGCTCTGGGCCTGGAGGGCGGCGCGCTCGGGCGGCGTCAGCGGACCCAGGCGTGAAGCGGGCGGCCGGATCAGGGTCTTTTGCACAATGCGAGGAGCCCCTTTCTCGTCCAGGGTCGAGACCAGGGCCTCGCCGACGCCCAGGGCCTGGATCGTCTCGGCGGTGTCGAAGCTGGGATTGACCCGGAACGACTGGGCGGCGGCCTTCAGGCCCTTCTGGTCGGCGGGGGTGTAGGCGCGCAAGGCGTGTTGCACCCGGGCGCCCAGCTGGCCCAGCACCGCGTCTGGAATGTCGGCCGGGTTCTGGGTGACGAAATAGACGCCCACGCCCTTGGAGCGGATCAGGCGCACGACCTGCTCGATCTTCTCCAGGAGGGGCTTGGGCGCATCGTTGAACAGCAGGTGCGCCTCGTCGAAGAAGAAGACGAGCTTGGGCTTTTCCGGATCGCCGACCTCGGGCAGCACCTCGAACAGCTCCGACAGCAGCCACAGCAGGAAGGTCGAATAGAGCTTGGGCGACTGGATCAGCTTGTCGGCGGCCAGCAGGTTGACGTAGCCGCGGCCGGCGACGTCAGTGCGCATCAGGTCGGTCAGGTCCAGCGCCGGCTCGCCGAAGAAGTGCTCGGCGCCTTGGGTCTGCAGCGTCAGCAGCTTGCGCTGGATGGCCCCGACCGTGGCGGCCGACACGTTGCCGTATTGCGTGCCGATCTCGTCGGCGTGGTCGGCGACATATTTCAGGCAGGCCTGCAGGTCCTTCAGGTCCAGCAGCAGCAGGCCGTCCTGGTCGGCGACGTGGAAGACGATGTTCATCACGCCTTCCTGCACGTCGTTCAGCTCCAGCAGGCGCGACAACAGCAGCGGCCCCATCTCGGAGATGGTCGTGCGGATCGGGTGGCCCTTCTGGCCGAACAGGTCCCAGAACATCACCGGCGGCGCGGCCGGCGACAGGGGCAGGTCCATCGAGGCGGCGCGAGCCAGCATCTTCTCGTTCGGTGTCCCGGGCATGGCGACGCCAGAGAGGTCGCCCTTCACGTCGGCGGCGAACACCGGCACGCCGGCGTCGGAGAAGGCCTGGGCCATGACCTGAAGCGTCACGGTCTTGCCGGTGCCGGTCGCGCCGGCCACCACGCCGTGCCGGTTCGAGCGGTCCAGGCGCTGGGTCACGGGGCCTTCGCCCAGGCCGACCAGGATCTCGTTTTCGCCAATCGACAGGGGCATCGGGCACAAACTCCAGTATTGCTCGTTGGAGCGTAGCCGGGGCCTTGCCTCGCGCCAATCCACGCGGGCAATGTCGGCCGCGATCCAGGAGATTTTTTACAAATGCCCGCGCCTGCCTCGCCTCCCGTCACCACGCGCAACGCCGTGGTGTTCCTGGCCGTCGTCGCGGCGGTCGCGGCGCTCTACTGGATGCGGAGCATCCTGATTCCGCTGGCCCTGGCGGTGTTCCTGGCGGTGATGATCGACAGCTTCGCCCGCGTGCTGACCGCGCGGGCCCCGACGCTGTTTCCGCCGCGCATCGCCCTGCCGGCGGCGGTGGTGCTGTCGATCCTGCTGTTCGGCGGCGCGTTCTGGGTGGTGATCGCCAACGGCAAAGGCTTCTTCGACCAGCTGATGGATTACATCCCTCGGCTGAACGGGATCATCGCCAAGGTCGCCCACGCCGTCGGCATCCAGGTCGCACCCACGATCGACAGCCTGATCAACCAGCTGAACCCGCAGCGCTATATCGGTCAGGTCGCCACCTCGTTTGGTAATTTCGCCTCCAACGCCCTGCTGGTGATGATCTATCTAGGCTTCATCATCGCCTCGCGCCGGGGCTTCGCCCGCAAGATCGTCGGCCTTTACCCGCAGCACGCCGAGCGCGAGCAGAACATGAAGCTGTTCCAGCGCATCCGCGACGGGGTCGAACAGTACCTGTGGCTGCAGACCGTGACCGGCGTGATGATCGCCGGCGCCGCCTGGGCGGTGATGATGCTGGTCGGCCTGGACAACGCCTTCTTCTGGGCCTTCCTGATCTTCCTGGCCGCCTACATCCCGATCCTGGGCGGGGCGATCGGTTGCTTCATGCCGCCGCTGTTCGCCCTGGTGCAGTTTCCCGACAGCCTGTGGCCGGCGGTCATCCTGTTCTGCGCCCTGCAGGCGATCTTCTTCGTGGTCGGCAATGTCATCCTGCCCCGCATGCAGGGCGACAGCCTGAACATGGACCCGACGGTGGTGCTGCTGTCGCTGGCCGCCTGGGGCGCGCTCTGGGGCGTGACGGGCATGTTCCTCTCCACGCCGCTGACCGTGGCGGCCATGCTGATCCTGGCCCAGTTCGACGGCTCGCGCTGGATCGCCATCCTGCTGTCCGAAGACGGCGACCCGCAGGGCGAGCGCCTGCACGCCGCCAAGCCGAAAGTCGCTCCCAAAAAAACTTCGACACAAAAGAAGTGAGGCGTGGCTCTTAAACCCCGGGGCGTGGCGCCTATGTATGGTCTGTCCGGCGCCCCCCACCCGGACACCCCGCCGATCGAGGCTGGCTAGGCCGCCAAGATCGTGCTGGAAACGCCCGCATCCCCCTCGCGGGCCTGCGCCGTCGGCTCCCCCCAGCCGGCGGCGCTTCCGCGTCCGCCAACATAAAAATGGCTGGCAGAAATGCATGAGATTTCCCACCTAGTCGGTTGAACGCACGCCTGAAAGGGCTAGGTTGCGACCAAAATTCGCGAGGAAATCCTATGTTCGGCGGAAAAACCGGCCCTGAATCGTCTGAAGCTCCGATCGGCCCCCTGGTGGTCGCTTTCGCTCAGGCGCTGGGATCCCCGGTCGAGGCCCTTTCCCCCGCCGCCCGTGACTTCGCCGCGCAGGCTCAGGACGACTGGTCCGCCGACGAGTTTCCGGGCCTGGACATCGCCGACGTGGCCCGCGCTTTGGCCGATTTCTGGCGCTTCGGCGAACAGGCCAAGGATCTTTCCGAACCCGCCATCCGCATCCGCCGCGCCGAGGGCGGCGAGACCCCGTCCGACCTGCTGGAGATCGTCCAGCCCGACCGGCCGTTCCTGGTCGACAGCATCATGGGCGAGGTGACCGAGAACGGGTTCTCGGTCCGGGCCATGTTCCACCCGGTGTCGGATTGCGGCGGCACGCGTCGCTCGATGATCCAGATCTGGCTGGCCCCGGTCGGCGAAGACCGCGAAGCCGCCCTGCTGGACGGCGTGCGCGAGGCGCTGGGCGATGTCGGCCTGGCCGTCCAGGACTTCGACGCCATGCGCGCCCTGATGCGCCGCACGATCGAGGAACTGCAGAGCGCCGCCGTTCCGGTCTCCGACGAGGAGAAGGCCGAGGACCTGGCCTTCCTCAACTGGCTGGAGCGCGACCACTTCGTGTTCCTGGGCGCTCGGGTCTACGAATATCCCCGCACGACCGACGGCGGCTATGCGGCCGAGGAGCCCCTGTACCAGCCCGAAGGCAGCCTGGGCGTTCTGCGCGACCAGGCCCGCACGGTCCTGCGCCGCAGCAGCGAGCCGGCGATCCTGTCGGCCCACCTGCGGACCCAGATCGATATCGGCGACCCGATCGTGGTCGCCAAGTCCAACCTGCGTTCGCGCGTCCACCGTCGCGGTTACACCGACTATATCGGCGTGCGTCGCTACGGCGCCGACGGCAAGGCCTCGGGCGAGGTCCGCTTCGTGGGCCTGTTCACCGCCGAGGCCTATGAGACCCAGGCCCGCGACGTGCCCCTGGTCCGTCACAAGGTCGCCCAGGTGCTGGCCCGGGCCGGCAAGGACCCCGACAGCCACAACGGCAAGCGTCTGCGCAACATTCTCGAGACCTGGCCGCGCGACGAGCTGTTCCAGACCGACATCGACCAGCTGCTGGCCATGGCGCTGGGCGTGCTGCACCTGTTCGACCGTCCGCGCGTCAAGCTGTTCGCCCGCCGCGACCCGTTCGACCGCTTCATCTCGGTGCAGCTGTTCGTGCCGCGCGACCGCTACGACTCCGGCGTCCGCGCCCGGGCCGGCGACCTCCTGGCCGAGGCCTTCCACGGCCGGGTGTCGGCCTATTATCCCAGCTTCTCCGACGCGCCGCTGGCGCGGGTGCACTACATCCTGGGCGTCCAGCCCGGCGAGCACGGCGATCCTGACCTGGCGCCGGTCGAGGCCGCCATCGCCGAGACCGCCCGCACCTGGGACGACCGCTTCGAGGCGGTGATCCGCGAGGGCCAGGCCGGTCGCGTCGCCCAGCTTCTGACCCGCTATGCCGGCGCCTTCCCGCCCGGTTACCGCGACCAGTACGACGCCGAGGAGGCCCTGGCCGACATCCAGGTCATCGACGATCTGGCCGAGGGCGAGGCGGTGCGCGTCCGCGCCTTCCGCCGGGCCGACGACGACGCCGTGACCATGCGCTTCAAGCTCTATCGCCCGGGCGCCGCCGCGCCGCTGGCCGACGTGCTGCCGATCCTGGAGCACATGGGGCTGAAGGCCCTGATCGAGGAAGGCTTCAAGGTCTCGCCGCGCGGTCAGAAGGTCTGGGTGCACGAATTCGTCCTGCGCGATGAGCGGGGCGAGCACCTGGTCTTCGCCGACATCAAGCAGGCCTTCGAGGCCGCCTTCGTCGCCATCTGGACCGGCCGCGCCGAGAGCGACGGCTTCAACCGCCTGGTGATGGAGCTGGGCATCGGCTGGCGCGAGGCCGCGCTGATCCGCGCCCTGGCCCGCTATCGTCAGCAGTCGGGCCTGGATCCCAGCCAGGGCGTGCAGGAGCAGGCGCTGTCGGATCATCCCGGCGTCGCCCGCCTGGTCCTGGACCTGTTCCAGACCAAGTTCGACCCGGCCGTCCGCGCCGACCTCAAGACCCGCCAGGACCAGGCCGCGGCCGTCGAGGCCAGGATCGTCGAGGCCCTGCAGGCCGTCGAGAGCCTGGACGCCGACCGCGTGCTGCGCCGCCTGGCCGCCCTGGTCGGGGCGATCAAGCGCACCAACTTCTACCAGCCGGCCGAGGACGGGTCGCCCAAGCCCTATATCAGCTTCAAGATCGCCTCGCGCGAGCTGGAAGACCTGCCGGCCCCCAAGCCCTACCGCGAGATCTACGTCTCGGCCCCGCATGTCGAGGGCGTGCACCTGCGCTTCGGTCCCGTCGCTCGCGGCGGTCTGCGCTGGTCGGATCGCCGCGACGACTTCCGCACCGAGGTTCTGGGTCTGGTGAAGGCCCAGCAGGTCAAGAACGCGGTCATCGTGCCGGTCGGATCGAAGGGCGGCTTCTATCCCAAGCATCTGCCGCGCGGCGGCGATCGCGACGCGATCCAGGCCGAGGCCATCCGCGCCTACAAGACCTTCCTGTCGGGTTTGCTGGACCTGACCGACAATATCGACGCCGACAACCAGGTCGTGCCGCCGCCGTCCGTCGTGGCGCATGACGACCAGGATCCGTACCTGGTCGTGGCCGCCGACAAGGGCACGGCGACCTTCTCCGACATCGCCAACGGCGTGGCCGAGGCTTACGGCTTCTGGCTGGGCGACGCCTTCGCCTCGGGCGGTTCGGTCGGCTATGACCACAAGGTCATGGGCATCACCGCCCGTGGCGCCTGGGAAGCGGTCAAGCGCCACTTCCGCGAGCTGGGCAAGGACATCCAGAGCCAGTCGTTCACCGTCGTCGGCGTGGGCGACATGTCGGGCGACGTGTTCGGCAACGGCATGCTGCTGTCCAAGCAGACCAAGCTGCTGGCCGCCTTTGACCACCGTCACATCTTCCTCGATCCGAACCCCGACGCGGCCGCGTCGTGGGAAGAGCGCGACCGGATGTTCAAGCTGCCGCGCTCGTCGTGGGAGGACTACGACAAGTCGAAGATCTCGGCCGGCGGCGGCGTCTTCGCCCGCAGCCTGAAAAGCATCCCGCTGTCGAAGGAAGTGCGCGAGCTGTTCGAGATCAAGGCCGAATCCGTCTCGCCCGCCGACCTGATGACCGCGATCCTGAAGTCCAAGGCCGAGCTGCTCTATCTCGGCGGCATCGGCACCTATGTGAAGGCCAAGGGCGAGACCAACGCCGACGCCGGCGACAAGGCCAATGACGCCATCCGCATCAACGGCGCGGACCTGCGGGTCAAGGTCGTCGGCGAGGGCGCCAATCTGGGCCTGACCCAGGCGGGCCGCATCGAGTTCGCGCAGATGGGTGCAGGAGGGGCCGGCGGCCATATCAACACCGACGCCATCGACAACTCGGCCGGCGTCGACAGCTCCGACCACGAGGTCAATATCAAGATCCTGACCGGGATCCTGGAGCGCGGCGGCGAGCTGACCCGCGAGAGCCGAAACGTCCTGCTGCCCTCGATGACCGACGACGTCGCCCATCACGTGCTGGAGCACAATTACGACCAGACCCTGGCGCTGACCTTGCTGGAAAGCGATGCGCCCTCCGAGGTCGACGCCCAGATCCGCTACATGGTCGACCTGGAACAGCGCGGCCGCCTGGACCGTCGCGTCGAGGGGCTGCCGACCAATACCGCCTTGCTCGAGCGCAAGGCGTCGAACAAGGGCCTGACCCGGCCCGAGCTGGCGGTGCTGCTGGCCTATGGCAAGCTGGACCTCTTCGACGAGATCGTCGCCAGCCAGGCGCCGGACGATCCGTGGTTCGAGGCCACCCTGCGCGGCTACTTCCCCAAGGGGCTCGATCAGTACGCCGACGCCATGCAGAAACACCGGCTGAAGCGCGAGATCATCGCCACGGTGGTCGGCAACCAGATGGTCAACATGTGCGGCCCGACCTTCCCCAGCCGCCTGAAGGCCGCAGCGGGTTCGGACATCGGCGCGGTGGTCGTCGGTTTCGCCGCGGCCCGCGAGATCCTCGGGATCGACGGGCTGTGGGACCAGGTGAACGGTTTGGACAACCGCGCCTCGGCCGCCGGCCAGACGGCGCTGTACAAGGCCCTGGCCTACGCCCTGCGCAGCCTCAGCTTCTGGCTGGCCCGCCGCGCCCATCGCGACAAGTCGACCGTCCAGCAGCTGGTCGAGGCCTATGGCCCGTCGGTCCAGGCGCTGAAGGCCCTGAGCCCGGCCATCCTGTCGCCGTTCGAGCAGAAGGCCGTGGCCAAGCGGACCAAGGCCTATGTCGCCGAGGGTGCGCCCGAAGCCCTGGCCCAGCCCGCCGCGGCCCTGCAGCCGCTGACGACCGCCGCCGATCTGGTGGACCTGGGCAACGCCTCCAGCTGGAACGTCCGCAACGTCGCCCGCCTGTATCATCAGGTCGGCGCAGCCTTCGGCTTCGATCGCCTGCGCGGCGCGGCCGGCTCGTTCGTCGGCGGCGACGCCTTCGAGCGCCTGGCGGTGCGTCGCCTGATCGAGGACATGCTCAGCGAGCAGACCGCGATCACGGAGGCGGTGCTGAAGTTCGCCGCCAACGCCCAGGCCGGCGAGGACGAAGCCGCGGCCAAGGCGGCGATCAACTCGTGGGCCGCCCTGCGCGGCGATCGTCCCAAGATCGCCAAGCGCACGATCGAGGACATCGAGCAGGCTGGCGGCGGCTGGACCTTCGCCAAGCTGACCATCGCCAACGCCGCCCTGCGCGAGCTGTCGACGGCCGGTTAAGAACGCTGGCTCCCCGGCCGCCTCTCCCTTACGAGGGAGGGGCGGTAACGGAGCGTGAGCATGGACCAGGGCGATCGTCGGCGGGTGGCGTGGACGCTCTACGAGTGGGCGCAGCAGCCGTACTGGGCGCTGATCGCGACCTTCATCTTCACGCCCTATTTCGCCGCCGGCTTCGTCGGCGATCCGGTGCGGGGGCAGAGCCTGCTGGGCTATGCCGGGGTGGTCTCGGGCCTCTTGATCGCGGTGCTGTCGCCGCTGGTCGGGGCCAGTATCGACGCTCATCGCCGACCGCGGGCCTGGCTGGTCGGCCTGGCCTTTCCGTTCGTGATCGCCAGCGCGCTGCTGTGGCTGGCCGTCCCCGGCGAGACCGGCCGCATTCCGCTGATCCTGGCCTGCCTGGTGATGGCCGGCGTCGCCGCCGAGTTGGGCGTGACGGTCATGAACGCCCTGCTGCCGGCGATCGCCAAGCCCGGCCAGCTGGGCCGCCTGTCGGGCACCGCCTGGGCGCTGGCCTATGTCGGCGCGCTCATCACCCTGTTCATCGTCCTCTTCTGCTTCTCGCTACCGCAGGTTCCGATGCTGGGCCTGTCGAAGGCGATGCATGAGCCGGACCGCATCGTCGGCCCGCTGGTCGCCGTCTGGTTCCTGGCCTTCGCTTGGCCGCTGATGCTGACCGCGCCCAAGCCGGCGGCCGGCAGCGGCGAGAAGCCTCTGAAGGAGCTGTGGCAGACGATCCGCAGCCTGCCGTCCAAGCCGCACATGCTGACCTTCCTGATCGGCCGGATGCTGCTGGGCGACGGCATTTCCAGCTTCATCGCGTTCGGCGGCGTCTTGGCCGCGGGCCTGTTCGGCTGGACGACGACGCAGCTGGGCCTCTATGCCATTGCCCTGTCGGTCGCCGCCGGTATCGGGACTTTCATCGGCGGCCGGGTCGACCAGAAGGTCGGCTCCAAGACGACCGTGCTGATCGCCACCGGCGTGATCCTGTTCGGCGCGGCTGGCGTCGGCATGGTCGGCCGCGACACGCTGTTCTTCCTGATCCCCGTCGATCCGGCCCAGCCGGGCGGCGCCCTGTTCGCCTCGACGCCCGAGCGGATGTTCCTGTTCTTCAGCCTGTTCGTCGGCCTGACCTTCGGCCCGGCCCAGTCGTCCTTGCGCGCCTGGATGGCCGAGCTGGCCCCGCCGGGCGAGACCGGGCGGTGGTTCGGCCTCTACGCCCTGTCGGGCAAGGCCACCGCCTTCCTGGCCCCGCTGGTCATCGCCATCGGCACCCGGCTGGCCGGCGACCAGCGCATCGCCGTCCTGGTCTCGGCCGCCTTCATGGCCGCCGGCGCGGTGGTCCTGGCCCGCGCCCCTAGGAACAGGCCGTCAGCGCCGTAGAGAAGTAGCCGCGCACCTGCTCGAACAGGTCCGGCCGATAGCGGGCGCGGGGATCGTTGGCCTTGTCGTCGTCGAAGGCGTGGGTGGCGTCGGGGAAGAAGGCCCGATCCACCGTCAGCCCGTCGTGCGCCAGCCGGTCCAGCGCCTTGCCCGGCAGCTTGTGGCCGACCACCTGGTCCTTGCCGCCCAGCACCGACCAGACCGGCAGGGCCGCGCCCGCCCAGCCCCGGGCCGAGGTCAGCGAGGGATAGCCGGAATAGGGATAAACGAGCAGCGCGCCCTTGACCTGGGTCCGCAGGCGGGCCGGGTCGGCGTCGGCCAGCCGCACAGCCCGCGGCGCGTTCTCGCCCACCGCATAGCCGTCCATGATCGCCCAGGCCCCGTGGCTCCAGCCGGCCAGGAAGACTCGGCTGGCGTCGGCCCAATCCTGCCCCTCCAGCCACGCCAGCATGGCGAAGATGTCGGCCGAGCGTTTGAGGCCGCTCAGCTTCATGCCGGTGCAGACCAGCAGCTTGGCCTCCAGGGTCGACATGCCGCGGGGGGCCAGGCTGTCGACCACCACGGCCGCCCAGCCCGCCGCCACGGCGACCCGGGCATAGTCTTCTAGAAATGGCGTCTTGCCGCCGCAGCCGTGCAGGATCAGCGCCACCGGGAACGGCCCCGGCCCGTCGGGCCGGAACACCTTCGAGTGGCAGGCGATCGCCTCGCCCCAGGTGACGCTGTTCATCAAGACCTCGGATTAGTGGCGGAACACTCGCACGCCGGTGAAGGCCATAGTGAGGCCCAGCTTGTCGGCCGCCTCGATCACTTCCGGATCGCGCATCGAGCCGCCCGGCTGGATGATCGCCGTGGCGCCGGCTTCCGCCGCCTGGATCAGGCCGTCGGCGAACGGGAAGAAGGCTTCCGAGGCGCAGGCGCAGCCCTTCAGGTCCAGGCCGAAATCGGCGGCCCGCAGCGCCGCGATCCGCGCCGAGTCCTTGCGGTTCATCTGGCCGGCCCCGACGCCCAGGGTCTGGCCGGCGCGGGCATAGACGATGGCGTTGGACTTGACGTGCTTGCCGACGGTGAAGGCGAACAGCATGTCGCGCACTTCCTCCTCGGTCGGCTGGCGCTGGGTGACGATCTTCAGGTCCGCGGCGGTGATCCGCGCGTCGTCGCGCGACTGCACCAGGAAGCCGCCGGCCACGCTCTTGAACGTGTCGCCGGTCGACAGGGCGTCCGGCAGGCCGCCGGTCACCAGCAGGCGCAGGTTCTTCTTGGCCGCGAACACGGCGATGGCGTCGTCGTCGGCCTCGGGGGCGATGACCACCTCGGTGAAGATCTCGACCATGGCCTCGGCCGCCTCGCGGGTCAGGCGCGAGTTCACGGCCACGATGCCGCCGAAGGCCGAGGTCGGGTCGCAGGCCAGGGCCCGCTCATAGGCCTCACGTTGCGAGCCGCCGACCGCCACGCCGCACGGATTGGCGTGCTTGATGATCGCCACGGCCGGACCTTGCGCCGGGTCGAACTCGGCGATCAGCTCGAAGGCCGCGTCGGTGTCGTTGATGTTGTTGTAGCTCAGTTCCTTGCCCTGCAGCTGGGTGGCCGTGGCCACGCCGGTGCGCGGGTTGGGGAAGGTGTAGAAGGCCGCCTTCTGGTGCGGGTTCTCGCCGTAACGCATGATCTGGCGCAGCTCGCCGGCGATCGACTTGCGGGCCGGGAAGTCCTGACCCAGAGCCTGGGCGAACCAGGCCGAGATCGCCGTGTCATAGGCCGCCGTGCGGGCATAGGCGCGGGCCGCGAGCTGCTGGCGCAGGGCTAGGGTCGTCCCGCCGGCCTTCAGGGCTTCCAGCACTTCGGCGAGGTCGGCCGGGTCGGTGCAGACGGCGACATAGCCGTGGTTCTTGGCCGCTGAGCGGATCATGGCCGGGCCGCCGATGTCGATGTTCTCGACGCACTCTGCGTAAGAGCCACCTTTGGCGACGGTCGCCTCGAACGGATAGAGGTTCACGTACAGGATATCGATGCCGCCGATGCCGTGGTCGGCCATGGCTTTCGCGTGGTCGGCCGCGTCGCGAACGCCCAGCAGCCCGCCGTGCACCACCGGGTGCAGGGTCTTGACCCGGCCGTCCATCATCTCGGGGAAGCCCGTCAGGTCCGAGACGTCCTTGACCGGGATCCCGGCCGCGGTGATCGCGGCCTTGGTGCCGCCGGTCGAGACCAGCTCGACGCCGGCGGCGTGCAGAACCTGGGCGGCCTCGACCAGGCCGGTCTTGTCGGAGACCGACAGCAGGGCGCGCTTGGGCGAAACGAGATCGGGGGCGGACGGATAGTCGGGGGCGGCGGGCACGGCGGACTCCAGGTTTCGTGTTCGGAAAGGAGCCCAGGCGCGCGGCTTATGCGTCGCGGGCTCCCCGGTGGTTTCCCACCTTCAACGCCAGTCACCCGAACGGGCCGGAAAATACGGGGGCGGGCGGGGGAGTCAATGCGTCCTTCGAGGCCCGCTGCGCGGGCGCCTCAGGATGAGGAATTCAGTGCAATAAGTCCCTCATCCTGAGGTGCGAGCCGTAGGCGAGCCTCGAAGGACGCACGGCTTCGCCGCTTCACGCGGCCGCCCGCTGAAGGTCTGAGAAAGGGACGCGGAGCGCCGGACACCGTCCGGAGGTTTGAGAGTAAGTACCGTTTCGACGACGCCAGAGCGCTCCGCGCAGCCGTTATCCGGTGAGCCCTCGACGCGCGGGGTTTTAACCCGCTTCCGAAAGAGGCCCCCGACGGGCGGGCCGGGGCGACGACCCCGGTCCCGGAATGCCCAGGCGATTTCAGCCTGGACCTGTCGCGTCCGCCAAGTCCTCGCCGCCAGGGCTTCGTCCTGTGTTTCAAGGAGCCTGCCACTGGGTCCGTCGCGAAGACGAGCCTCCAAGGAGACCCGGCGAGCGCCTC
>CAZRPD010000032.1:0-36042 GCA_964601775.1 uncultured Caulobacter sp. | reverse complement strand
CGTTGGACGCCCCGCCCATGGCGTCGATCGCCGCCAGTTGCTCCAGCGCCCCCTTCGACAGCTCGGCGACCTTGGCCTCGACCACGTGGGAGCCGTCGAACAGGTCCTCGTATTCTAGGAGGTCGGTCTCGTAGGCCAGCACCTGCTGCAGCCGCAGGGACCACTGCTGGTCCCACGGCCGCGGCAGGCCCAGGGCCTCGTTCCAGGCCGGCAGTTGCAGGGCGCGACAGCGGGCGTCCTTGCTCAGGGTGACGGCCAGGGCCTCGATCAGGATGCGGTAGACGTTGTTCTCGGGTTGCGGCTCGGTGAGCCCGAGGGAGTTGACCTGCACGCCGTAGCGGAAGCGCCGCGCCTTCTTGTCCTGCACGCCGTAGCGTTCCAGCAGGATCTGGTCCCACAGCTTGGTGAAGCTGCGCATCTTGCACAGCTCGGTCACGAACCGCACGCCGGCGTTGACGAAGAAGCTGATCCGCGAGGCGACGATCTCGAAGTCCTCGTCGGGGACCTGCCCCCCGGCCTTGACCGTGTCGAGCACCGAGATGGCGGTGGCAAGGGCGAAGGCCAGCTCCTGCTCCGGCGTCGCGCCCGCCTCCTGCAGGTGGTAGCTGCAGACGTTCATCGGGTTCCACTTCGGGACCTCGCGATAGCACCAGGCGATCATGTCGCCGATCAGCCTCAGGCTCGGCTCCGGCGGGAAGATGTAGGTCCCCCGGCTGAGATACTCCTTGATCAGGTCGTTCTGGGTCGTGCCCTGCAGCAGGCGCCGATCCGCCCCCTGCTCGTCGGCCAGCGCCACATACATCGCCAGCAGCCAGGCGGCCGGGGCGTTGATGGTCATGGAGGTGTTCATCTTCTCCAGCGGGATCTCGCTGAAGAGCGCGCGCATGTCGCCCAGATGGCTGACCGGCACCCCCACCTTGCCGACCTCGCCACGCGCCAGGATGTGGTCGGGGTCGTAGCCGGTCTGGGTCGGCAGGTCGAAGGCCACCGACAGGCCCGTCTGGCCCTTGCTCAGATTGGCCCGGTAGAGCGCGTTGGACTTCTCCGCTGTCGAATGGCCGGCATAGGTGCGGAAGATCCACGGCGGATCGGGCGCGTGCTGGTACGGCGTCGACGACATGGCGGGCTCCCGGGGCGGCTCTATCGGCCTTGCTTATCGCCGATCATGATCCGGGTTTTGCTGCAATGCAATATGAGCGGCCGCGGGTCAGCCCTTTAGCCAGACCTTGACCCACCAGTCGGCGGAATCGCCATCGAGGGCGGAGGTCGTCCAGGCCAGGATGTCGGGATGCGTCACCCAGAAGCCGAGCGGCGGCGCGTGGCCGGTGTTCTGAAAGCTAAGGTCGGCGTCCCGTTTCTCAGGAACGTTGACGTTCGGCATGACCCATTGATCTTCCGGAAGCACGCTTGCGCCATCGCGGAAGTGCAGCGCGGCCTCCAGCAATCCCGCCTCCGACGGCGTCGTTGTCACCGCGCGCGTGGCCGGATGGCGTTGGAGGAAGGCGACGCCCAGGTCATCGGTGAGGACGATAGGCTTGAACGATGAAGGCGGGGGAGTCGTCATGGCGGGAAGCTAAGGCGCCCCTCACCGTCCGGTAAACACGACGGCTCGCTGGGGGATGAACGCCCCCGGCGCCCCGGCGTGGTGGGCTGTGGCGGCGAGGCGGGGAACTTCGGCTGTGGTGCTCGAGACGCCGGAGGCCACGCGTTTGGTCGCCTCGACGGCCAGAGGGGCGCGGGAAGCGATAGTGCGGGCCATGGACAGCGTCGCGCTTGGCAGGTCCACCGCCGGATGCACCTGGGCCACCACCCCGTCCGCCAGCGCCCGCGCGGCGTCGAACGGCGCGCCGGTCAGCAGATGCGGCTTGGCGCGGCTTTCGCCGATCAGCTTCGTCAGCCGATCCGCGGACGCCGTCAGGCCCATGCGCACGGCCGAGCAGGCGAAGCTGGCCCTCTCGCTGGCCAGGCGGATGTCGGCGGCGAGCGCCAGTTCCAGGCCGCCGCCGATGCACCAACCGTCGATGGCCGCGATCACGGGGACGCGGCAGGCAGCGACGGCGCCGCACATGGCCAGGAAGTGCAGGATCGCGGCGCTCTGGGTTTCCGCGTCGCGGATGAGGGCCTCGGCCAGGTCGTCGCCGGTGCAGAATGCGCCGTTGCGGCCGGTGAGGATCGCGACCCGCACTGCGTCGTCGGTCTCGATCGCCGCGAAGGCCTCCAGCAGCCGCGCCCGTTCGGCCATGGCCAGCACATTGGCCGGAGCCGTGTCGAGCTCGACGAGGGCGATGGCGGGTTCGGGATGCGACAGATGGATCATCCCGCCAGGCTCGCCCGTCGCTTCGCTGTTCGCAACCTTCCGCAGCGCCATGTTGCGGCGCACAAGATTCCCCTTGCCAGGGTCAAACACTTGTCTCAGCCTCCCCTCCAAGGACCCGGCGAAGACCGGGCGCGGCAGGAGACGGGCAGACCGATGACCAGCACCAGCGCCACCGCTCTCAAGGACCTCTACGAGATCGGCGAGATCCCGCCGGCCTTCCACGTGCCCAAGACCATGTACGCTTGGAGCATCCGCAAGGCGCGCCATGGTCCGCCGTCGACGGCCATGCAGGTCGAGGTGGTCCCGACCTGGGAGATCGGCGAGGACGAGGTGCTGGTCCTCGTGATGGCTGCCGGGGTCAATTACAACGGCGTCTGGGCCGCCCTGGGCGAGCCGATCAGTCCGCTGGACGGCCACAAGCAGCCCTTCCACATCGCCGGCAGCGACGCCTCGGGCATCGTCTGGGCCGTGGGCTCCAAGGTGAAGCGCTGGAAGCTGGGCGACGAGGTCGTCATCCACTGCAATCAGGACGATGGCGACGACGAAGAGTGCAACGGCGGCGACCCGATGTATTCGTCCAGCCAGCGGATCTGGGGCTATGAGACGCCGGACGGCAGTTTCGCCCAGTTCTGCCGGGTGCAGTCGCGCCAGCTATTGCCGCGCCCCAAGCACCTGACCTGGGAAGAGGCGGCCTGCTACACCCTGACCCTGGCCACCGCCTATCGCATGCTGTTCGGCCACAAGCCGCATGAGCTGAAGCCCGGCCAGAACGTGCTGGTCTGGGGCGCCTCGGGCGGTCTGGGGGTCTTCGCCGTGCAGTTGGCGGCCGTGGCCGGGGCCAATGCGATCGGCGTGGTCAGCGACGACGACAAGCGCGAGTTCGTGCTGTCGATGGGCGCCAAGGCGGTGCTGAACCGCAAGGAATTCGACTGCTGGGGCCAGCTGCCCAAGGTCAACGGCCCCGAATTCACCGACTACATGAAGGAGAGCCGCAAGTTCGGGAAGGCGATCTGGCAGATCACCGGCAATCGCGACGTGGATCTCGTGTTCGAGCATCCGGGCGAGTCGACGTTCCCGGTGTCGGTGTTCGTGGTCAAGCGCGGCGGCATGGTCGCCATCTGCGCCGGCACCAGCGGCTTCAACCTGACCATGGACGCCCGCTTCCTGTGGATGCGCCAGAAGCGGGTCCAGGGCAGCCACTTCGCCAACCTGATGCAGGCTTCGGCCGCCAACCAGCTGGTCGTCGACCGCCGCGTAGATCCCTGCCTGTCGGAGGTCTTCCCCTGGAAGGACATCCCCGCCGCGCACGAGAAGATGCTGGCCAACCAGCACCTGCCCGGCAACATGGCCGTCCTGGTCTGCGCCCAGCGCCCCGGCCTGCGCACCTTCGAGGAGGTGCAGGAACTGGGCGGTGGCTAGAAGCCCGGGGCCGCCACGCTGAAGCTTCGAGGCTCCTCTTCGGCGTCGGCCTGTTCTTCCAGGCGGATCCAGCCGGGACCCGAGCGCTTGGCCAGGCCTTCGACCTCGAGGGCTTCCAGCTCGCGGCCCACCTGGACGGGGGTCACGGGCCGGCTCCAGCGATGGTCCAGCTGGCGGGCGATCTCGGCCTCGTTCAGACCCGGACCTTGCGCCAGGGTCATCAGGATCATGTCCCGCGTCGAGCGTCCGCGCCGACCGCGCTTGCCCGGGGTGGGCGGCGCAAAGGGCGCAGGCTCGGCGGCCGACAGCCGCTCTGCCATGCCGGCTTGCTTCAAGGCGTCCAGCGCCAGGATGATCGCACGCAGTTCGCTCTCGAACGGAGCCTGAGCCCGTCTCTGCGCCTCGATCATGCGTGTTTCCAGCTCCGCCTTTCGGCGCAGCAGAAGTTGATAGGTCGTCGCCATGTCCTCTGGTCCCACACAACCGGAAGGTTCACCCAACGTCGACCAGGTCTAGCGCCTGCGTACGTCAGTTCTGGGCCGCGGTGAGCAGCACGACCCAGGAACCCCACCACCATTTGATATTAACTTATTACAATTTTTCACATTTTCTCGCCGGAGCGTTACCAGGACCTTAACGGGGCTGGACGAACGACAGTTTTTGGTAAGCCTTTGAGACAAAATCCCAGGTCGTAAGACGAAGATACTCGCTCCACCAGAAGGCGAGCTTGACCGTAGCGGCCAACGCGGGCGCCGGTCGGTAAAATGGGATGTGAGCGCAGCGATGAAGCTTGAGAACAACGGCAGGATGATGGCGCCGCCAAAACACGCTGTGGCAGAGCTTCAGTCTTCTTCGGGCGCGGCCTCGACCTCGCGGCCGCGCCGCTGGAAGCCCTTGCCGCGCTTCATCGGCTTGGGTTCACCCTTCGCCTTGCGAGCGATTTCCTTGAGCTTGATGGCCTGGTTGCCCGACAGGGCTTGGCCGCGCGCGCCCTTTTCGGGATCGGCGAACGCTCGGCCATAGGTCTCGACGCGCTGGGCGACGCTGGTCAGGAATTCGCCCTCCCACTCGGAGAGCTCGACGCCTGACTTCTCGGCCGCGCGCTTGGCCCGCTTCAGGGCGTTCAGCGCGGCCTTCTTGGCCTGTTCCTTGGGGTCGGGCGGCTTGGCGCGCATCGTGGGGATTATCCCCGACCGTGCGCGCCAGAACACTATCTAAAAGATAGGCGCCCGTAAAAACTTAGATCTCGCCGATGGCCGAGAGGTAGAGGTCCAGGATCGCGTCTTCTTCCTGGCGCTTGGCGCGGTCCTGCTTGCGCAGGCGCACGACCTTCTTCAGCACCTTGACGTCGAAGCCGTTACCCTTGGCTTCGTTATAGACTTCCTTGATCTGCTCCATGATCTCGGCCTTTTCGACCTCGAGCCGCTCGACGCGGTCGACGATCGACTTCAGTTGGCCCTGAGCGGTCGAGTTCAGGACGTCTGCGTGGGGAACGGCGTCGTCGGCCATGCGGAGATCTCGCGAGAAGGCTGGAATTGGGAGGCGCGGAACCTAGTTCGAAGCCGCGCCCCTGGGAAGCGGGATTCAGCGCCCTTCCACACGTCCTCTTGCGACCTCGGCCAAGGCGGCCAGATCCAGGTCCTTGTCGTCGCCGCCCAGCAGGCTTTCCAGGCTGGCTTCGGCGAGATCGGCCAGTGGCATCGACAGGCCCTTGGCCTCGGCGGCGTCCAGCACCAGGCGCACGTCCTTCAGACCCAGCTCGGCGGCGAAACCGGGCGGGCTGTAGCGGCGCTCGGCGATCATGCCGCCATAGATCTTGTAGATCGGGGCGGAGAACAGGGTGCTGGACAGCATGTCCAGCAACTCCGGGGCCTCGACGCCATAGGCTTCGCCCAGGGCGACGGCCTCACCCATGGCCTCGATGGCCGAAACGATCATGAAGTTGCCGGCCAGCTTCAGGGCGTTGGCGCGGACGGGGTCCTCGCCCAGCGGCCAGACCTTGGTCGCCAGCAGGTCAAGCACCGGCTGGGCCTTGGCGATCGCGTCCGCCGCGCCGGCGGCCAGGACGTTCAGAGCGCCGGCCTGGGCCACGGGCGGACGGCCGAAGACCGGCGAGGCGACGTAGTCCAGACCCAGTTCGGCGTGCAGGGTCGAAAGCTCGCCGGCGAAGGCGGTCGAGATGGTGGCGAGGTTGACGTGGACCAGGCCCTTGGGCGCCCTCGACAGCGCTGGAACCAGCACGTCGCGGATCGCCTGGTCATGAGCCAGCATCGACAGCACGACGTCGGCGGCGAACACGTCTTCCAGATTGGCGGCCGGCGTCGCGCCCTCGGCGGCCAGTTCATCGACAATGGCGCGCGAGCGGTTCCACACCGTCACCGCCACGCCCTTGGCCAGCAGGTTGCGCACCATGGCCGCGCCCATGGCGCCCAGGCCGATAAAACCGACGTTCATGCGAGATCTCCCCGATTGGGAAACTTAGAGCAGCCCGTGCCGCTCGACTGCGGCGCGAAGCTGCGCCGGATCCGTGAAGTGGTGCGTGTGGAAGCCCATGTCCATGGCCGCCTGGATGTTGACGACCGTGTCGTCGACGAACAGCAGGTCGGAGGCTTGCAGGCCTGTGCGCTCCAGCATGATCTCGTAGATGCGGCGGTCCGGCTTGATGACCTTCTCGTCGCCCGAGACGATGGCGTCGCGGAAATAGCCGAAATGGCGCGGCGAGATCGCCTGCACGGCGGGCCATTTGCTCTGGGGCATGTTGGTCAGGGCGAACTGCGGAACGTCGCGTTCGGCCAGGGCGTCGATCACCGCGGCGGTTTCGGGAATCGGTCCCGACAGCATCTCGTGGAAGCGCTCGTCCCAGGTCCGGATCGCGTCGGCGTGCTCAGGGAAGCGCGCGATCAGCGGCGCGGCGTTCTCCGCGAAGCCGACGCCCTTGTCGTGCTCGACATGCCAGGGAATGGTGCAGACATGCGAAAGGAACCGGTCGAGATCGGCCGGTTCCTCGAACATCGTCGCATACGGTGCGCGGGGATCCCAGCGCACAATGACGTTGCCGACATCCCAGAGAACGGCTCTGGGACGCGACGCGGTCATTAGCCTTGCTTGGCTTTGAAGCGCGGGTCGGTCTTGTTGATGATGTAGATGACGCCCTTGCGGCGAACCATCTTGCAGTCGCGGTGGCGACCCTTCAGCGACTTCAGCGAGCTGCGAACCTTCATGACCGTCTCTGTACTTCAGCGGAGAGGTTCGGGCTCGCATAAGGCGGCCGGAACATCCGGGGTGTCTTGGAGGCGGTGCGTATAAGCAGGACGCGGGCTTGAGTCAATGCGCCGCCGCCCTTATCGGCCGGGCCTTGCGTGAGAAAAGACGGTGCGGAACTTCACCGTCCTGTCGGGCTTGTGATTGAAGCTTTCATACGAACCCCGGTAGCTTGCCCGTATGGCCATGGATCGTCGCGTCTTTCTCGTCCTTCTTCTCGCCGGCTGCGCGGACACCTCGCCGCAGGGGCCGCTGACGGCGATCACCCCGCCCAGCCCCGCGCCGCGCCCGCAGGCGCCCGCGCCGACCCCGACGGTTCCGGCCACGCCCGTGCCGGCCGGCGAGCTGGCCTTCGACACCTGGCTGGCCGACTTCCGCGGCCGCGCCGTCGCCCAAGGCCTGACCCCGCAACTGCTGGACCGCGAACTGGCCGGCGTCACGCCCGACCCCAAGGTCATCAGCCTCGACGGCCGCCAGCCCGAATTCTCCAAGCCGGTGGGCGACTATATCAAGGGCGTGATCAGCGAGGACCGCGTCGCCGTGGGCCGCCGCAAGCGCGACGAGCTGACCTTCCTCCCGCAGCTGGAGACCCGCTACGGCGTGCCGCGCGACATCCTGCTGGCCGTCTGGGCCATGGAATCGGCGTTCGGCCAGCTGCAGGGCAATTTCGACGTCGTCCGCTCGATGGTCAGCCTGGCCGCCGACGGCCGCCGCCGCGCCTGGGCCGAGGGCGAGCTGATCGCCGCCCTGCGCATCATCGATTCGGGCGAGGTCTCCCGCGCTCAGTTGAAGGGTTCGTGGGCCGGGGCCATGGGCCAGACCCAGTTCATCCCGACCAGCTATCGCAGCATGGCCGTGGACTTCGACGGCGACGGCCGCCGCGACATCTGGGGCTCGAACGCCGACGCCCTGGCCTCGGCCGCCAATCTGCTGGTCAAGGGCGGCTGGAAGCCCGGCGTGGGCTGGGCCAAGGAAGTGATCCTGCCGGCCGGCTTCGACTATTCGCTGGCCGAGGGTCCACGCGAGGTTCCGTCGTGGTGGGAGGCCCGGGGCCTGCGCCGCGCCGACGGCCTGCCGTGGCCCGCCGCCGACGCCGCGGCGCCGGCCGGCCTGATCCTGCCCGCGGGCGCGGCCGGTCCGGCCTTCCTGGCCCTGCCGAACCACTACGCGATCCGCAAGTACAACAACTCGACGTCTTACGCCCTGGGCATCGGCCTGCTGGCCGACCGCTTCGGCGGCGGAGAGCCGCCGGTCACGGCCTGGCCCGTCGAGACGCCGCTGTCGCTGTCCGACCGCATGGCCGCCCAGATCGCCCTGGCGCGCCTGGGCTTCAATCCCGGCCCGGCCGACGGCGTCGTCGGCGCTGGCACCCGCAAGGCCCTGCGCGAATGGCAGCAAAACCGCCAGCTCCCGGCCGACGGCTACATGTCCAGCGACATGGTCGCGCGGCTGAAGGCCCAGGCGGGGCTGCAGTAGAAGCTGTCATCCCGGCCAAGCGCGAAGCGCGCCGAGCCGGGACCGCCGCAAGCTCGGCGCTTTCCGCGATCCCGGGTCTACGCTTCGCTACGCCCGGGATGACACCTGCATCCAGATCGACCGGCTCTCACCTGGCGGCAGCGTGACCATGCCCGTCTCGCCTTCGCCGAACGGGTTGGGGCGGCTGGCGCAGGGCTCGACGCAGTAATAGGCCTGGCCCGGCGGGATGTAGACGTGCAGCCAGCGGCTATCAGGCGAGGCGGTGATCACCGTGTCCGGCGCGCCGGGCGCAGCCAGCACGGCGCGCTGATCCCAACCGGTGAAGCAGTGGTCGATCAGGCCAAGCCCCTCGACCGCAGCCCCGGCCGCCAGATCCAGATCCCAGACGCCCGGATGATGGAGCGTCGGCAGCACGTCGGCGTCGATCATCCACACCCCGTCATTGGCCGCCGTCAACACCTCGCCCGGCCGGCGCGGGAAATAGGGGTGGAAACCCAGACCGGCCGGCATGGCGCTCGTGCTGGTGTTGGTCACCGACAGCGTCACGCGAAAACCGGTCTCGTCGACCATGAAGGCCTGCTCGGCGCGATAGGCCCACGGCCAGGCGTCGGGCGCGTGCTCGTAGGCGAGCACCACCGTGTCGCCTTCCGACCGCTCGACCGTCCAGGCCCCGCGCCAGCCCTGGCCGTGGAGAGCGTGCGGATGGTCGCCCAGGTTCGGCGGCAACACGATCTCGCGGCCGTCGAAGGTGAAGCGGCCGTTGGGGATACGATTGCAGAACGGAACCAGCGGGAAGCTCGCCGTTTCCAGGGCGTCGCTCGCGCCGGCTGACATGGGTCGCATCACGTCGCGACCGCCGATGGTGAAGCTGGCGACCGCGCCGCCGGCTTCGGGGGCCAGCACGAGGCGGGCCGCGCCCTTTTCGATGACGGTCATGCGCGTCTCCCTGGTGTTAGCGCTCTCACTGCCTTGCGCCGGCAGGCGGCGCAAGTTCAACTGCCCGCATGGTCGAGACCCTTTCCGCCGCTCAGGCGCGGCGCATCGCGCTGGCGGCGCAAGGCTTCGGCCGAGCCCGTCCGGCCGCGCCCGGCAAGCGCCACCTGCTGTCGACGATCGAGGCCCTGGGGGTCGTGCAGATCGACTCGGTCAATGTCGTCTCGCGCTCGCATTACCTGCCGCTGTTCTCGCGCCTGGGCCCCTACGACCGGGCGTTGCTGGAACAGCTGGCCTGGGGCAAGAGGCCGGCCCTGGCCGAATACTGGGCGCACGAGGCCTCGCTGACGCCGCTCGCCACCCATCCGCTGCTGCGCTGGCGGATGCAGGACGCTGCCGAGGGCGTCGGAGTCTGGAAGAACGTCTCGGGTTTCCTGCGCAGCCGTGCCGACTTCATTGACCAGGCGCTGGAGGCGGTCCGCACGCGCGGCCCTCTGGCGGCGTCCGAACTGGACCTGGGCGCCAAGGGCGAAGGCGGCTGGTGGGGCTGGAGCGAGGGCAAGCGGGCCATGGAGTGCCTGTTCTGGGCCGGCCGCCTGACCACCGCCACCCGGCGCGGCAGCTTCGAGCGGGTCTACGACCTGCCCGAGCGGGTGCTGCCACCCAGCATCTATGACGCCCCGACGCCAGACCGCGCCGACGCCTGCCGCCAGTTGCTGACCATCGCCGCCAAGGCCATGGGCGTGGCGACCGAGCGCGACTTGCGCGACTACTTCCGCCTCGGGGTTGCGGACGCCCGTCGCGGCGTGGCCGAACTGGTCGAGGCGCGCGCGCTGATCCCGGTCGCCGTGCAGGGCTGGGGCCAGCCGGCCTATCTCTGGCCCGAGGCTCGCCGCCCCCGGTCAGTGAAGGGGTCGGCCCTGCTCTCGCCGTTCGACAATCTGATCTGGTTTCGCGAGCGCACCGAACGGATGTTCGGCGTCCGGGTGCGGCTGGAGATCTACACTCCGGCCCACAAACGCACCCACGGCTACTACGTCCTGCCCTTCCTGCAGGACGAGGCCATCACCGCCCGCGTCGACCTGAAAGCCGATCGCAAGGCCGGCAAGCTGCTGGTTCTGGCCGCCCACGCCGAGCCCGGAGCGAACGATAAAACCCCACACGCTCTAGTGGAGGCGCTGCAGACCATGTCAGGATGGCTGGGCCTGAGCGGGGTGGAGGTCAGCCCGGTGGGCGACCTTGCACCCGAACTGAGTCTGAACGTCCGTACCGCGACTTGATCCAGCTCACAAACGAGACTGTAAAGCATTGTAAAAACACCGCTCAAGTTCAAGCGCGACAGGTCCAGGCGATATAAACAATAGGTCGCTGGTCGCCTGCTCGTCGCCCCACCGACAGCGAGCTTCCCGCGGCGCATCCCGCTCCCCCGCGGGATGCGCCACCTCCCCAGCATAAGTGAACGCATGAAAGTCGCCCTGCTCGACGACGATCAAAGCCACAACGCGCTTGTCGCCTCGGTGCTCGAGCCGGCCGGTTTTACCTGTACCAGCTTCACCCAGCCCACGCGTCTGCTGGCGGAACTGCGCAAGCAGACCTTCGATCTGATCATTCTGGACTGGAACATGCCGGAGCTGTCGGGGGTCCAGACCCTGAAGCTGCTGCGCGAGGACCCGACGACTGCGCCGCCCGTGCTGCTGCTGACCAGTCGCTCGGTCGAGGCGGATCTGGTCGAGGGCCTGAACGCCGGCGCCGACGACTACATCGTCAAGCCGCTCCAGCCCCAGGTGCTGCTGGCCCGGGTCAACGCCGTGGTGCGCCGCATTCACCGCGCCCCGGTCTCGCCGCAGGTCGAGTACTACGGCCCCTATCGCCTCGATCCCGGCGCCCAGACCGCCAGCTGGGCCGGCCAGGTCGAGGCCCTGACGCCCAAGGAATTCCAGCTGGCCAGCCTGCTGTTCAACAACCTGTCCCGTCCGCTGTCGCGCGAGTATCTGCTGCGCCGGATCTGGGGCCAGCGCCCGGACCTGGAGACCCGCACCCTGGACGCCCACATCTCGCGCCTGCGGGCCAAGCTGCACCTGCGCCCCACCAACGGTTTCCGACTCAGCACCGTCTACGGTTTCGGTTATCGTCTGGAGGCCTGCGATCCCGAGACGGCGGGCGCGAGCGGCGGAGACTAGCACCATGACCAAGGCTGCGGGGGCGAGCCTTCTCTTCCTTCTGGCGATGACCGGCCAGGCCCTGGCGCAAGCCGGCGCCGAGCCGCCGGTGTCCTATGTGGTCAAGCCGGGCGACACCCTGATCGGCCTGGGCCGCGCCTATCTGAACCGCCCGGACGACTATCGGACCGTGCAGAAGACCAACCGCGTCCAGAAGCCGACGCGCCTGCAGCCCGGCTCGAAGCTGAACATCGATCCCAACCTGCTGAAGTCGGCGCCGATCGCCGCCAGCCTGTCGGCGTTCACCGGGCCCGTGCAGGTCGAGGCCAATGGCCAGCGCATTCCCGCCCGCGTCGGCATGCCGCTGTCCGAGGGGCAGGTGGTGATCACCGGCCCCGGCGCCTTCGCCACGTTCGAGATGGAAGACGGCTCACGCGTCACCCTGCCCTCGAACACCCGCGTGCGGATCAACAGGCTGCGCCAGATCCTGATCAACAATGCGCCTCAGCGGGTCTTCCAGCTGGACCAGGGCCGCGGGACGATCTCGGCGACGCCAACCCCGCATCCGGACGCCCGGTTCGAGGTCCGCACCCCGGTCTCGGTCTCGGCCGTGCGCGGCACCGAGTTCCGCGTCGGCGCCGATGGCGAAAAGGCCCAGACCGAAGTGCTGAAGGGCGCGGTCGGGGTCGATCTGGGCGCGCTGCCGACCGGCGCCCCGCCGGTCCAGGCCGGCTTCGGGGTCAGCGCCACGCCCGGCGGCGTCGGCGGCCCCGTGGCCCTGCTGCCCGCCCCGAAGATGGGCCCCGGCGGCCAGACCCAGAGCGACGCCCTGGTCCGCTTCACCCTGGAGCCGGTGACGGGCGCGGCCGCCTATCGCCTGCAACTGGCGCGCGACGCCGGCTTCATCGACGTCTTCTCCGAGGTGATGACCGACGCCACCTCGTTCACGCCGACGGCGGACTTCGGCCAGGTGGCAAACGGCACCTATTTCGTGCGGCTGACCGCGCTGGACAAAGGCGGGCTGGAAGGCTTCCCGGCCGACTACAGCTTCGATCGCGACCTCAACACCCTGACCGCGGGCGCGCCCAGCGACACGCGCGAGGGCAAGCATCGCAAGTTCCTGTTCCGCTGGAGCGCGGCTGGCGACGGCGTACGCAACTACCGCTTCCAGATGTTCGCCGACGGCAATGCCCAAGTCCCGGTCGTCGACCAGCCGGGCCTGACCGAACCGCAGGTGACCCTGACCGACCTGCCCGCAGGCGCGTACCAGTGGCGCGTGATCGCCACGCGCTTCAAGGCCGGCGTGGTCAGCGAGAAGCTCGGCGGATTCCAGGCCCTGCAGATCGGCCAGACCAAACAGACGAGTCAGATCAAGCAGACGCGTAAGTGACGACAATTTCCATTCGCCCAAGGCCTTCGGGCCGCCTGCTGTCCTGGCTGCTCTTGGCGACCGTGGCCAGCCTGGTGATGGCGCTTTTCGCGGCCGTTCCGCCCAAGCGGGTGGACGACGTGCTGTACGACGTCCTGATCCGCGCCGACGGCCGGCCAGCCGATCCGGCGATCCTGATCATCGACATCGACGACCGCAGCCTGGCCCAGCTTGGCGGCTGGCCCTGGTCGCGCACGGTCCACGCCGACATGATCGATCAGCTGGACCAGGCCGGCGCCAAGGCCATCGTCTACGACATCCTGTTCACGCAAGGCTCCGCCGATCCGGCCCAGGACCAGGCCCTGGGCGCGGCCATCGCGCGCTCGGGCAAAGTGTACCTGCCCCAGTTCCTGGCCGAGGGCGAAGGCGATGCCCCGTCCCGCGTCATCGGCCCCGTGCCCAGCGTCGCGGCCGGCGCGGCCGGCGTGGGCCTGGCCCATGTGCGGTTCGACGACGACGGCGTGGTGCGCCGCATGGCGCCGTTCGAGGCCCACGGCGCTGCGCTGAGCCCCGACCTGATCACCGTCGTCCATCGCGCCACCCGCCCGCACGACGGCCCCGACCCGACCCGCTCGGCCGAGCAGACCCTGCTGGTGCCGTTCGCCGGCCCGCCGTCGATCTATCGCCATGTCAGCTTCTCCAGCGTCTTGCAGGGCGAGGTGCCGGCCGAGCTGATCGCCGGACGCACCGTCTTCATCGGCATGACCGCGCCGGGCCTGGGCCCCGCCTTCCCCACGCCGGTGACCCCCGATGCCGCCAGCATGACCGGCGTGCAGCTGCAGGCCAGCATCCTGGACGGCCTGCGCAGCGGCCGGATGATCACCCCCGTCGGCCCGTTCGGCCGGGTGTTGTTCACCCTGACCCTGCTGTGGCTGCTGATGGCGGGCCTGCTGGTGCTGCCGCCGCGCGCCAACCTGGTGCTGACCATCGGCCTGTGCCTGGTCGGCCTGGCCTATTCGGCGGCGATGTTCTGGCTGGGCCGCACCTGGCTGTCGCCGATCGCCACCGTCATCGGCCTGAAGATCGTCGCCCTGGTCTGGGGCTGGACGCAGTTGGGCCGGGTCAACGACCTGCTGAGCCACGAACTGGCCCGCATCCGCACCATCGCCCGCGGCCGCAAACCCGCCACCCCGGCCGGCTTCGAGGGCGACGTCGTGGCCCGTCAGGCTTCCAGCCTGGGCGAGGCCATCACCCACATCGACGACCTGCGCCGGTTCTCGGCCGACGCCCTGTTCAGCCTGCCCGACGCCACCCTGGTGGCCAACGCCCGCGGCCGGGTGATCGCCGCCAACGCCGCGGCCGAGGCCCTGTTCAAGGCCCTTACCCCACAGAGCGCCTCGCTGGCCGACCTGATCAACACCCTGGAGCCGCTGGGCCACCGCTTCGAGCTGGACTGGCCTCAAGCGACCGACCGTCACGACCCGATCGACCTGCACCTGCCCGACGGCCGCGCGTTCCACCTGCAGACCGTGTTCCGCCGCGATCCCGACGGCGCGTCGGCCGGCTGGATCGTGCGCCTGGCGGATATCTCGATCCTGACGGCCGCCATGCGTCAGCGCGAGCAGGCCCTGCAACTGCTGACCCACGACATGCGCTCGCCGCAGACCTCGATCCTGGCCCTCTTGGCCACCACCCCGGACGTGCCGCCGGAGCTGGCCGAGCGCATCTCGGCCTATGCCCGCCGCACCCTGGCCCTGGCGGACGGCTTCGTGCAGCTGGCCCGCGCCGAGGTCACGCCGGTGTTCCTGGAGCCCGTCGACTTGGCCGACGTGGCGGTCGAGGCCATCGACGAGGTCTGGCCGCAATCGGCCCAGCGCAAGATCCGCATCGAGCAGGTCGGCGGCGACGGACCGCTGATGGTGCTGGGCGATCGCAGCGTCCTGGCGCGCACCCTGGTCAACCTGCTGGGCAATGCGGTGAAGTACGGCCCCGAGGGCTCGGCCATCACCGTAGCCCTGTCGGAAAGGCCCTCGGACAACGGCCCGACGGTCGAGGTCTCGGTCGCCGACCAGGGGCCGGGCTTCTCGCGCGAGGAAGCCGCCACTGCGTTCCGGCCGTTCCAGCGCTTCGAGCGTCCGGGGGCGGAAGCCGCTGGCGGCGCGGGCCTGGGCCTGGCCTTCGTGCATGCCGCCATCGCCCGCCACGGCGGCGAGGTCTCATGCCGCAGCGAGCCGGGTATCGGCTCGGAATTCACCGTCAGCCTGCCCCGTCACGGGGTAGGTTAAGCAGGCCTCGCCGTCAGACGCAGCGCCGCCACCAGCCGGTCGGCGACCACCGCGGGCGCCTCCTTGCGCACCCGCGCCGAGGACCAGGCCAAGGTCTTGCCGGTCTTGGCGTCCAGCACCGCCAGGGTCACGGCGCGAACCGGTCCCTTGCGGCTCCACGGGCGGCGCTTGAGCAGCGGACTGCGCCAGGTCGGCGCGGCGTTCTCGGCGGCGACCGTCGACACGCCGACGTCGCGAGGGGCCAGAGAGACCCCCACCTGAATGAGGAAGGCGGGCTTGGCGCCGACTTGGGCGCCCAGACGCTGGATGGCTTCGGTCTGGACCGCCTTGGCGAAGGCGTCATCCGCCGGACTGGCCGGCGCGCCCACCACCGCGCCCTGCAGCACGGTGACGTCCCCCTCGCCGATGGCGCGCGGCGAGGCGCAGGCGCTCAGGATCAACAAGCCGGCCGCAGCCAGCATCGGCGTCCAGGTCCGCATGATCGGCCTCCCCCTTAAAGTTCCGATGCGCGAACCATAGCGTCCGCTCGCCTTCCGGTCACGCCAGCCAGGCGCCCAGGGTCACGCCGCCAAACACGATCAGGGCCCAGGCCAGAGCGGCGGCCACGATCGCCAGGATGATCGGCGCATAGCGGCGGCGGGGCGGCGGACGTTCGGACACCATCTGATGTCGCACGCCGCGGCGAACCCGGATCTCCATCTGGCGCACGATCAGGTCCTCCCGTATCGCGACACCTAACGGCGCAACGGCGCTGACGACCAGCCACCGAGCCTCTGTTTTTACAATGGGTTACATTACCGGCCTGCGCAGCCTGCGGATGATTTCACGCCGGTTGAGGCAAAGGCGCCTGCGCGCGCAAAGACGCCACCGCCGCGACCCAACCACCGCGACATTTCGCCACATAAAACCAAGTCCTGACGCCGGCTCTCTCATCGCGAGGTTGGTGAAATCATGAGCTGGACAACAAAAACCGGCTGTTTCCCGGCCCGGCTTGCGGATTTGTCTGGCTAACGTCCTGAAAGGGTCATGGTCTGTCCCTCGAACTAACGATCGTCTTTCGACCAAAAAGATGGATAGTGCGGCGCCATTAGGGGCGGGCATCGGTGGATACGGGAGATTCTTTGAGCGCTGCGGACTCGGACAAGGCCTTGCTGCTTGGCCTGTACGAGCAGAAGCGCGCCAATCTGGCGCGGTTCTACGCGGCGCGGCTGGGCTCGCGCGCCGAAGCCGAGGACTTGGTGCAGGACCTCTATATCCGTATCAGCGGCATGGAGCAGGTCGGCCCGATCGACAATCCGTCGGCCCTGCTGCACCGCATCGCCTCGAACCTGATGCTGGACCGGTTGCGCAGCCAGAAGCGTTCGGGCGCGCGCGAAGCCGACTGGCGCGCGGTCAACACCGTCGCCGTGGCCGGTCACGAGGTCGCTGACGAGCCGTCGGCCGAGGCCGTGGTCGAAAGCCGGCAGCGCTTGAAAGCGCTGGTCGACGCCGTCGAGGCCCTGCCCCAGAAAACCCGCCAGGCGTTCCAGCTGCACAAGCTGGAGGGCCTGAGCCACGCCGAAACCGCCCGCCGCATGGGCATCAGCATCAGCACCGTGGAAAAGCACATAAGCTCGGCCTTGAAGACCCTGACGAGGCGGCTCCGTTGATTTATGACATGTCGCATGGGGGACGGCGCCGGGCGGCGGCGTCCATGGACCAGGGGATGAACGATCCTCGTCGGAGCAACGCCGGATGAGCCGGTCAGCGCAACACCTGCAAGAGGCGGCCGATTGGCTGACCAGACTGCAGCGGCCGGAGGTCGACGAGACCGACTGGCTGGCGTTTGACGCCTGGCTGTCCCAGCCCGGCGCGCAGGCGGCGTATGACGCCATCCAGGCCGTGGACGAAGAGATCTTCCACCGCGGCCCCAACATGCGTTCGGCCCTGACCAAGCCCCGCCTGGCGACCGCACGCCAGCCGTTCGTGCTGGACTGGCGCTGGCTGGGCGGCCTGGGCGCGGCCGCCGCGGCCCTGGCCGTCGCCGTGACGGTGGCCCCGTGGGGCGAGCTGCTGCCGCAGCCCGACACGCTGTACATGACGGCCAAGGGCGAAAGCCGCGCGGTGCAGCTGGCGGACGGCAGCCACATCGACCTGAACACCGATTCCCACCTGTCCGTGCGCCTGGAGAAGGACGCCCGCCGCGTCACCGTGCACGACGGCCAGGCCCTGTTCGACGTGGCGCACGACGCCGGCCGCCCGTTCCTGATCACCGCCGGCGACGAGACCGTGCGCGTGATCGGCACCAAGTTCGACGTCCGCCGCCGCGACGGCCAGCTCAGCATCACCGTGCTGCGCGGCCTGGTCGAGGTCTCGACCGACGGCCAGGACGAGCCGGTGCGCCTGCGTCCCGGCCAGATGCTGGAACATGTCGAAGGCGGGGCCAGCATCACCGTCAGCAAGGTGGCCGCCGAGGATCAGGTCGGCTGGAAGTCGGGCCGTCTGGTCTACCGCGACCAGCCGCTGGGCCGCATTGTCGGCGACATCAATCACTACTTCGATCGTCCGCTTCGCCTGGAAGGCGAGCACACCGCCGACCTGCGGTTTTCCGGCGTATTGATCGTGGATGGCCAGGATGCGATGGTCCGTCGCCTGTCCAGCCTGATGCCGATTTCGGCGACGCCGACCGATGATGCGATTGTCCTGCGCGGAAGGCCGTCCGCTTCACACTAACGCGTTTGGACGCCCTCGCCGGGCCGGCCTGCTGCTGGCCGCCAGTCTGCTCGCCTTTGGGGGTTCCGCCGTCGCCGCCGACAAGCGCGTGCGTCTGGACATCCACAAGCCCACCTCCGCCGAAACCCTGATCGAGTTGGGGATCCGCATGGGGGTCAGCCTGGGGGGAGTCGAGGCCTGCCGCGGCCCGGGCGTCCCGCTGTCCGGAACCTTCACCCTGAGAGAGGCGCTGGATCTGGCCACCGCCAGCGGCGCGGCATGCCGCTACGCCTTCATCGACGCCGGGACGATCCGCCTGTCGCCCCCGCGCCCGCAGCCCCGGCCCGTGGTCACGCCCAGACCGGTCGTCGTCGCGCCCGAGCCGATCATACCGCTGGCTCCGCTGGTGATCAGCGCCGGTAAGCGGCCGCCGCGGCTGGGCAGCCTGCCCGGCGGGGTCAGCGTCATCGGTTCCCCGCAGCTGCAGGACACCGGGGTCGGCGAGACCGCCTCGGTCTCGCGCCAGACGGCCGGCTTCATCACCACCAACCTGGGGGCGGCGCGCAATAAGATCCTGCTGCGCGGCCTGTCGGACGGCACCTTCACCGGTCGCACCCAGTCGACGGTCGGCACCTACCTCGACGACGTGCCGGTCAACTACAACGCCCCCGACCCCGACCTGCGCCTGATCGACGTCGATCGCGTCGAGGTGATGCGCGGCCCGCAAGGCGCGCTGTATGGCGGCGGCTCGCTGAGCGGCGTCTATCGCATCGTCACCCGCGCCCCGGAGCTGGGCGTCTATTCGGCGTCGATCGGCGCAACCACCGCTCGCACCCGGTCAGGCTCGGACAGCTATCGCTTCGAAGGCGTGGTCAACGCGCCGACCGGCCCGAACGCGGCGCTGCGGGCGGCGATCTATCACGACGTCGACGGCGGCTATCTGGACGACGTGGCCCTGCGCCTGTCCAATGTCGACAGCACCACCCGCCGCGGCGGCCGCGCGGCCTGGCGCGCCGACCTGGGCGACTGGCAGGTGCGGCTGGGCGTCGCCGGCCAGACCATCTCGTCCAAGGACACCCAGTACGTCACCCTGGCTCCAACAGGACCCCGCCGCGCCAACCAGGTGCGCGAGACCCACCAGAACCGCCTGGGCCAAGCCTCGATGAAGATCACCGGCGCCGGCGACTGGGGCCGGTTCGAGGCAGTGACCGGCTATGTCACCCACCGCTTCGCCAGCCGCTACGACGCCACCCTGTCGCTGAGCCAGTTCTCGGAGCAGGCCATCGAGTTGGGCCTCTATGACGAGCGCTCCAAGGTGCGGATGGCCGTGCAGGACATGCTTTACACGGGACCCGAGCGCGGCCGCCTGCGCTGGCTGGTCGGTCTGTTCACCGCCACCAGCATCGAGGAAAGCGACGCCGACCTGCGATCACGCTCGGCCGGCGTCACCCGCAGCGTCTATGACGAGGACCGCAAGGACCGGCTGAACGAGTACGCCCTCTATGGCGAGGCCAGCTACGACTTGGGCCGCGGCTGGAGGATCGCCGCCGGCGGCCGCAAGTTCAGGACCACCGTCCACACGCGCTCCTACGTCACCGCCCCGGCCCCCGGCCAGTCGCGCGACCTGGACCGCAAGGCCGGGTTCGAAGGCTTCTCGCCCAAGCTGTCGCTCCAGCGCGATCTGCCCCGCGGCGGACTGATCTATCTGCTGACCTCCGAGGGTTATCGCGCCGGCGGCTTCAACTCCGGCGGCCTCGTCACCCCGTCCGAAACCCGCCGCGTCTTCCGGCCCGACCATCTGCGCAACTACGAGGCGGGGATGACGCTCAATCCCTGGAACGGCCGGGTCAGCCTGCGCACGGCGGTGTTCTACGACGACTGGCGCAACATTCAGACCGATCAGTATTTCGGCTCGGGCCTGTCCTACACCGCCAATATCGGCGACGGCCGCAACCGTGGCGTCGAGATCGAGACCGCCTGGCGGGCCAGCCCGCGCCTGACCTTGTCGGCCAACGCCCTGTTCAACGACCCCCAACTCACCCGCATCGCCCCCGGCTACGGCATCACCGACAGCGCCCGCCTGCCCGGCGTGCCCGACGTCTCATTCGGCAGCCTGGTGACCTATCACCGCCCGATCACGGCCCAGGCCACGCTGATGCTGACCGCCGAGACCGGCTATATCGGCCAGTCGCGTCTGACCTTCGACCCGCGCTATTCGCCGACCATGGGCGGCTACTACACCGGCAAGCTGTCGGCTCAGCTGCTGACCGACCGCTGGCGCGCGGCCCTGTTCGTCAGCAATCCCTGGAACGGCTCCAGCGACACCTTCGCCTATGGCAACCCGTTCAGCTTCGGCCAGGTGCGTCAGGTGACGCCGCAACGTCCGCGCACGTGGAGCCTGGCGCTCAGCGCCAACTTCTAGGCGTAGCAGCGTCGCAAACGCGTTACGCGGTCGCAACATTTCTCCATCGCCGAGCGGGGGGCGGCCTTCCCCGGCGGCGTCATCACATCGAAGCGGCTGCGGGGGCGTGGTCGTTCATCGAGGACGTGAGTATGGCCAAGCTTTCAGCCCTGATCTGCGTGCACAACGAAGAGCAACGCCTGCACGGCTGCCTGTCGGCGCTGTCGTTCTGCGACGAGATCGTGGTGGTGGCCGACCGCTGCAGCGACGGCACCGAAGCCATCGCCCGCCAGTACGGCGCCGTGGTCGTCTCGGGCATCTTCCCGGTCGAGGGTCCGCGCAAGCACGCCGGCATCGCCCGCTGCACCGGCGACTGGATCCTGGAGCTGGACGCCGACGAGGGCGTCACCCCGGCGTTCGGCGAAGAGATCCGCGCCGTGATCGAAGGCGCGAACCCCGCCGACTGGTACCAGATCCCGGTCGACAACTATGTCGGCGACCAGTTGGTGCGCCACGGCTGGGGCGGTTCGTTCGGCACCTCGTCGGCCGCTCGTCTGTTCCGCCGCGGCGTGAAGTCGTGGAAGAACGAGCGCGTCCACCCCGGCGCCAAGCTGGACGGGACCTTCGGCGGCAAGCTGACCCAGCCCTTGAACCACATGGTCGACGAGGACATCGCCGACATGTTCGCGCGTCTTTCCCGCTACACCGCGCTGAAGGGCCAGGATCTGGCCGACAGCGGCAAGATCAAGGGCCTGGCCGACGACGCCTTCCGCGGCGTGCGCCGCTTCTTCAAGTGCTACGTCTCGCGCAAGGGTTACAAGGAAGGCGATCTGGGCTTTCTCATTTCGCTGATGGCCGCGCTGTATCCGATCCTGTCGAACCTGCGGGCCCGCGAGACCATCCGCAACCGCGCCCGCGAGACCAGGCCGGCTCAGCCGGCCGCCGCGCCGGCCGCTCTGCCGCTGCGCCGCGCCGAGGCCGCCGCGCAGTAGACTCCAGATGGCCCGCCTGCCCCTCGTCTTCCGCCTGGTGCTGGGCTCGGAGCTGGCGCTCTGGGCCAAGGCCGGCCATGCGCCCGTGATCTGGTGGCGCGACGACGACGCGCGCTCGCCGACCGGCGCGCTGGAGCAGCTGCTGGCCCTGTCGCATCGCCACGACGCGCCGCTGACCCTGGCTTCCATCGCGGGGCCCAGCCTGCCCGCCCTGGTGCGCCGGCTCGAGGCCGAGCCCGGCGTCGAGATCGCCGTCCACGGCTTTCGCCACATCAATCGTCAGCCCGAAGGCCGCGGTTTCGGCGAGGTGACGGACCGCGACGATATCGAGTGGGTCCGTGGCCAGCTGCGCACGGCGGTGATGACCTTCCACCGCGCCGGCGCCGCCCCGACCCTGTTCGTGCCGCCGTGGAACAACCTGGCGCCGCAGTTGCTGGCGGCCCTGCCCGACTCATCCCTCCACGCGGTGTCGGGCTTCGACCAGGCCAGCGGAACCACCGACGGCGTGGCGCGGCTGGACACCCATCTGGACGTGTTGCGCTGGAAGGACGGCGCGCGGTTCCGCGGCGCGTGGAAGTTCCTGTCGCGGATGCGGCGACTGCTGGCCCAACGTCGCGAGTCCGGCCAGTGGAACGAGCCGATCGGCCTGCTGACCCATCACCTGGATCACGACCGCGACACGTGGCTTTTCCTGGAACGGTTCCTGGCCGTCTTCCCCATCCGCGCACGGCGGGAGATCATGGCCGAACCGGCGGGCGCGCCTCTGGATGAAGCGCTGTCCGCCTAAAGCGTTTTAGGCCGGCTCGCGGTTGTCGCGCAGGCACTCGCCGATGGCGCGGGCGCAGCCCGGCAGGCCCAGCGCGCCGATGAACGACATCGCCACGGCGCAAACCAGCATGATCGGTTGGAAGATACGCATGGGTCGGCTCCGCGCGGTGTTGATCGCTGGCACTGTGCCGCAACTGTAAGACGGAACCTTGACGGTTGTTCCGGGCGCGAACAAAAAAATTCAGGACGCGGCTTTTTTGTTGCTCGGCTGATCCAGCCCATAGGCTTTGCGAGCGCTCTCGATCCGGTCCAGCTTGGCGCGTAGCGGCGCCCAGTCGTCCTCCGCCGCGATCGGCGCCCACAGCGATTCGACTTCCTCGATCAGCAGCTCCTCCGGCTCCGAACGCTGGAACACGGGGTCGGTCAGACGCTCGGGACGCTCCGGCGCATAGTCGCCCAGCAGGCTGCGGAAAGCGCGGAACGCCTCGGTGTCGTAGAGCTCCGCACGCGGCCCCGCCAGGGCGCGGCCCTCGGACGCCTCGCCGCCGAACCAGTCGAAGAAGAACGGCTCCCAGCGCAGGGCCTCGCCGCCCTCGGCCAGGGCGCGGAAGGCGGCGTTGACCAGGGCGACGTCGTGGTCGGGATTACGGCTGCGCACGCCCAGCCGATCCAGCATCGCGTCACGCAGGGCCAGCCGATAGGCGTCGGAAAAGCCGTTCAGCGCCGCCAGCAGCCCGGCCTGATCCCCGACCAGGGTCAGGCAGGCGGCCAGCTGCTGCAGGTTCCAGAACACCGCCTCCGGCTGACGGCCGAAGCTGTAGAGCCCCGAATGGTCGAAATAGGCGGCCACGAAGTTGGGATCGTTGCGCGGCAGGAACCGCCAGGGGCCATAGTCGAAGCTCTCGCCGGTCACGACCATGTTGTCGGTATTGAGCACCCCGTGCACGAAGCCGGCCGCCATCCAGCGGGCCAGCAGCCGCGCGGTGGCGGCGATCACCGCCTCCAGCAGCGCGGCCGGCCGGTCGGCGACGTCGGCCAGGTGCGGGTAGTAGGTCTCGACCACGTGATCGATCAGCACCGTGATCAGGTCGCGTTGGTCGAAATAGGCCAGGCGCTGGAACGTGCCGAAGCGGATGTGACTGTGCGACAGGCGGGTCAGCACCGCCGAACGCGTGGGGCTGGGCTCGTCGCCGCGGGTCAGGGCTTCGCCGGTCTCGATCAGCGAGAAGGCCCGCGACGTGGGCACGCCCAGAGCTTCCAGCTGGCTGGCGGCGAGGATCTCGCGCACGCCGCCCTTCAGAGTCAGGCGGCCATCGCCCGAGCGCGACCACGGCGTCTGCCCCGAACCCTTGGTCGCCAGGTCCAGAAGGCGGCCATTCTTATTGAGGGCCGTCCCGGCCTCGCGCAGCTGGGCGAACAGAAAGCCGCGCCCGTCGCCCAGGTCCGGATTGTAGGTGCGGAACTGGTGGCCGTGATAGCGCATGGCCAGCGGCTGGGCCTGATTGTCTGCAAGCGGATCAAACCGACCGAACCGCCGGATCCATTCGGCGTCGTCCAGCGTCTCCAGCCCAACCGTCGCCGCCGCGCGGTCGTTGCGGAACCGCAGGATCGTCTCGGGGAAGTCGGCCGGCGCGACCGGATCGGAAAAGTCGCCTCCCAGGGCCTGGAAGCGCGGATCGGGGCGATAGGCGGACGAGAACGGCATCGTCGCCAGATGAGGTCCACACGCGGCGCCCGCAAGCCCTCTTCGAAAATCCGTATTCGAATATCCATGACGCTCGCCGAACGCTGTCGCTTCCGGGCAACAGCCTGCGCAATCACCTTTAGATCACAGGGATTTTAGCTTGCCGAGACCGTGGCCGGCGCCTAACCCTTGGCTATTCATTCGAACAGTCGTTCGAGTGAACCAACGAAAAACAGGCCGGGGGCGGGCAAGCGCGCTTGGCTACAACAAACCGAGGTAGGAAATGCGCTTCAACCAGGTGCTTTGCGGCACTGCGTCCGCTGTTGTTCTCGCCGGTCTAGGCGCCACGAGCGCCGCGCAGGCCCAGGCTCAAGATATCCCCACCATCGACAGCATCGTCGTCACCGCCCAGAAGCGGGAACAGAACCTGCAGGACGTGCCGGTCGTGGTGACCGCCGTCGGCGCCAAGCTGCTGCAGGACACCGGCGTCCGCGACATCAAGGATCTGACGATCCTGACGCCCGGCCTGACCGTGACCTCGACCACGTCGGAAGCCTCGACCACCGCCCGCATCCGTGGCGTCGGCACCGTCGGCGACAACCCGGGCCTGGAGAGCTCGGTCGGCATCGTGATCGACGGCGTCTACCGCCCCCGCAACGGCGTGTCCTTCGGCGACCTGGGCGAGATGGAGCGCATCGAAGTGCTGAAGGGTCCGCAAGGCACCCTGTTCGGCAAGAACACCTCGGCCGGCGTCATCAACATCGTCACCGCCGAGCCGTCGTTCGAATTCGGCGGGACCGCCGAGCTGGTCTACGGCAACTACGACGCCAAGGGCGCGTCGCTGTCGGTGACCGGTCCGATCGCCGGCGAGAAGCTGGCCGGCCGCATCTATGTCGCCGCCCGCGAGCGTAACGGCTTCAACGACGTCATTACCGGCAAGGGCCCCAGCGACCGCGACGAGGACGCCGATCAGGGCTTCTACACCGTGCGCGGCCAGCTGCTGTTCATTCCGGACGACCGCGCCACCTTCAAGATCATCGCCGACTACACCCGGCGCGATGAGAACTGCTGCGGCGGCGTGCAGATCCGCACCGGCGCCACCGCGGGCATCCTGAGCCTGCTGAACGGCGGCCCGGCTCTGGCGACCACCGCCGATCCGTACGCCCGCGTGGCCTATTCGAACCGCGGCGCGCCGTCGTCGGTCGAGGACAAGGGCGTCTCGCTGGAAGGCAATATCGACTTCGACTGGGGCACCCTGACCTCGATCTCGGCGATGCGCAAATGGCGCACCGACAACGGCCAGGACTCCGACTTCACCACCGCCGACATCACCTATCGCAACAAGGACGGCTCCAACTATTCGGAGTTCACGACCTATACCCAGGAACTGCGCCTGGGCGGCAAGACCGGCAAGCTGGACTGGCTGGTCGGCGCCTTCCTGGCCGACGAGCGCCTGGAGACCCGCGCCAACTTCCTCTACGGCCGCGACTACGAGCAGTATCTGGGCCGCCTGCTGTCGCGCCCGGCGGCCAACCCGGCCGGTATCGCCAACTTCATCGCCGCGCTGAACGGTCGCGCCCCCAACACCAGCTTCACCGCCGGCCAGGGCTATTACGACCGCTATAGCCAGCGCGCGACGACGATCTCGTTCTTCACCAACAACACCTTCCAGGTCACCGAGGCCTTCGGCATCACGGCCGGCCTGCGCTATGGCGAAGAAAAGAAGGACCTCTTCACCTACCAGACCAATTCGGACGGCGGCGTCGGCTGCGGCACGGCCCTGTCGCCGGCCGGCCAGGCCCGCATCGCCGGCATCGTCGGCGCGGCGGCCACCCCGACCGTCATCGGCAACCTGTGCCTGCCCTGGGCCAACCCGCTGTTCCACAACCGCAGCACCAACCAGACGCGCACGGACAAGGAATGGTCGGGCACGATCAAGGCCTCGTATCGCTTCTCGCCGGAGGTGATGAGCTACGCCTCGTTCGCCCGCGGCTACAAGGGCGGCGGCTTCAACCTGGACCGCACCCAGTCGTCGAACGGCCTGCCCACCGGCGGCAACGGCGTGACGCCGATCTTCGACACCTCGTTCCCGGCCGAGTTCGTCGACAGCTATGAAGTCGGCCTGAAGAACACCCTGTTCAACCGCTCGGTGCTCTTCAACATCACCGGCTTCTATCAGAAGTTCACCGACTTCCAGCTGAACACCTTCCTGGGCACCTCGTTCGCGGTGCGCTCGGTTCCGGAAGTCACTTCCAAGGGCATCGACGCCGACTTCCTGTGGTTCACGCCGGTGCGTGGCCTGACGGTTCAAAGCGGCTTCACCTACGCCAAGACCGAATATGGCGACGAAGCGATCCCGAACGACCCGACCAACGCCCTGGCCCTGCTGCCGGGCAGCCGGGTGTCGCTGGCTCCGCTCTACTCGGCCTCGGGCTCGGTGACCTATGAGACCGCCGTCGGCACGGGCCTGAAGGCGCGCTTCAACCTGGGGGCCAAGTACTCGTCCAGCTACAACACCGGCTCGGACCTGTTCCCGCCCAAGCTCCAGAAGGGCTTCACGGTCGTGAACGGCCGCGTCGGCCTGGGCTCGGAAGACGACAAGTGGGCCGTCGAACTGTGGGCCCAGAACCTGCTGAACGAGAAGTACACCCAAGTGGGCTTCAACGGTCCGCTACAAGGCGCCTCGGGCCTCAGCGCCACCCAGGCCGTCTATATCCCGGCCAATGACAGCCTGACCTACAACGCGTTCCTGGGCGCGCCGCGCACCTACGGCGTCACCCTGCGCTCCAAGTTCTAAGGAGCCGAGTTCTAGCCGGGAGGGGGAACCGGCGGGGTCTAGAATCCCGCCGGCTTTCGGAAGAGGGAAAGGGGCGATCCGGGCGACCGGGTCGCCCTTTTCTTTGATCCCCGTTTTTCTCCGAACCCGGGGCTTCCGGATCGGGCCGCATCACCTCAGCATGGGTATGGGGGACTAGCTCGAAGTCGGGAGACCGCGGCCCATGAAGACGATCCGCTTCCTCGGATTCTGGATCTGCCTCGTGATCGGCCTGGCGCTGGGCGCCTGGAGCCAGAGGCCGCCCGCGCCGCTTGCCGTCGACGCGCCGCCCACGGTGTTCTCGGCGATGCGGGCCATGACCGACGTCACCGCCATCGCCCGCGCCCCGCACCCGACCGGCTCGGCCGAGATCGCCAAGGTTCGCGACCATCTCCTCTCGCGCATGAGCGAACTGGGCCTGGAGGTCAGCGTCCGGGTCGGCGAAGGCTTCCGGCCCTATTCGAACGACGGCCGCGCCTTGGGCGTGGCGGCGGTGCAGAACCTGGTCGGCGTGCTGCCGGGCCAGGACCGCGACCTACCGGCCATCCTGGTGATGAGCCACTATGATTCCGTCCATAACTCGCCCGGCGCGGCCGACGACGCCGCCGGAACGGCCGCCGCGCTGGAGATCGCCCGCGCCCTGAAGGCTGGCCCGCAACCGGTCCGCGACGTGATCTTCCTGTTCACCGACGCCGAGGAAGCCGGCCTGCTGGGCGCCGACGCCTTCTTCAACCGCGACCCGACGCTGGAGCGCGTGGGCCTGGTCATCAACATGGAGGCCCGGGGCGACGCCGGCCGCGCGGCCATGTTCCAGACCGGAACCGAGAACGGCGCGCTGATCGGCGTCTTCGCCAAGGCGGCCAAGGGTCCGTCGGCCAACTCGATGGCCTCGACCGTCTACGAGAAGATGCCCAACGACACCGATTTCACCCACGCGGTGAAGCGCGGCCTGCCCGGGCTGAACCTGGCCTTCATCGACGACCAGCTGGCCTATCACACGCCGCTGGCCCGCCCGGACCATCTGGACAAGGGCAGCCTGCAGCACATGGGCGACCAGACCCTGCCGACCGTGCGGGCCCTGGCCGACGCCCGCGCCCTGCCGGCCAGGACGCCGAACGCCATCTATTCCGACGTGCTGGGCCTATTCCTGGTCAGCTATCCGCCCGTCGTCGGCTGGGGGCTTCTGGTCATCGCCGCCGGCCTGATCGGCTTTACCGCCTGGCGCGCCCTGGCCGGACGCGGGACCAGCGGCTGGGAGATCGCCCGCGGCATGGCCGGCCTGCTGCTGATCGCGACCAGCGCCGCGCTCGTCCTGCACCTGGCCGGGCGGATGCTGATGATCACCGACGTCCAGCGCTATTACGGCCTGCTGACCCGCTTCGACCAGTTGCTGTGGGGCGCCGGCCTGACCGCCGTCGCCGCGGGCCTGGCCGTGGCCACGGCCCAGGCGCGCGGCGCGGCGCGGGTCATTCCCTGCGTGATCGCCCTGGCCCTGGGCGGCGCGTGCAGCCTGGCCGGCGGCTTCGATCCCGTAGGCCTCGCCCTAGGCGTCGCCACCGCGGTCCTGGCCGCCGCGGCCCTGGGCTTCCGGACCTATGTACTGGGGGCCTGGATCGGCGGGATGATCGTGCTGCTGCTGCTCAGCGTCGCCGCCCAGGTCCTGGCGCCCGGCGCAACGGTGATGCTGACCTGGCCCCTGCTGGTCGCCGCCGTCGGCGCGGCCCTGGTCATCGGCGTCGGCGGCACGCGGGACAAGCGGGTGGCCCTCGCCTTGACCTTCGCTGTCGGCCTCTTGGCCGTGCTGTCGACCGCCCAGCTCAGCGCCTGGGGCGCCTGGACCTTCGCGGGCCTCGGCCTGACCATGCCCGCGATCATGGCCGCCTTCGCCATGCTAGCCGCCCCGGCCCTGTCGCCGCTGGCCCATGACTTCGCCGCCACCCGCTGGGCCTGGCGCGCCGCCGGGATCCTGGCCGTCGTCGGCCTGGCCCTGATCGCCAACGCCGCCCGCCTGGGCGGCGACGCCGAACGGCCGGGGATCACCCAGGCGCTGCATCTGGCCGACCTGTCGACCGGCAAGGCTTGGCGCATCGCCGACCAGCCGCGCCTGGACGCCTGGACCAAAAGGGCCCTGCCCGACGACGGCGGCTCCAAGCCCGTCCAACAGCCGCTGCATCCGTTCTGGGGCAAGCCGGTGTGGATGTCGGAGACGCGTCCCGCGCCGGTCCAGGCCCCGCAGCTGACCGTCGATCGCACCGAGAACCGCCTGCTGGTCCGCCTGATCCCCGCCACCGGCGCCGAGCTGGTCAGCCTCCGCCTGCGCCCCAGCAGCGAACTGACCGCGCCGCGCCTGAACGGCCGTCCGATCACGCTGAAGACGGAAGCCGGCAAGTGGTCGACCCTGACCTATCACGCCCCCGACCCGAACGGCGTGACGCTGAGCTTCACCATCGAAGGCGAGGGTTCAGGCCAAAAGGGGGGCAAGGTCGAGGTCGCCGCGCTGGAGTATCATGACGGCTGGCCGGAAGACGCCAAGGCCCCGCCGGCCAGGCCGCCCGAACTGATGGCCTTCGACATGTCCGACAAGACCGCGGTGCTGGTGCGCAGCGGGATGAAGTGGTGACCTTAAAAGCCTGTCATCCCGGCCAAGCGCGCAGCGCGCCGAGCCGGGACCGCCGGAAGCGCGGAGCTTGCCGCGGTCCCGGCTCTCCGCTTCGCTGCGGCCGGGATGACAGTTAGACGCCGAACACGCCGTCCCCAGCCGCTTTCGCATGCAGCGCCTCGACCCGTTCCGCCCGCCGCTCCAGGGTCGCGCGCTGGTTGACGTAGCCCTTGTCGGTGATCTCGCCGGCGTCGATTGAGGGCGGCTCGGTCAGGATGGTGAAGCGGCCCACCCGGCGGGACGAACCGCCGGCCGCGGCGTTGAAGGCGCCGAGCCGTTCGCGGAGAATAGCCACCAGCTTCTCCAGCGGCGTACCCGGCCCCTGGTCGGCGACCAGCGCCGCCAGCCCGGCCGGTGACGGCCACAGCATGGCGCCGATGAAGCCCTTGTCCTGGCCGGTGATCACTGCGTCGTGGATATAGGGGCTGCACGCGGCGACGAGGTCGGGCCGCAGCACGCCGACGCTGACCCAGGTGCCGCTGTCCAGCTTGAAGTCCTCGGTCACTCGGCCGTCGAACACCAGGCCCTTGGCCGGGTCGTCGGGATCGACGAACCGCGCCGCGTCGCCCAGCTTGTAGAAGCCTTCCTCGTCGAAGGCCGCGGCGGTCTTCTCCGGATCCTTGTGGTAGCCGCTGGCGACCGTCGGCCCCTTGACCCGCACCTCGTACTTGGAGCCGTTGGGCGCCAGCTTCAGGGCGATGCCGGGCAGCGGCAGACCCACCAGCCCAACCCGCTCGGTGATCCAGTGGGTGACGGTGATGCCTTGGGTCTCGGTCGCGCCATACATCGTCGTCAGCGGGATGCGATGGCCGGTCTCGGCGACCGCGAGAGCCTGCAGCCGCTCATAGACGTCGTTGGACAGGGTGGCCCCGCCATAGCCCATGTAGCGCAGGTTCTTGAAGAACGAGGCGCGCAGGACCGGATCGTTCTCCATCGCCTCGGCCAGCATCGAGAACGCGATCGGGGCCGAGCCGAACACGATCGGCGAGACCTCGTAGAGGTTCTTGATCGTGGTCTCGAACAAGCCCGGCAGCGGCTTGCCCTCGTCGATATGCAAGGTGCCGCCCGCCCACAGCGTGCCGTTGAAGCTGATATTGCCGGCCGAGATATGGCTCCAGGGCATCCATTCCAGGGCCTGGGGGATCTGGCCGTCGTCCGGCTCGTCCAGCTTCAGACCGTCCTGGCCGGCGATCACGCCCGCCATCATGCCATGGGTCTGGGGCACGGCCTTGGGCATGCCGGTCGAGCCGGACGTGAAGAGGTATTTGGCTACGGTCGATGGACCGAGCCGCTCACGCGAGGCCGCCACGGCCGCGGTCGGCGCAGTTTTGGCAATGTCGGCGAACGCGATCGCGCCGCTCTCTTCCCCATTTGGCCCAGTCCCGTCGACGGTGATCACCGCCAGGGTCGGGTCGAGGGCCTTGAGCGTCGCCAGGGCCTTGTCAAACAACGCCCCGCTCTGGGCGAAGACGACGCGCGGCGCCACCCGCTCGAAACAGTGTTTCAGCTTGGCGTGGTCGGTCGAGATCAGGCTGTAGGCCGGGCTGATCGGCGCGGCCGGGACGCCGGCGGTATAGGCGCCCAGCGTCATCAGGGCGTGCTCGATGGAGTTGCCCGACAGGATCATCACGCTGTCGTTCGCGCCCAGGCCGCGGTCCAGCAGCCATTGCGCCACGCCCTCGACCGCCCGCAGCGCCTCGCCATAGCTGACCGCGCGCCAGGGGCCATGGCCCGGCTCGCGCTGCTTGAGATAGGGCCGCTCGCCATGCTCGCCGGCCTTCTGCGCCAGCAGGTGGGCGATCGAGCGCGGCCCCTCGCCTGGAGCATGGTTGGAGGTGATGACGATGGTCCCGTCGCCGCGCCGATCGACGCTGACGTCCGGCCCCTTCATCGGCAGCGGCTTGAACGGAACGCCCGCGGTATTGGGGGCGGCAGGCAAAGCGTCGCGCGAGGGCGACGCGCCATCCGGCGGCGTCATGGTCTCACTCCCTCAGATCTTATCTTGTTGGGAGTGACGGTAGCGGAAACCAGACGCCCGGCAAGGTTGCCGTTCGGGGAGGCTTAGGCCGGCGTCTGGTCCAGGACGCTGACGCCCACGCCGCCTTCGACGACCCGGACGCCGCGGAAATGCATCTCGCCGCCCTGATAGCTGATCTGCTCCAGCGGCACCTTGTCGTCGCGCCGCAGGCGGCGGCCGTCATTGAGGGTCAGCCGCAGGATCATGGCCTTGGCCGAGGCGCCGCCGGCCAGGGCGGTGTCGATCTGCGCGCCGAACACGACGGCAGGCGACACGGGCGGCTTCAGCGGCTTGCCGTCCTTGCTGCTCATGACCGCGCCCAGAAGCCGGTTTCACCGCTGACGCGCACCTGGCAGGCCTGGCCCGCCGCATTCAGGCTGGTCGCCCGACGGTGGGCGGCGGCCTTGGTGACTTCCTTGTCGGCGGACTGGCCGAAATAATCGCCGTCCTGCTCGACGCTCCACCCACCGTCATGACGCAGGACGTTGAGGACGGTTCGGTTGGTAATTTCTCGCATGCGTAAGGATTAACACAAAATCCAGAGCGCCGCTTATCTATTCGGCCATGAATTTTCGGCGACGTTTTTCTTGGGTCGAGAAAATATTATGGCGACCGGGCGGGCGTTGAAAACGAGCGTCAATTTCTCAGGGATCTCAGAACAACTTTCAAAGATCCCGACAATCCGCGCCAATCGCGATTGGATGTGCTAGCCTCGCGACATGACAAAGGCTCCGCTCGACGCCCTGCCCGCCGACCAGCAGCACGCGCTGCAAAGCCTGGCCGAACGTCAGCCCGACGGGGTTTCGGGCTTCATCAACATCGCCGCCGGCCAGGCGCTGACGGCCCTGGGCTTGGCGCGCCGCGGCCGCGCGGGCTGGGAGATCACGCCCCAGGGCCGCAACCACCTGCTGTCGAGCGCGCCCCCGGAAGCCTCGGAAAGCTCCGCGCCGATCAATCTGCGCTAGGACTCGTCCCTCAGCGCTTCTTGCCCAGCTCGGCGGCGATATCCTTGGTCATCCGGCCGACCTTGCGATGAGCGGCAGTGATCTGGTCGCGGGTGACACCCCAGCGCTTCATCCAGTACTCGACGGCCTGACGCTCGGAGAGGTCCAGGCGATCCTTGTCGATGAAGCCGCGCTTGTCCTTCAGACCGGCCATCTAGCGGCTCCCCCAGGGACGCGAATCGCCCTTGGCGACGCGGGTCGCCTGCAACCGCTGGAACTTGCCGCCACGCGGCGCCTGGGGCCGGGCGTCGAGCGCGGCCTGCTTCAGGCGCAGGGCCTTCTGCATCGAGGTTTCGGAGGGAGGAGTCTCGGTGGTCATGAAAGCAGCCCTAGCACGGATACGGCGGATTGGCTTCACGCAGCGGACCGCTGAAGTCTGGAAAGGGACACGGAGCGTCCGGGCCGCGCCCGGAGTGTAGGGTTAGAAGTACCGTTTCGACGCCATCCAAACGCTCCGCGTAATCCGTTATCCGGTGAGCCCGCGAGGCGCGCTAGACGCCCTCTCCGAGAGGGAGAGGCGCGGTCCGCCGCGCAACGGTGGGAGAGTGAGGGGTTACGCCGCTTGCCGGATAAACCCTTTCGAACGATCGCCCAAAAGCTGCATCGCAACCCCATACCCGCAACCGCATAGACCTCATCTGGACGCTCCCCAAGCTTGGCCTTAGCGTCATGCCTCAATTATGGGGGGTTACGTCTTTGAAACTGAAAATCGCCATGGCCCTGGGCTTCGCCACGGCCCTTATGGCCCATGCCGCCATCGCCGGTCCTATCGTGTCCGAGGGCACCGAATTCCAGGTCCGCCTGGAGGACGCCATCTCCAGCTCCACCGCCCATGAAGGCGACCGCTTCACGATCAGCCTGGACGACGACGTCAAGCTGACCGACGGGACCGTGCTGCGCGCGGGCTATCGCGGCGTCGGCGAGGTCACGGAGGCCCGTGACAACGGCATGCTGGGCAAGAACGGCAAGCTGAACGTGCGGCTGCTCTATCTGAAGGTCGGCGACGACCGCGTGAAGCTGCGCGCCAACAAGGGCGCCAAGGGCGACACCCGCGTCGGCGCCACGGTGGCGACCGTGATCCTGTTCTGGCCGGCCGCGCCCTTCATCAAGGGCAAGGACGTGTCGATCAAGAAGGGCACGATCATGACCGCCTACGCCGACCAGGACGTCACCCTGGCCTCGCCGGTCCCGCCGCCGCCCGAGGGGCTCTGAGCTAGACGCTGTAGGGACATCCCCCTCATGGGTGGATGTCCCACTAGAACTGCCGTGGAACCGGCTCCTTTTCAGGAAGAGAACAATATACGAACAAACATCTTCCGTCATTCCCGCCACAAGGGCGGGAATGACGGAAGGTTTGGGGGGCGTTCGAGAGCTGTAAAAAAGGCGGAGCCTCACAGCGCCGCCCTTCCACAAACTCAGTGTAGACTGACTACTCCGCCGCCGCCTTCGGCGCATAGCCGAGGATCGCCTTCGTCTCGAGGAATTCCCCGAACGCGTGGTCGCCCCATTCGCGGCCGTTGCCGCTCATCTTGTAGCCGCCGAACGGGGCCATCAGGTCGGTGCTGGCGCCGTTGAGGTTGACCTGGCCGGCGCGCAGGCGGCTGGCGACCTTGCGGACATTGTCCTGGTCGCCGCCCGAGATGTAGGCGGCCAGACCGTACTCGGTGTCGTTGCCGACGGTGACGGCCTCGTCCACCGTGTCGTAGCCGAGGATCGAGACCACCGGGCCGAAGATCTCTTCCTTGGCGATGGTCATCTCGTTGGTGACGTTGGCGAAGATGGTCGGCTTGACGTAGTAGCCCTTGTCCAGACCCTCCGGACGGCCGACGCCGCCGGTGACCAGGGTGGCGCCCTCGTCGATGCCGGCCTGGATCAGGCCCTGGATCTTGTTCCACTGCGTCTCGGAGACCACCGGACCCATCTTGTGGTTGCCGTTCGGGTCGCCGACCGTGTGGCTCTCGGCGGCGGCCTTGGCGATGGCGATCACCTCGTCCATGCGCTGGCCGGGGACCAGCATGCGGGTCGGGGCGTTGCACGACTGGCCCGAGTTCATCATCACCGAGGCCACGCCGCCGCCGACGGCGCGCTGGAAGTCGGCGTCGTCGAGGATGATGTTGGGGCTCTTGCCGCCCAGCTCCTGGTGCACGCGCTTGACGGTCGGGGCGGCGTTCTTGGCCACCTCGATGCCGGCGCGGGTCGAGCCGGTGAACGAGACCATGTCGACTTCCGGGTGGCTGGACAGGGCCGCGCCGACCGTGGGGCCGTCACCGTTGACCAGGTTATAGACCCCGGCCGGGACGCCGGCGGCATGCAGGATCTCGGTCCAGATATAGCCCGAGAACGGCGCGACTTCCGAAGGCTTCAGCACCATGGTGCAGCCGGTGGCGATGGCCGGACCGACCTTGCAGGCGATCTGGTTGACCGGCCAATTCCACGGCGTGATGAAGCCGCAGACGCCGATCGGCTCCTTGACGATGCGGGTCGTGCCGCGGTCTTCCTCGAACTTGTAGCCCTTCAGCACCTCGACCGCGGTCTGGACGTGGCCAATGCCCATCGCCGCCTGGGCGCGCTGGGCCAGCCAGGCGGGGGCGCCCATCTCCTCGGTGATGGCTTTCGCCATGTCCTCGAAGCGCTTCTGGTACTCGGCGATGATGCGCTCGAGGATGTCGATGCGCTCTTCGCGGCTGGTCAGGCTGAAGGTCGCGAACGCCTTGCGAGCGGCGCGGACGGCCTTGTCGACATCGGCCTCCGAGCCCAGCGAGATCACGCCGGCGACGGCTTCGGTGGCCGGGTTGATGACGTCCAAAGTCTTGGAGGCGACCGGGTCGACCCAGGCGCCGTCGATGTAGAACTTGGTGTACTCGCGCATGACCTGCTCCTGCCCTTGGATGGATGTGTAGCCCTGCTCGGACGGCGGGCCGCTTCAAACGACCATTTTAATGATCGGCGTTCAGGTGGGAAGCCTTCCCATAGGGCCGATCCCAACAAACTCACCACATCGCATCGGGTTCGGCCCCGCCCAGCGCCTCGGCGATGCGGCGGCGGGTGGCAGGGGTGGTCTCTTCCGGCAGGTCGGCGGGATCGAACCAGCCGACCGCGTGGATCTCGCCGGCCGCGTCCGAGGGACACGGCTCCCAGGCCGCGATGCGGTAGACCAGCACGTGGTCGCCAGGGTGGAGGAGCTCGTTGCTGTGCGCGGAAACCAGACGTGGGCGGGACAGCGCGCGGACCCCGGCCTCCTCGGCCAGTTCGCGGATCACGGCGGTCTCGGCCGTCTCGCCGCGCTCGACCCCGCCGCCGGGCAGGTACCAGCCCTTGATGTAGGTGTGCTGGATCAACAGGACATGGCCCGCGTCATTGGTGACCACCGCCCTTACGCCCAGGGTCAGGCCGCGGGTCATCCTAAAGAAGGCGTAGACCAGAGGCCTCGTGAACGGTTCGATGCGGCGGCGCCAGAGCATGGACCCGTTCTAGCGCGGCCCGCGCTTGCGGTCAGCGGCCACGGACGCTAAAGCCGCAGCACCTGTTCTCTCTCTTCGGAGCCGCGCCATGCTGGCCATCGGTGTCATCATCATTTTCCTGGGCGTCATCCTGACCCTGAACCTCGTCGAGTTCGGCCGCATCGACTAATGACCAGCCCGGCGCGCGGCGCGGCCCTGGTCACCGGCGCGGGGCGTCGGATCGGCCAGGCCCTGGCCCTGGAGGCCGCGCGCGCCGGCTACGACATCGCCGTCCATGTCCGCGCCGACCTCGACGAGGCGCGGGAGACGGTTGAGGCGGTCCAGGCCTTGG
>CAZRPD010000031.1:0-36561 GCA_964601775.1 uncultured Caulobacter sp. | reverse complement strand
AGTCCGGCGCCTCGGGCGTGTCGTCGTCCAGCCCGGTCGGGCCCTCGGGGGCGTGGATGGTGTAGACGACGAGGTCGGCTTCCTGCTTGGCCTCGCGCACCGCCTTCAGCATGGCCGCGTGGTCGTGCAGCTCCATCTCGTAGGTGATGCGGACGCCCGACACCGGCTTGTCGGAGAGGCGATAGATCTCGCCGCCGAAGCTGACGTCGCGCGCATTGGCGGCCGGAGCCCTGGCCAACGGCGAGGCGCGCTCGGTCGCCAGGGCCCGGACCGTGGCCATCTGCTCGGCATTGACCAGGTTCACCTTGCGCAGGCGCAGGGTGCTGATGCCCGGCCGCGGCGGCACGCCCTCCTCCCCCGCATCATTGGCGGCGGCGTTGACCTTGAAGGTCGAGGCGGCCGAGACCAGCGCGACCTTGCCCTTGGGCGTGGTCAGGATCCCGGCCTTGCGCGCCTCGGCCAAGGTTCGACCCGCGCCCGAATGAACGATGCCGACGCCGTCCAGCAGCCGGCCGGCCTCGATCACGCCCTCCCAGCCCCAGTCGGTGGAGTGGTTGTTGGGCATCGAGACCATGTCGACGCCCATGGCCTTCATGTCGCCGGCCAGCGAGGCCTCGCCGTACATCTGGCCATGGCCATAGGGCTGACCCGTGAAGGTCGGCAGGTCCAGGATCACGCCTTCGCGGTTGCCGATGGCGACGTCGCCGCCGCGCACGATCGACAGCGCCTTCTGGAACGGCGCGTCCTGGATGTCGGCGGTCGGCCGCGAGTTCAAGAGGTCGCCGATGGCCACCAGGCTGAACGGCCCCTTGATCGAGGCGGGCTTGGCCGGCGCCTTGAGGAATTCCTCGGGATCCTTCGACAGCGGTGCCTGGGCCAGGGCCGGACCGCAGACAGCCGCCGAGGCCAGCAGGCCCAGGGCGAAACGGCGGGAAAGCTTGCTCATGATCTTGATGTCCCCCTGGCTCACTTGCAGGCGCTTTCGGGAACGTCGGTGCGCTCCCATTGATAGGCGTCGCGCAGCTCGCCGCGCGGCAGGTAGCTGACCTCGAAGGTCTGGTCGCCGCGCGTCACCTGCATGGTCACCATCATGTTCGGGTCACGCAGGATGCCGTCGGTGCTGAAGGGGTAGGTGATCTTATCGCCGTCCTTCAGCCCGGCCTTGGCGGCGTTGCTGTCGGGGCGCAGGTTCTCGACCACCGTGCGGCGGCCGACCTCGTCGGGGCCAAAGCCCAGGTCGTAGCGCGGGATCTTGGCCGACACCCGGCGGAAGCACGGGCCGTAGTCGTCGGACTCGGGAACCAGCCGCAGCCCCTCGGTCATCATGCCGCTGTGGATCGCCAGCCCCTCATCGCCGAGCTCCTTCTGGAGCATGTCGATCCAGGTCTGCTCGGTGATCGTCTTCTCCTCGCGATCCAGCTGGACCATGGCGCGGATCAGGTCGTCGATGGAGCGCTTGCCGCCCGAGGCGCGGCGGACCTTGCCGTTCAGCACTGCGAAGTAGATGGCGCCCCGGTCGTAGGACAGCACGTTGTAGCGCATGTCCGACCAGAACTTCGGCAGCACCTCGGCGTCCGGCGCGGCCCTGACGTCGTTGGTATAGTAGCGCGCCGCCGTCAGGTTGATGTCGGCCAGGCGCTTCTCGATCGGCATCAGGCCGGCGCGCCAGGGCAGCTGGGTCTGATAGTAGACGGCGTTGCCCTCGCTGTACCACTTGCCGATGTCGGCGGCGGTCCAGGTGTGGGTCATCTCGTGGCCCAACAGGTACTGCACGCTCTGCGGGGTGGTGCGGGCGTTGTAGCCGACCACGAAGGCCATCGGCGCGGCCACGCCGTTGCCGCTGGCGTTCTCGCGCATGAACACGTGGTAGGGCAGCGGCTTCGGGTCGGCGAAGAACTTGCTCATATAGCCGTGCAGCCTGCTGGCCCACTGCATGGTCGCCTTGACGTCGAAGGTCGGATCGCCGGTCCAGACGCCGCTGAAGGCGCCCTTGGGCGGGTCGGGCTCGCGCTTGATCTTGCCGACCATCATCATGGCGTAGGTCAGGCGGGTCAGCGGCATCGAGGCGATGTCGACCTTGCCCTCGCCCAGGGCGGTGACCGCGCTGGAGCCTTCCGGCATCGCCGAAAGGTCCCAGTCCAAGGTGAAGTGGTAGCGCTTGGCCGTCTGCGGCGGCAGCACGAACAGCATGTTGGCGATACCGAACATGCCTGGCCCATCGACGTGCGGGATGGTCGAGAGCCCGCCGCCCACGCTGTTGTCGATCGGCCGGCGATAGCGGATCACCAGCTTGCCCTCGACATCGCGGCTGGACGTCCAGGTGCGCGGGCCCATCGGATTGCCGGCGACCAGCGGCACGGGCCCCTTGTCGTCGCTGGCGCTCAGGTCCTCGACCACGAACTGGCTCTTGATGTTCGGGGCGCCGTTCAGGTGGCTGAGCAGGGTCTGGCCGGCGGCGACCTTGACGCCCTCGACGGTGGTGACGACGTCCAGCATGGCCGTGCCCTTGGCCGGGTCCAGCTGCGACGGCTTGACCTGCATCTGGAACAGCGGCTCGGCCACAACGGGCGCGGCGAAGGCGAAGCTCGCGAGGGAGCCGAGAAGAAGACGCCTCATGGCTGGCCTCACGGAATGCGGATGACACCGACCGAGCCCTGGAGCTCGATCTTGGTGCCGAAGGGCGCGGAGGCCTTTTGCAGGTCGGCCAGGATGCGCTGAGCGTTGGCGGGGTCGGCGAAGTACGGCATGCCCCGGCGCATGGGCTCGTAGGTGTTGCCCAGGTCCAGCGGGTACAGCTTCACCAGCGTGGCCTTGCCCTTGGCGTCGTAATCGACCGTGGCGACCACGCCGTCGTACCAGCTCTTGGGATTGCCGCCGGGCCGCACCGAGCGCTCGGCCGGCGGCGGGGGCGGTGCGCGGCCCGTGGCATCCGGGAACACGCGCAGGGCCGTCTCCTGCAGGGCCTTGATCTCGCCCCGGATGAAGAAGGCGCCCAGGCCGTAGAACACCGGCTTGCCCTTGTAGATCTCGATGCCGCGCATGCCGTGCTGGCCGTGGCCGAGGAAGGCGTCGCTGCCCGCGTCGATGGTGTCGTGGGCGAGTCGGATCAGGAAGTCCGGCGGGAACGGATCGTCGTCGTCGAAGCCGGTCGGGCTCTCGTGCGCATGGATGGTGAAGGCCAGGAGGTCGGACTTGTCCTTGCCTTCGCGCACGGCCTTCAAGAGGCCCGCATGGTCGTAGAGGTCCATTTCGTAGGCCAGGCCCGGCTTGTCGGCCAGGCGGTAGATCTCTTCGCCGATCGTCACCTCGGTCGCGTCCGGCTTGGGCGCCTCGACCTTGGGCGAGACCAGCGACGCGGCCAGCGACCGGATCTTCTCCATCTGGCCGGCGTCGACCAGGTTGATCTTGCGCAGGCGCAGGGTGCTGATGCCCGGCCGGGCCGGCACGTCCATGAAGCGGTCGTTGGCTCCGGCGTTGGCGCGGAAGCTGGACGCCGTACCGACCAGTCCGACCCGGCCCTTGGGCGTGTCGAAGAACGCCGCCTGGCGCGCCTCGCTCAGGGTCTTGCCGCCGCCGGCATGGACCACGCCGGCCTCGTCCAGCAGCCGCTGGCTTTCCAGCAGACCTTCCCAGCCCCAGTCGGTGGAGTGGTTGTTGGCCATGGTCAGCATGTCGATGCCGAGCGCCTTGGTGTCCTTGGCCAGCGCGGCCTCGCCCCACAGCATGCCGCTGCCGTAGCCGTGGCCCTTGAAGGTCTCCAGATCGAAGAACATGCCCTCGCGGTTGGCGATGGTGACGTCGCCGCTGCGGGTCAGGGCGAAGACCTTCTGCATCTCCGGATCGGGCCGGTCGGCGACCGGGTGCGAATAGAGCTGCTCGCCCAGGGCGATCAGGGTGAAGGGCCCCTTGACCGACGCCGGCTTGGGCGGGGCCTTGAGGAATTCCTGCGGATCGTTTGAGGGACGCGGCAGCTTCGGCGCGTCCTGAGCCAGTGCGGGCGCCGACAGCAGCGAGGTCGCCAGCAGGGCGGCGAAAAGACGGGTCTTGATCATGGCGCTCACCAGCTCTTGCAGGCGGTTTCGGGAACGCTGGCGACGCGCTCCCACTGATAGGCGTCGACCGTCTCGCCGCGCGGCAGATAGGTCAGCGGGAAGGTCTTGCCGTCGCGGGTGACCTGGTAGGTCAGAGTGCGGGTCACATCGCCCTGCACCTGGTCCATGGCCACGCCGTAGGCGATCTTGTCGCCGTCGCGCAGGCCCGCCTTGGCCGCCTCGCCGCCCGGCTTCAGGCCCTTGATGATCTTGTCGGGCGAGACGATCGAGCTGGGATCAAAGCCCAGGTCGAAGCGGCGGATCTTCTTGGTCGTCCGCTGGAAACAGGGGCCGAAGTCGCCGGACTCCGGCAGGATCAGCTTGCCGGCCATCATCGCCTGGTGGATCTGCGGACCGGCCTCGCCGATCTCCTTGCGCAACATGTCCAGCCAGATCGCCTCGGTGATCGGCTGGCTGGTCCGCTCGCGGTCGATCATCGCCAGGATCAGGTCGTCCATTGAGCGTTTGCCGCCGGTGGCGCGCTTGATCTTGCCGTTCAGCACCGTGAAGTACATCGCGCCCCGGTCATAGGGCAGCACGCGGATGCGGGTGTCCTCCCAGAAGCGCGGCACGACCTGGTCCTCGGGCGTGTCGTTCAGCAGGTTGGTGTAGTAGCGGCTGGCGGTCTCGTTGATCCCGGCCAGATACTCTTCCGTCGTCATCAGCCCGGCGCGCCAGGGCAGAAGCTCTTGGTAAAAGACCGCATTGCCCTCGCTGTACCACTTGCCGATGTCGGACGCGGTCCAGGTGTGGGTCATCTCGTGACCTAGAATGCCCTTGATGCTGTCGCCGCTGACGCCCTTGCCCCAGGTGATCAGGAACGAGTGCGGATAGGCCGCCCCGCCGCCAGCGTTCATCGGGTTGTAGCGCATGAACACGCGATAGGGCGGCTCGGTCTTGTCCTGGAAGAAGCCGCTCATCCAGGTGTGCAGCTTGGCGGTCCAGGCCATGGCGGGGACGGGATCGAACGGCGGCTGGCCGGTCCACACGGCCGAGAACGGGCCATGGTCGGTGCGCTTGATGGTGCCGGCCATCAGCACGATGTGGCCCAGGCGATTGGCCGGTCCAGCCGGCAGCTCGACATCGCCGTCGCCCCAGCTGGAGACGCCGGCCGCGCCGGGGGTCATGGCCGACAGGTCCCATTTCAGCGCCACGAGATAGTCGCCCTTGAGGTTGGGCTGGGCCACCAGCGCCACGCCCTCGGCCGAGAGCCCGTCGCCATCGATGCGCAGGTTGATCGGCGGCCCACCGGCGACCGGCGGCACATTGGCCAGCGGCAGGCGGTAGCTGACGGTCAGGTCGCCCTTCACCGCCCGGGTCGAGGTCCAGCCCTTGCCCCGGGTGGCGACCAGCGGCACGGGGCCGGCGGCGTCGGTCGCGACCAGATCCTCGACCGGCTGCGGACGGCCCGCGCCGGGAACGGCGGTGGCCAGGTTGACGACGGTCTCGCCCGCGGCGATATCGACGGCCTGGGCGGTGACGGTCACCCGGACTTCGCCCTTATTCTCCGCCTCGCTGATCTTGCCCGGCGCGATCGTCGCCTTCAGCAACGGCGCCTGCGCGAACGCCGCCCCGCTCCCCGCCAGAAGCGCCGCGCCTGCGGCCGCCGCGAACCATTTCGACATGTCCAACTCCCCTCGCCGCCCCGCGGCGCTGCGCCGGCCATGGCCGCGCTGTCGTGAAGTAGTACGCCCCACCCGCCGAAACCCGACGTTCGCCCAAGCGATGCGGATCGTCCGGGCGCCCGCGTATTAGGTCTGATGACGAGCGCTCGAGGGGGAGAGCCGATGAAGCGACGGACAGGCCTGATCCTGGGACTGGGGGCGGTGTTACTGGCCAGCGTCCCGGCCGCCGCGCGGCAAGTCGAGCCGCCGACCTCGGTGACCCGCCACGCGATGAAGATCGGCGGCAAGACCCTGGCCTATGAGGCCGAGGCCGACCGCGTGCCGATCAAGGACGTCGCCACCGGCGAGCCCTTGGGCCACCTCTTCTATGTCGCCTATCGCGCGCCCGCCGCGCCGGGGACGGTGCGGCCGATCACCTTCATCTGGAACGGCGGCCCCGGCGCGGCCAGCGCCTCGCTGAACTTCGAGGGCTTCGGCCCCAAGCGGATCGAGGGCCAAGCCCTGGTCGATAACGCCGACACCTGGCTGACCGACAGCGACCTCGTCTTCATGGACGCCATGGGCGTGGGCTTCTCGCGCGCCGTCAATCCCCAGGCCCAGGAGGCCTTCACCAGCATCGTCGGCGACGTGGCGGCCACCACCGAGTTCATCCGGGCGTACCTGCTGCGTCACGCCGCCGAGGACCGGCCGCTGATCGTCGCCGGCCAGAGTTATGGCGCTGGCCGGGCAGGCTCGTCGGCGCATGAGCTGCTCAAACGCGGCTTCCACGTGCGCGGCGTCGCCCTGATCTCCAACACCCAAGGCCTGCCGCGCTATCCCGAGGAAGAGCTGCTGGCCGACGCCATGCATGTCGGCGACTACGCGGTCACCGCGCTCTACTACAAGCGCCTGCCGCCCGAGTTCGGGGCCACGCCGGACGACGCCCGCGCCCAGGCCGAACAGTGGGCCCGCGACGTCTACATCCCCGCCCTGCGCCGCCGCGAGCAGCTGACGGAGGCCGAGCGCACGGCGCTGATCGCCGATCTCGCCCGCCACATCGGCCTGACGCCCGCGCATATCGACGCCAAGACCCTGAGCCTGACCCAAGGCAAGTTCCTGGGCTCGATCATGCCAAACGGCCAACCCTACTATCTCGACTACCGCAAGCTGATGCCCTACCGCACGCCGTCTCTGGCCTTGGGTATCCGCTACACACGGCGCGAGCTGGGCTATCCGTCGGACCTGCCCTATCTGGGTGTCGAGCCGCTGACCGACGGCTTCGCCCCCACCGGGACCTATCCCCCGACCGTCAACCAGGCCTGGCTGCACACCACCGTCTATGGCGCGACCCGCGAGCAGGTCGCGGCCGCCAGCGCCGAGTTCGCCAAGTCCGGCCGCATCGGCATGGGCAGCTACGGCCCGCGCCTGCCCGGCGCGGCCCAGGCCATGGACCTGTCGCCGCGCCTGAAGGTGATGGTCGCCCACGGCGCCTATGATCCGCTGGGCGGCTGTTCGATGGACGCCGAGCGCGGCAAGCGCATGGCTTCGCCCTATCGCGAGGCGGTCAGCATGCACTGCTACCTGGCCGGCCACGCCATCTATCGCGACGCGCCAGCCCGCGCCCAGTTCGCCGCCGACATGCGAGCCTTTGCGAAAGCCGCCGTTAGGCCGCAAGACTGATCACGACGAAGGGGGAAACGTCATGACCGCCACCGACACCGCCGCCCGCAAGAGCGGCGCGACCACGATCTTCATCTGCTTCCTGGCCGCGCTGGTGGAGGGGGCCGACATCGTCTCGATGGGCCTGGCCGCGCCGTCGGTGGCCAAGGCCTTCCAGTTCAATCCAGGCCAGGTCTCGTACGTGCTGACCGCCGCCATCGTCGGCCTGATGGTCGGGGCCGCGGCCGGCGGACGGCTGGGCGACCGCATCGGCCGCAAGAAGGTGATGATCGGCGCCTTCGTGATCCTGGGCCTGTTCTCGATCCTGACCGCCCACGCGACCGACCTGACCCAGTTCGTCGCCGTCCGCTTCCTGGCGGGTCTGGGCATCGGCGCGGCCTTCCCGAACCTGATCTCGATCGCCGCCGAAGCCGCCCGGCCCGAGCGCCGCGCCACGGGCGTAGGGTTGATGTTCGCCGGCCAGCCCACGGGCGGCTCGCTGCTGGGTCTGTTCGTCGCCAGCCAGGCCGGCCAGCTGGACTGGACAACCATCTTCTATATCGGCGGGATCGCGCCGCTGATCATGCTGCCGGTGCTGATCTTCTTCCTGCCGGAATCCGAGACCTTCCAGCGCGCCAAGCAAGCCTCCGACGCCAAGCCGCCGTCCGCCGCCTTCGCCCTGTTCGGCGAGGGGCGCGCCAGCATCACCCTCTTGATGTGGATCGCCTACGGCTTCACCCAGGTGGTGGTCTATCTGCTGAACAATTGGCTACCGACCCTGATGGTGGCCAAGGGCTTCAGCCCGCAGCAGGCGGGCATGATCTCGGCGATTGAGAACGCCGGGGCGGTGGCCGGCTGCATCGTTCTGGCGATGATCACTGACCAGGGGCGGCTGCGCGGGGTGCTGGTCGTGACCTACTTGGCCATCGTCGCCGGCCTGTGGGGCCTGGGCGTGACGCAGGGCTTCTGGCCCGTGGCCATGGTCGGGATCGTGGTCGGCTTCTTCGCCATCGGCGGCCAGTTGGTGCTCTACACCCTGGCGCCCGGCTACTACCCGACCCTGGTGCGGGCCACCGGCGTCGGCTCGGCGGTGTCGTTCGGACGGTTGGGCGGCATCGCCGGGCCGCTGGCGGCGGGCAAGCTCCTGGCCATCGGCCTGGCGCCGGCCGCCGTGCTGCTGGCGGCGACGCCCTGCGCAGCGCTGGCCGGCCTCGCCGCCGTCGGCCTGACCTTCGTGCGCCGGCCCGACGAACTGAAATGAGAGCGCCCCACCCTCACCGCCGCGCCCTGCTGGCCGGCATGCTGGCCGCCGGCCCAACCGCCCAGGCGGCCGCGGCTTCGCCGTTCGATGTCCGCGCCGACTTCCCGATCGTCGGCAATGGCCGCACGTTCCTGAATTCGGCCTACATCACCCCGATCCCGCGCCAAGTCGCCGCCGCGACCGCCGCGTTCGCGGAAGCCAAGGCCACGCGGCCCATGGAGGTCGGCGAGCTGATGCGCGGCTGCGAGAAGGTCCGCGGCCAGTTCGCACGGCTGATCGGGGCCTCGGCCGACGAGGTGGGCCTGCTGTTCTCCACCGCCGAGGGCGAGAACGTCGTCGCCAACGGCCTGGACCTGAAGCCCGGCGACAATGTCGTCATCGACGACCTGCACTACGACACCGAGTTCGTCCTCTATCGCCGCCTGGAGAAGACCCGCGGCATACAGCTGCGGATCGTCCGAAACCGCGGCGGCGCGGTCGAGGCCAGGGACTTCGAGCCGCTGATCGACGACCGCACCCGGCTGGTGTCGGTGGCCTGGGTCTCCCACCGCAACGGCTTCCGCCACGACATGCGGCCGCTGTGCGACCTGGCCCATTCGCGAGGCGCCCTGGTCTATGCCGACGCCATCCAGGCGGTCGGGACCCTGGCCGTCGACGTGAAGGCGGCCAACGTCGATTTCCTGTGCGCCGGCGGATACAAGTGGCTGCTGGCCGGCTGGGGCGTCGCGCCCTTCTATGTCCGCCGCGAACTTGCCCAGCGCCTGGCCCTGGACCGCTACGGCGAGTTCCACACCGAACGCGAACTGCCCGACGGCGACTTTGAGATCGACCCGACCGCCCGCCGCTTCGACTATTCCAGCCGCGCCTTTGGCGAGGCCCACGCCCTGTCGGCGGGGCTCTCCTATCTTGAGGCGGTCGGCGTGCCGAACATCGAGGCCCACACCGTCGGACTGGCCCTCGAACTGCAGAAGGGTCTCGCCGCCCAGGGCCACAGGCTGGCGACGCCGATGGGCAACCGTTCGCCGATCGTCGCCTTCGAGACGCCGCGGGCCATGGACGCCGTGAAGGCCGCCTTCGCCGCCGCCCGCATCGACGTCACCGTCCGCGGCGGCCGGGTGCGGATCGCCCCTGCCCTGTTCAACACCGCAGAGGACATCGCCCGATGCCTCGCCGCGACCAAGGGCCTGACATGAAACGCCTGCTGCTGGCCGCCCTCCTGCTGGCGAGCCCCGCCCACGCGCAGACCGCCTCGGTCGCCCGGATGCGCGCCGACATCGCCGCCCTGTCGGCGGACACGATGGAAGGCCGCTTTCCCGGCACGCCAGGCCAGGCCAAGACCCTGGCCTGGATCGAACAGGCTTTCGCCAAGGCCGGGCTGAAGGTCTCGCGCCAGCCGATCGTGCTGTTCTCGCGCCAGCCCAAGTCGACCATCCTGACCGCCCGCGCCGGCAGCCAGACGCTGGATCTCTCGGCCGAGGCCCTGTTGCTGGGCCGCGATGCGCTGGAGATGATCAAGGACGCGCCGGTGATCTATGCCGGTCATGGCGACCAACTGGTCGGCGCAGACCTTTCCGGCGCGGTCGTGCTCTTCCGAGACTCCGACAGTCCCGCCGAGACGACGCCGCATCCGATCGACAGCGTCACCCGCATCGCAGCCCTCAAGGCCGCCGGCGCGCTGGCGGTGCTGGCGATCACCCCCGACCGCGGCTTCGACAATCGCCGCGCCCGGGTGACCCCGATCCTGCAGCTGCGCGAAGATCAGCCCTTCGCCGTCCGTGGGATGCTCCGCGAGTCGGCGGCGCGGAAACTGCTGGCGGCGGCCGGCGCCGACCTCGCCACGCTGGACGCCCAGGCGGCCAAGCCCGACTTCCGCCCCGCCCCCCTGCCCGTCCGGCTTGATGTGACGGCGACCACCGACATCCGCCGCTTCCCGTCGGCCAACATCATCGGACGCCTCACCGGCGCCAAGCCGGGCGCTGGGACGGTGCTGTACACCGCCCACTGGGACGCGTTCGGCCGCTGCAAACCCGAAGCGGCGCAAGCGATCTGCAGCGGCGCCGTCGACAACGCCAGCGGGATCGCCGGAATGCTGGAGGTCGCGCGCCTGTTCCGCGCCGGCCCGCCGCCCGAGCGCGACGTCGTCTTCGTGGCCACCACGGCCGAGGAGCATGGCCTGCTGGGCAGCCGCGCCTATGTCGCCAACCCAGCCGCGCCGCTGGCCGGCACGGTGGCCTCGATCAACATCGACACCATCGCCCTCTACGGAAAGGGTCATCCGGTCGGCTATGTCGGCGCGGGCCTGACCGACGCCGACGCGACCCTGGCGCGCCTGGCCGCCGACCAGGGCCGTGTGCTGGACTCCGGCGGCGGCGCGCGGTTCGTCTACAAGAGCTCCGACGCCTGGCCGCTGCTGAAGGCGGGCGTGCCGGCCTATGTGCTGTCAGGCGTGATCTCGCGCGGCGGGGCCGACACGGGCCAGGCCTTCACCGACTTCATCACCCAGCGCGCCCACCTGCCGGCCGACACGCTGACGCCGGCCGTCGACCTGGCCGGCGCGGCCGAGGATGTCGACCTCTCCTATCGCGCCGGCCTGGCGTTCAGCCGCGCCGACGCCCGCATCGACTTCGCGCCTGGTTCACCGTTCCAGAGACCCAAACCTTGAAGCTGATCGACGCCGAGACCGTCCGCGCCCGCCTGAGCTATGCCGACTGCATCCCCCTGGTGCGCGCGGCGATGATCGCCTTCTCGACCGGCCAGACCCGGCAGTTGCTGCGGTCGGTGATCCCCCTGGCCGGGGACCACAACTTCGGGATCATGCCCGGCGCGCTAGGCCCCGCCGGCGTGTTCGGCGCCAAGCTGGTCAGCGTCTGGCCCGAGAACTTCGCAGCCGGCAAGCCCTCGCACCAGGGCGTGGTCGTGCTGTTCGATCCGGAAAGCGGCGCACCGACCTGCGTCGTCGACGCCGGCTCCGTCACCGCCATCCGCACCGCCGCCGCCAGCGCCGCGGCCACCGACGCTCTCGCCCGTCCGGACGCAACGCGCCTGACCGTCCTTGGTTATGGCGAGCAGGCGGAAGGCCATGTTCGCGCTATCGCCCAAATCCGTTCCCTCACCGAAGTCCGCGTTTGGGGCCGTAACGCCTCTCGCGCCGCGGCTTTCGCCCGACGCATCGGCGCCGAGACCAACCTTCGGGTCACGGCTGCACGTAGCGTCGAGGCCGCTGTCGACGGCGCCGACATCATCTGCACCTGCACCAACGCCGCCGAGCCGATCTTGCTCGGCCGGTGGCTAGAGCCGGGCGTGCATGTCAATCTCGTTGGCTCCAGCATCGCTGGCCCTTCGGAAGTCGACGAGGACCTGGTGACCATGTCGCGCTTCATTGTCGACAGTCGCGCCGGCGTTCTGGCCCAAGGCGCTGAATTTCTGAAGGCCAAGGCGGCTGGACGGGTCGACGACGACCACATCGCCGCCGAGATCGGCCAGGTGTTCGCCGGCTCCATTGCGGGCCGTGAGCGCAAACCACAGATCACAGCGTACAAATCGCTCGGTCACATCGTGCAAGACTTGGCTGCAGCGGCTTATCTCGTCGGCGCCTAGCACCTCTTCGAGTTAGTGTGCGCCAGTAGCGGACCTTAAGAGGGCTCCAGGAACACGACTTTCAGCATCGAGCTATAAAGGTCGCCCGGCCCGTTCATCGACCCATTTGAGGATGATGCCCGCGATCTGCAGGTTGTTCTTATCCTGCATCAACATGTGGCTGTTGCCCCGAATGCCGCGGTCGGCCGTCGCGACTATGTCCGCTCGCCCACCTGCCGCCACGATCCGCGCCGCATAGGCCCGGCACCCGTCGAGCCGGTTTTGCCAGGTCATCGCCCCCAGCCCCGTCGGCGCGGTCAGATTGTCGCCAAACACCACCAAGGTCGGGATTTTCGCGAGCTTGGCGATCTGGTCGTCGGTGTAGTTGGCCCGGCAGACGCCCGGTTCGAGGGCGACGATGGCGGCAATGCCCTTCGGATCGATCAGCGCCGCATCCATGGGGAACGGACCGGACTGCGAGTGGCTGATCAGGACGGCGCCGTTCAGGTCGCCCGCCAGCTCGGAGAGCGCCTTCAGGGTCGGATTGGGCTGCGGCACCTGCGAAGTCAGATCCGGGATGGCCTGCTTGGAGAGTTCACCGACGGCTTCCACTGGGAACAGGGATCCTGGGAAAGCCTCGCCGAACCTTGGCCCGAAGCGGAAGTTGGTCCAGACGCCGATGCGATCGCCGAAGCGGAAGGCCCCCTGCCCGATCGCCGCCGGTGCGCCCGGCGCGGTCGGAACCACCGACCCGGTCGGCGCGGTGCTGGCGCCCGAAAGCCTGTTGTTGATGGCTGACTGGTTGAACCCGGAGCGCGCCCGGCCGACCTGGTCGACGACATAGGTGGGATGGGATTTGCGGACGAAATATTCGAACCACCCCATGCGCCCGTCAGGCGTGGTGTCGTAGCTCTTCCCACTCAGGCCCGCGCCGTGGATCAACACCACCGGGACCTTGGCCTTGCCGGTTGGGACCATGTACTCGACGTACATCTGGTCGACGGTCACGCTGTCATCCGGGCCCAGCAGGATTTCCCCCGCTTTTTGCTCGACCGAACGCCCGCCCACGAAGAAGCTGCCGCGATCTTTCAGGACGAGGGGCTTGGCCGGCGCCTGAATGGACTTGAGTGTCTGCGCCGGCGCCGTCCCCGCAAGCGCAAGGCCGCCGAGGATCGCGCCAAGCACAACGAGGCTGGCGCGCTGCGAAAGCTTGGTGGTTAAGCCCATGACGGATCTCCCTTCGTGTTCGAAGGGAAGCTATCGCGCCGCCATATCGACGATTAGCCGACAGAAAGGACTTGCTCCCTTTAGTGCTGCTTACAAATGCTCGACACTACAGCTCCCTGAACCGCAGGGCGTCCAGAAGCAGCGAAAAGGCCGGCGAGGCGTGGCGGCGGCTGGGATAGTAGAGGTGATAGCCGGGGAACGGCAGGCACCAGTCCTCCAGCACCCTGACCAGTTCGCCGGACGCGATGCAGGACGTGGCGACGTCCTCGGGCATGTAGGCCAGGCCCAGGCCCTGCAGGGCGGAGTCCAGCCGCTGACGGATGGTGTTGAAGGTCAGCTGGCCGTCGACCCGGACCTTCACCTCGCGGCCGTCCTTCTCGAACTCCCAGGGGAAAAGGCCGCCATAGGTCGGTAGCCGCATGTTGATGCAGTTGTGCTCGGTCAGATCCTGCGGGGTCTGGGGCTTTGAACGGTCGGCGAAGTAGGCTGGGGAGCCGACCACAGCCATCCGCATCTCCGGGCCGATGCGCAGGGCGATCATGTCCTTGGCTACCTGCTCACCCAACCGCACGCCCGCGTCGAACCCCTCCGACACGATGTCGACCAGGCCGTAGTCGACCACGATCTCGACCCGGATGTCGGGATAGTCCGGCAGCAGCTTGGCCAAGCCGGGCTGCAGGACCGAGCGCGCGGCATGCTCGCCGGCGGTGATGCGGATCGTGCCAGCGGGCCGCTCTCGCATCTCGCCCAAGGCCGCCAGCGCCTGTTCGATCTCCTCGAAGCGCGGAGCTACCGTCAGCAACAATCGGTCCCCGGCCTCCGTTGGCGCCACGCTGCGCGTGGTGCGGGTCAGCAGCCGCACGCCTAGCCGCTCCTCTAGGCCCTTGATCGTCTGGCTGAGCGCCGAGGGCGAGACACCCATCTTAGCGCCGGCGCGTGTGAAGCTACGTTCCTTGGCCACGGCGGCGAAGGCGGCCAGCTCGTCGAAACCTCTCGCCATTTATTAGCCCCACTAAAAGCGACATGGCGATTATCGCGCCTAATTCGATCAGTGGGCCAGCGCTATCTTTCCCCTGTCGAAGGCGCTGGGGGCTCCGCGTTCGCGAACGAGGAGCACGGGATGACCAAATCCACGACGAGATCCAAATCCCCTGAAGCCATGTCCCGCCGCGCCGCGCTCGGCGCGCCGGCCGCCTTGATGCTGGCCTCGGGCGCCAGCGCATGCATGGCCCAGGAGCGCGATAATGCCTCGCCCGGTTCGGGCCAGCTGGTCGCCTATTTCACCCGCTCGGGCAACACCCGGGTCATCGCCGGTCAGCTGCATCGCGAGCTGAAGGCGGACCTGTTCGAGATCGAACCCGCCAAGCCCTATCCCGAAGACTACGAGCAGACGGTCGAACAGGCGCGCCAAGAACGTGACGCGGGTGTTCGGCCAGAGCTTAAGGCCAAGATCCCAGGCATCGCCCGCTACGACACCCTGTTCCTGGGCTTTCCGATCTGGGGCGAAACCGCCCCGCCGATCATCCGCAGCTTCCTGGCCGCGCACGATCTTTCGGGCAAGACGATCCGGCCCTTCATCACCCATGGCGGCTTCGGGCTCGGCGACAGTCAGGACGTCCTGAAGCGCCATGCGCCCCAGGTGCGCTTCCTCCCGGCCTTCTCGATGGAAGCCGATCAGGAGCGGCGCACCATGACCGAAGTCCGCCAATGGCTGGGCGCGATCGCCCCCGCCTGACTCACCCAATTCAGGAGAAGAGACCATGCAAAAGCGCAAGCTCGGCCAGGCTGGCCTGGAAGTCTCCGCCCTCGGCTATGGCTGCATGGGCCTGAGCTCGGCCTACGGCGCGCCGACGCCCCACGAGGAGGCCCTGGGCGTCATCCGCGCGGCGTTCGACGGCGGCGTGACCCTGTTCGACACCGCGGAGGCCTATGGGCCGTTCGCCAACGAGACGCTGTTGGGCGAAGCCGTCGCGCCGTTCCGCAACCAGGTGCTGATCGCCACCAAGTTCGGCTTCGACATCGACCTGGAGATCGGCGGCCGCAACGGCGGTCTCAACAGCCGGCCCAAGCACATCCAGGCCGTGGCCGAAGCCCAGCTGAAGCGCCTGCGCACCGACCACATCGACCAGGTCGCCCTGGCTTGGCTGCTGGCCCAGAAGCCCTGGATCGCGCCGATCCCCGGCACCACCAAACTGCATCGTCTGACCGAGAACCTGGGCGCGGCCAACGTCGAGCTGACCGCGCAGGACCTGGCTTCGATCGAAGAGGCCGCCGCGAAGATCCCGATCCAGGGCGCGCGGCTTCCCGAAGCCGTCCTGGCCCAAACCGGCCGCTAGCCCATCCCACCGCGACAGGAACTCCTGATGGACGACAAGACCAACAGTACCGCCGGCGTCGGCCGCCGCGATCTCCTAGCGCTGAGCCTGGCGCTGCCGGCCGCCGCTGCCGCCGGCGGGGCCACAGCCCAGACCAGGGCCAAGACGCCCGCCGCCAGCGGCCAGCGGCGCAAGCTCGGTAGGCTGGAGGTCTCCAGCATCGGCATGGGCGTGCAGAACATGCACCGCGCCTATACGACCACGGTCCCCTATCGGCCCGAGATGCTGAACATCCTCCGGGCCGCCTATGAGCGGGGCGTCACCTTCTTCGACACGGCCGAAGCCTATGGTCCGTTCGAGAACGAGCGCATCCTGGGCGAGGCCATCCAGTCGTTCCGCGACAAGGTGGTGATCACCAGCAAGTTCGGCTGGAACATCGATCCCGAGACCGGCCGGCGCGGTCCCGGCCTCAACAGCCGCCCCGAGCACATCAAGACGGCGGTCGAAGGCATGCTCAAGCGCCTGCGCACCGACCGCATCGACCTTCTCTACCAGCACCGTGTCGATCCCCAGGTCCCCATCGAGGACGTCGCCGGCGCGATCCAGGACCTGATGACCCAAGGCAAGGTCCTGCACTGGGGCCTCAGCGAGATGGGCCAGCAGACCCTGCGCCGCGCCCATGCGGCCCTGCCGGTGACCGCCGTCCAGAACGAGTATTCGCTGCTCTGGCGCGGGCCGGAGAAGTGGGTGCTGCCGACCTGCGAGGAGCTGGGCATCGGCTTTGTCTGCTGGAGCCCGCTGGGCGTGGGATTCCTGAACGGCGCCATCGACGCGGGCACCCGCTTCGCCGACGGCGACATCCGCAAGGTCGAGGGCCGGTTCGCACCGGAGAACCTGCCCCACAACCTGGCCCTGGTCGAGCTGCTCAAGGCCTGGGCGCAGCGCAAGAACACCACCTTGGGCCAGATCGCCCTGGCCTGGCTGCTGGCCCAGAAGCCGTGGATCGTGCCGATCCCGGGCGCCACCCAGATGGTGCACATGATGGACAACGCCGGGGCCGCCGGCGTCCGCTTCACGCCCGCCGAACTTGGCGAACTGACAGCCGCCGCCTCGGCGATCGAGATCCAGGGCCTGCGGCTGCCCCCGGGCGTCCTGGCCTTCTCGGAGGTCGAGGCCCCCGCCAAGACCTGATCCCCATTCCTCCGAAAAGGAGCTTTCGATGAAGAAGCCTGTCGTCGCCGCCATCGCGGCCTTGACCTTGGCGACCCCGGTCGAGGCGCAGGACCGCAAGTCCGTCGCACCCAAGGCCATGCAGGCCGTCGCCCCGGGGCTTGCCGGCTACACCGACGACGTCTTGTTCGGGGACGTCTGGATCAATCCGGCGCTGAGCCCACGCAATCGAAGCCTGGTGACCGTGTCGGTGCTGATCGCCACCGGCAAGACCGCCCAGTTGACGGGGCACCTGGGCCGCGCGCTCGACAACGGTGTCACGCCCGGCGAGATCTCTGGCGCCGTCACCCAACTGGCCTTCTATACCGGCTGGCCAAATGCGGTGTCGTCGCTGGAGGTGATCGAGAAGGTGTTCACCGACCGGGGCGTCGATATGGCCGCCCTGCGCGCCCCGGTGACGGCGAGCGTGCCCCTCCCCGCCTCCGACGCGGCCCGCGCCAAGGCGGTAACGGCAAACATCGGGCCGACGGCGCCCACGCTGGCGGCGCTGACCAACGATGTGGTCTCCGCCGACCTGTGGCGGCGGCCCGATCTAGCCTCGCGCGACCGCAGCCTGGTGACCCTGGCCGCGCTGGCTGCCAACGGCGACGAGGCGGGCCTGGCTTTCCATGTCGGCCTGGGCCTGCAGAACGGCCTGACGCGGGCAGAGATCGGCGAGGCGCTGACGCACCTGGCGTTCTATGCCGGCTGGCCCAAGGCGACCGCTGCGGTCGCCGTCGCCGACAAGGTGTTCAAGGACCGGGACGCCGCGCAGGCGCCTTCAGCGGCGGAGGGCCTCGCGATCACCGGCCCCGGGCGGCAGCCTGTCCAAGGCCCTGCGGCGACCTTCACAGGCGCGGTCAGCGTGACCTCGCCGTTCAAGGGAACCGGCCAGGCCCGTCTCGGCGGCGCCACCGTCACCTTCCAGCCGGGCGCGCGCTCCAACTGGCACAGCCATCCGCTCGGCCAGCTCCTGATCGTCACGGCCGGCGAAGGCCTGGTCCAGACCGAGGGCGGGCCGGTGCGCCGAATGAAGGCCGGCGACGTCGTCTGGACCGGCCCCGGGATCAAGCACTGGCACGGCGCCGCGCCGACCAGCGCCATGACCCATGTCGCCGTGGCCGAAGCCCTGGACGGCGCCAGCGTGACCTGGCTGGGCCCGGTGAGCGACGCCGAATACCGCACGCCATCCCAATAGGCGCTGCGTCCGCGATCCAAAACGGAGTCCCCATGACCAACGATGCGATCAGCAAAAACAGGCGGCAGTTCCTTGGAGCGTCCGCACTCGTCCTTTCAGGCTCAATTCTCGGAGTTACGGCCATGAGCACGACCCCTACCGCCGCGGCAGCCGAAAGCAGCAACCCCTTCACCCTGGTCTATGGCGGCGCGATCACCAAGAACGAGCCGGGCAAGGTCAACATCCACCCGGTCACCTACAAGCTGGGCGGGCTCGACATCGTCGCGAACGTCTACACCCCGGCGGGCTATGATCCGGGACGCCAGTATCCGGCGATCGTCGTGGCCCACCCCAATGGCGGGGTGAAGGAACAGGTCGCCGGCCTCTACGCCCAGCACCTGGCCGAGCAGGGCTACATCACCATCACTGCGGACGCGGCCTATCAGGGCGGCAGCGGTGGGCTGCCCCGCAGCGTCGACAAGCCGATGTTCCGGATCGAGGACATCCACGGCATGGCCGATTTCATCACCCGCTATCCGGGCGTGGATGCGGAGCGCCTGGGCCTCTTCGGGATCTGTGGCGGCGGCGGCTATTCCCTGGCCGCGGCCAAGACCGATAAGCGCTTCAAGTCGCTCGCCACGCTCAGCATGTTCAATTCCGGCCGGGTGCGCCGCAACGGCTACCAGGACTCAGCCCTGGCGACGGTCCAGCAGCGCCTCGACCAGGCCTCGGCCGCCCGAACGCAAGAGGCGGCCGGCGGCGAGATCCTCTACTCCGGCGATGCGAACCTGACCGACGCCCAAATCGCGGCCCTGCCGTTCGATCTCTATCGCCAGGGCTATGAGTACTATTGGAAGACCCACGCCCATGCAGGCTCGACGTTCAAGTACACGACCAGCAGCCTGCTGGACTTGATGCGCTGGGACGCCATCGACCAGATCGACCTCATCGACGTGCCGCTGCTGATGATGGCCGGCAGCAAGGCCGACAGCCTCTACATGACCGAGGACGCCTTCCCAAAGGCGACCGGCACGAAGGACAAGATCTTCTTCAAGATCGACGGCGCCACGCACATCGAGACCTATTGGGTCCCGAAGTACGTCCAGGCGGCGATGGGACAGCTGACGCCGTTCTTCGCTCGGACGCTCTGAACAAATCGTCAGCCCGCCGGTTGGCCTAAAGCCGGCCGGCGGTGATTGCCACCAGGGGGTCTAGCGATCGATCTGCTCTGACATCTCGAGACGTCAAGGCTTGACGATCCGGGACATAATTGGGCGCGAAGGCAGTCATGGTCACTCGTCCGCCGAACCCATCTCGAAAGACCATTCAGACCGGCGCCACAGCGCAGGTGTGCGAAGTTTTGCGAGAGCTCCTTCCGACCGGAGATTGCTCCGCGCAAGCGGTCGCGCAGCGCTTTTCAATTGATCGGCGCTTTCACGATGGAAGAAGAGACAACCTCGCCAATCACAGGCGGAGGAGCCTAGCGCTTACAACGACACGTTCTGGATGGAGGACGACATGTACTTCGACATCATCCACCTCCCAGAACCGCCCCGGAAGCGACGAAAATAGCGTCCAAATCGGTCAACTCTCTGGAGCCCGAAAGGCGCCGCCGATTGTACGATGCCCTTTATTTTCAAGCGTATTTTCGGCGCCTCTAGCGTGCCAGATCGTACTCTAGCGTAGAAACGGCGGTGGCGCCCCGCCCTGGATAAACATAACGAATACACATCGCCGTTTGCACTCCTATAGAACCGCCGCCGCGCGCCTGTAGCCGCCCTATGGCGTAGTGCGACGCCGCTGATTATTCGAGAAGCATCGGGGGTAGGATCAACGGCCCACACTTTCGAGCCTCCCGATGGCAAGTTGCCTCTGCCGCCGCCGTAGATACCGCTTGGTCGGATTGCGTAGTGCAATTACCTCGGCAGATGAGGGGAACGCGATTGAATCCTTGGCCAGTGATACCCGCCGACGTTGTTGCCTGGTTCCGTGGCGTCTTCGCGGACGCAAACCGCCACGTATGTGAGCGCCTGGCCAATCTCCCCAATATCCGCGAGACATCGCTCGATGACGGATTGATTGAAGCGCTGATCCCCAACAGTGCGCCGACGCTCCTGCCTTCGGGCGCGATCATCCGCATGGATACTCACAACATCGGTGGTTTGCGGCGCCTAGGCGCTCCCCATTGGGATTGGGATTTTCCGCAACGCCGGCGTTGGGAAACGGCGGATATTGCGATCCTCGTCTTCGTCTATCGACAAGACAAGCTGGTGGCGAAGAAGATTGGCCTGCTCCAATCCAAACGTCTCTTTCCGACTAACCATGATGTCGAAGACGAAGATGAAATTGGTTTCCTTCATGGCATGAATGCGTTCATCCGCCGCGATGGGCAGCAAGCAGCCGCCGCACTCCACCGAACCTACAGCTTCGACGAAACCTGCACCTTCGCCGCAATTCAGGCTGGACACCGACAGGTCGAACTGATCGACACGCTCAATCGGGATTTCGGCAAGGCCGTCTTCTACCTGCTCTACGCACCGCCTGAGCTTCCCTACGCAGTTACCTACCCCCTGCGAAAACGAATCCGCGTTGGCGACATGCCGGTCGGAAATCGGGTGGTCGATGCCGACAACCTCCACCGCGCTCTTGTCGAACTCAATGACGGCCAATCTCCCACCTTCAGCCTGCTGAAATCCGCCTGCGTCGGGCGGGATTGGCCGCTCGAAACCTGGGCTGCCGATCTGCTGCTGACCTGTCAGGTTGGACAGCAGTTCGATGACAGCAATGACGATCGCGTCCGCTATTTCCTCGAACGCCGATCGGGGCCCATTGGGGCGGCTCTCGCTGCATCAATTACCCTGCCGGGCGAGGCCTGAGCCGTGCGAAGTGGCGATATCCCCTTCAAGTTCGATCTGACCGATCTCCTCGCCCGCGCTCGCCGCCAAGTCGCTGGCCGGATAGGTGACGTCACCTTGAACTTGCCTTTCATCAGCATTGCGGTCAGCCCTAAAGATCGCGAGCGCCGTGTGGCGCGCGAGATCGTCCTCCGTTTGCGCGATCGGCGCGTCCTATCTGCGTGGGAATGTTGCGACGATTGCATCGAGAGAGCTCTCACTTCGCTCAAGGAAATCCGCCAGTTGATCGTCGACAAAGAGGTGGAACTCGCCGAGTTGCAGGACGGACCGCTGTTCCTTCTGCTCGATGCGATGGCGACTGGTATTCGACAGTTTATGACTTACGAGGAGCTGTTGCGGCGCGACAAGGATGCGCCCCCGCATCCACGTTTCGGCGAGTTTCATCGACCGCCGGACGTGCGCCAAGCCTATTTCGACGGCCTCGAAATCTTACGCGGACACCTGAGCCGGTGTCTCGGGCAGATCGCGCTCATTGCCGGCATGCCCGTGCCGACCGAAGGCATCATTGAGAACTACCAGGGGCCGTGGCAGCTAGAAGCCTACGAGGCGCCGCCTCTGCTGCCACCACCCCCCGAATGACCTGCGCTACGGCTGCTCGGAAGCCCAGGCGCTTACAACGGTGGCGTCGCTTCCCGCACCTGCCGATCACAAGGTTGAGCCTAGAGAACCATTAGAGAACAAAATCTGCTGGCGAAGGCTTGTGGATCGGTTAGGCATGGGCGGATGGAGAGCATAACGAGCCCGAGCGAGCTATCGAGCGATGACTTTGTGCGGCGCTTCGCGCTGCGCCCCGGCCAATTAATGTGGCTCCTTGGCGCGGGTGCGTCGGTTTCAGCCGGCATCCCCAGCGCTTGGGATATGATCTGGCAATTCAAGCAAACGTTGTTCGTTGCCCAACGCAAGGCGTCGCCGCAGAGTGTCGCCGATCTCGGTAATCCTGCGATCCGCGCGCTGTTAGACTCGCACATTGCGAGTTCCGAGCGACTACCGTCGCCGGGTTCACCGGATGAATACGCGGCGCTCTTCGAAGCAACCTACCCGGTGGAGCGCGATCGCACGACTTTTATTCAAGGCATGATTAGCGGCGCGAAGCTGGCCTATGGCCATCTTGCCCTCGCCTCGCTTCTAAAAGCGGGCCACACTCAGCTCGTCTGGACGACCAATTTCGACCACTTGATCGAAGATGCCTGCGCGAGAACGTATGGCACAACGGGCACGTTGAGCGTCGTTGCACTCGACGCTCCGGAACTGGCGGGGCAATTGATCGGCGCGCAAAAATGGCCCATCGCAGTGAAGCTGCACGGCGATTTCCGCTCGCGTCGGCTTAAGAACACGACCGATGAGCTGCGCCAGCAGGATGCGGCGCTTCGTCAGCAGCTCGTGGATGCCTGCCGACGATCCGGCCTCGTAGTCGCCGGCTACAGCGGACGCGACGATTCAGTGATGGACGCGCTTGAAACGGCGCTCAATCAGCCGGGCGGTTATCCTGGCGGACTGTTCTGGCTGCATCGCGGTAGCGATCCACCGCTCGGGCGGGTCATCCGACTTCTCCAGCGCGCCAGCGACGCGGGCGTTGAGTGCGGGCTGGTGCGGATTGAGAGCTTCGATGAGATATTACGTGATCTCGTGCGGCTGCTGCCCGCGCTCGACACATCCGCTCTCAACGCGCTGGCAACAGGACGGTCGCGCGTGTCGGGCGCTCCCGAGCCCTCGGGCCAGCGGGGCTGGCCCCTCATTCGGCTCAACGGGCTTGCCGTCACCATCCCGGCCAATTGCCGCAAGCTGGTATGCACGATCGAGGGTGTCGCAGCGGCGCGTTCGGCGGTCGCCGAGGCGAACGCGCGCCTGATCGTGACGCGCACGCAAGCGGGCGTGCTCGGTTTCGGCAGCGATGCCGAGTTCCGTCGAGTGTTCGACCCGTTCGGAATCACTGCGTTCGATCTGGCCACCTTCGAGAAGCGGCGCCTGCGCTATGAGTCCGGCGAACGCGGCCTGCTACGCGATGCCTTGGTAGAGGCGCTGTGTGCCGCCAAGAATGTTCGTGCGATCCGCCGCCGCAGCGCTGATTTGCTCGTGCCAGTAGATCCCGCCGACAGCGCATGGGATGGGCTTCGCGCGATAACTCATCAGACGACTGGCACCGTGCCCAAACACCCGGACCTGAAATGGCACGAGGGGGTCGGGGTCCGGCTTGACTGGGCAGACGACGGTCTTTGGCTGCTGCTTGATCCAAAGATCGTGTTTGAGGGTGTCACGGACGCGACCAAAGCGATCACCGCCGACTTCGCGCGCGAACGGACGGTGAAGCGCTATAATCGTGATCTCGATCGGCTTATCGATTTTTGGGCAAAGCGCCTTGCCGGCGAAGCGCTTCTGGCGCTGTCGATTGGCGACGGGATCGATGCTCGCTTCGCAGTCGGGAAGAACACGGCCTTCTCCAAGCTGGTGCAGCCATGACGAGCGAGATCGCCCCGACCATATGGTATCCCGAACCCGAGCTGGTGTTCCATCCCGAGCGAACGAGCGAGCGGGACATTCATCCGCTGCGCGGGCTCAAGCGGTTCGGCCCCCATTCGCGCGGATTGGTGCAATCGCCGATCCGGGTAGCGACGCTGGCCCCGAAGGGCGAGTCCGAGCGACTGTTCGCATTCATGCGTGAGCTGAGCCAGAGCGTGCGCCCGGTCGAGCGAACCGACTATCTGCCGGATTGGCCGGGCTTCAATACCGTGTTCGACATGCGCGTGACGGCGGCAACCAAGAAATGCCGTGTCGAGCTGGACGGATCGTTTGAGAGCGAGATGGCACAATCGGCGATGCCGCACGTGTTGCTCGCCGAACAGCTCGTTCGTGCGATCCAGCCCCTTGAGGCGTTCCGCAGCGACTTCGATGTCTTGTTCATCTACCTACCGCAGCGGTGGGAGCGTGGCTTCTACGGCGCGGGGGACGATTTCGATCTCCACGATCATCTCAAAGCCTATACGGCCGCGCGCGGGATGCCGATCCAGATCGTGCGCGAAGACAAGGCGCTCGCTTATCGCTGCCGTGCGAGCGTGATGTGGCGAGTCGGGCTGGCGCTGTATGCCAAGGCCGGCGGCGTTCCCTGGAAGCTAGCCGACGTGGACCCAGAAACAGCCTATGTCGGCATTTCCTATGCGGTGCGGTCGAACGGTGCCGACAAACCGCGATTTGTGACTTGTTGCAGCCAGGTGTTCGACGCGGAGGGCGCCGGCTTGGAGTTTATCGCCTACGATACCGCCGACGTGCAGGTGCAACGCGATAATCCCTTTTTATCGCAGGCTGAGATGTTCCGTGTCATCACGCGGTCGATGACGCTGTATCGTCACCGGCATGGCGGACGCTCGCCGCGCCGGGTCATGGTCCACAAATCGACCGAGTTCAAAGACGCAGAAGTGCTCGGCTGCTTCGAGGCACTACCGCTGTGCGAGGCGGTCGATTTGATTCAGGTGGTCGAGGATGTGGGCTGGCGCGGCGCGCGTTGGGAACGCGACCAAGCCAATTCGGGAGGTAAGGCGGCGGCGTTTCCAATTAAGCGTGGCTCACTGATCGGGCTTGGCGAGCGCGAGGCACTACTGTGGATGCACGGTGCCGTGGAGACTTTGGGACCGAAAACCTATTTTCAGGGTCAGCGCGGCACGCCGCGTCCGATCCGACTTGTCCGCCATGCCGGGCACGGCACGTGGGACGACAGCGCCCGCGCGGCGCTCGCCTTGTCGAAGATGAACTGGAACAATGACGGGCTGTATGATCCGCTACCCGTAACGATGAGTTATGCGAAGGTGCTGGCGCGCGTCCTCAAGCGCATGACGAATCTAGGCAGCACACCCTACCAATTCCGATTCTTCATGTAGTGAAAGTTCGTTGCACCCACAGGATTCGAACTTTTTGCCGTCGATGGCCGCCGTGCCTACGATCGTGTTAACACTGAGTTTTCGCTGATCGTAGCCTGTGCGGCTGACGCGCACAAACGGCGGCCGGCGGCGGAATTTGGTGCCCCGTGCAGGATAAACATAACGAATACATCCCGTTGTTCCTACTACCGTAGCGCCGCCAAACACCGAAACGAGCCAGCGATCGTCGCCGTCGAACGTCGCTTGCGCTTCGCCCGCAATCCGCACCCTTCCTGAACCGTTGCAGGATGGAGATATACGTGTTTCATTTCAACATCGGAAATGATACATATGCGTTATGGACGCTTCGCAAGACTCCGAGCATTGGCTAGCATTGCTGCACCAAATCCCTGCGAAGCCGCCCTATCTGCGTGTGAAAATCTGGCGCCGCTTGCAGGCGATTGGCGCAGTGCCGCTCAAGAACGCTGTTCATGTGCTCCCCCGTCGCGAGGAGAACGAAACCGCATTTCGCGACCTGCTGGCAGAGATCACGACCAGCGGCGGCGAGGCGGTGCTGATCGACGCGCAGATGATCGAAGGCCAGAGCGACGTTGAGCTCCGCCAGCTTTTCGACGCTGCGCGGGATGCCGATTATGACGAGCTGGCCCAAGCCGCACGGCAGTTGCTCGACACTGGGCCGGCGTCGGGGACCGAGATCTCAAAACTCCAGCGACGGCTTTCTGAGATTGTCCGGCTCGACTTCTTTGGCGCGCACGGTCGTCAAGGTGCCGAGGCGGCGCTGCGGGATTTGGACGAGAAGCGTTACGCCCATCCCGACGTCGGCCGCACAGGCGAAGCGGCTGCGGTGTCGCCCGCTGACCTCAAGCATCGCGTCTGGGTGACGCGGCGCGGCGTCCACGTCGATCGCATCGCCTGCGCTTGGCTGATCCGACGATTCATCGACCCCCACGCGAGCTTCAAGTTCGTCGATGGCAGGAGCTACACGTCCGATGCCGGCGAGCTGCGCTTCGATATGACCGATGCCGAGTTCACCCATGAGGGCGATCGGTGCAGCTTCGAGACCCTGCTGCTACGCGCCGAGCTGGACGGCGATCCGGGATTAGCCGCGATCGGGGAGATCATCCACGACCTCGACATCGGCGACGACAAGTTTGAGCGGCCGGAAACGCCGGGACTCAGCGCGATGCTGTCAGGCGTGTGCGCGACGTTCGATGACGATCTCCAGCGCATCGCCGGTGCCGGCGACGCGCTCGATGGCTTCTACGCCTACTTCACCCGGCAAAACCCGTGAAGTCGGGAGTCAGCGCAAGGCACTCGGCCCTCGGCCGAGAGATGACTGTTATAGCTTGAGGAACGTGGTGAATGCAGACAAATGTACCGAGCGAGGCTGTAGGTTCTGCGGAAGGTCAAGGCATTTTGCCGCAGCTTTCGTATGCACAGATCTTCGCCAAGTTCTTGCGGTTCGGTTTCCTGGCATGGGGTGGCCCGATCGCCCAAATCGCCATGATCCGCCGCGAGTTGGTCGACGAGGAACACTGGGTCTCAAGTGCCAGGTTCAACCGCATCCTAGCCGTGTATCAGGTGCTCCCCGGTCCGGAGGCTCACGAGCTATGCGTCTTCTTCGGCACGCTTCCTAAAGGAAAGCTCGGCGGTCTTCTTGCAGGCCTGGGATTCATGATGCCGGGCTTTGTCCTAATGTTCGCGCTGTCCTGGCTGTATCTCTCCACCGGGATCATGCAGACTGCCGCCGCAACCGCGGCATTTCTCGGAGTGCAACCGGCCGTCATCGCCCTGATCGTGCGCGCCGTGCACCGGATTGGCGGTCACATCCTGCTCGACCGCTGGCTTTGGGGTATCGCGGGCGTCGCCGGCCTAGCGGCCCTCGTCGGCACGCCGTTCTGGCTCACCCTGCCGATCGCGGGCCTCGTCTATATGTTCGCGACGCGCCGTCAGCGGGTGACGGCCGGCCTGCTCATGGCCGTGCTCGTCGGGCTCGGGCTCTACTTCGCCTGGGTCACTTTCGCCGGTCCGGTTGGTGGAGATGCGGTCTCGGCGCAACCCGTCGCAAACCAAGAACCGTCGCTGCTGGATCTTTTCATCTCGGGCCTCAAGGCCGGGCTCCTCACCTTTGGCGGGGCCTACACAGTCATCCCGTTCCTGCGTGCCGATGCGGTTGGCAATGGATGGATGACGGATGCGCAGTTCCTCGACGGGCTCGCCCTATCGGGGATTCTGCCGGCACCCCTGATCATCTTCTCGACGTTCATCGGATATTTCGGCGGCGGCCCACTCGGAGCGATCGTGATGACGATCGGCATCTTCCTGCCGGCATTCAGCTTTTCTCTGTTCTTTCATGACCAGCTTGAACGGCTGGTGGACAACGAAAAGATCAAGACCTTCCTAGAGGGAATATCAGCAGCGGTCGTCGGGCTGATCGCCGCCACGACGCTGGAACTAGGGCAAAAGACTCTCGTGAACGTGCCCGGCGTGGTGATCCCGCTCGCGATCTTCGCCGTCGCCCTCGCGCTCCTTTACGTGTTCAAGGCCAAAACGACGATCCTGTGGGTTGTTCTCGCCGCGGCGGGGGCGGGCCTCGTCCTGTTCGGATGATCGCGACGCACCGTCACTCTTACGCAGCCTAATCAATCATATTGGAAAGGACCGAATGTGACGATCGACAATCTCTCCCGACGCAGTGCAATCGCAACCCTAGGCATAGGAGCCGCCGCCATGACGATCAACGAAGCCTCCGCCCGGACGCCGGTCGCCACGCCGTCGACCGTCCCCGCCTTTGCCGGCAACCATCAAATCAAGCCGCTCAAGTTCGATCCGGCCAGGCTTGAGGGCTTGTCCGAGCGATTGATCACGTCGCACCACGAGAACAACTATGCCGGCTCGGTCAAGACGCTGAACGCATTGCGGCCACGGCTGGCCGCCGCGCTCGCCGATACCGAAGCGCCGCCTGCCATCTACGGCGGCCTCAAACGCGAGGAACTGCACCGTACCGGCTCGGTGGTGCTGCATGAAATCTACTTCGACGGGTTGGGCGGCGACGGCCGGGCGGCCGGTTCGGTCCGCGACGCCATTGACGCCGCCTTCGGCTCGTTCGCGACATGGGAGGCGGAATTCCGCCGCACCGGCATGAGCCTTGCGGGCGGCTCTGGCTGGACAATCCTCGCTTACAACGTCCACACGCGCTCGCTCAACAATCATTGGGCTTGGGATCACATGCACGGCGCTGCGGCCGGCATACCGCTGCTCGCGCTCGATATGTATGAACACAGCTTTCACATGGATTACGGCACCCAAGCCGCCAGGTATATCGACGCGTGGTTCAAGAACCTCGACTGGGAAGCGACCGACCGCCGTTATGCGCAGGCGATCGCCACCGCCAGCGCCTGAGTTGGAGAGCGGCGATGAACGGGAGGCGAGTGAAGTCGGCCTTGACCACTTGCCCCAAGATCGGCCTGTTGTGGCGAACCGACCTCCCCACCAGCCCTCTGGACGTGCAAAGCGCGCGCCAGTGGCCGATCATGGCAGCGCTGCGTGAGTTGGGCGGTGAGGTCGAGGCGATTGGATATGCCGACGAGACGGCTGGTACAACGCGCGACCGTCTGCTGACGTGCGATGGCGTGATGGTCTGGGCCGACCCGATCAGCGACGCCGGTGACCGCTCAAGGCTCGATCCGATTTTGCGCGAGGCCGCGGCGGCGGGCGTCTCGATCAGCGCGCATCCCGATATCATCGCGAAAATGGGCGTGAAAAGCGTGCTTCACGCCACGCGGGCGCTGGGTTGGGGCACCGACACACACCGCTACGCCGATCTGGAGGAACTGCGCGCGCTGCTTCTTGAACGCCTGGCTTCCGGGCCGCGTGTGCTCAAGGAAAATCGGAGCAATGGCGGCCGGGGCGTGTGGCGGGTCGAAGTTGCTGACCGGGGGGGTGGCGCCCAACCGATCGTTTCGGTCCTTCACGCCGCGCGGGACAGCGTTCCGTTCAAGATCCCCCTCGATGCCCTGATCGCTCGGTTCGCACCCTATTTTGAGCGCGGCGAATGCCTCATCGACCAACCGTTCCAACCGCGGCTCGGGGACGGCATGATCCGCTGCTATGTGAGCGAGGGCACGGTCGTCGGTTTCGGCCACCAACTGATCCGCGCGCTATTGCCGCTACCCGCGGAAGGGGTCGATTCTCCGAAGGCGCAGCCGGGGCCGCGGGTCATGCAGCCTGCCGACGCCGGCGCTTTCCAGTCGCTCAGAGACGATATGGAACAGTCGTGGATTCCCGGGTTGCAGCACATCCTCGCCATCGAGCATGACGAGCTGCCGCTCCTGTGGGACGCGGACTTCCTCTACGGGCCGAAAGACGATCGCGGCTCGGACAGCTATGTCTTGTGCGAGATCAACGTCAGTTCGGTCGCGCCGTTTCCGCCCAGCGCCGTGCGACAGGTGGCGGATGCCGCATACCGTCGCGCGGTCGCGGCGCACGAACGCCGTGTCGCCGGCCGAGGAACCACGGCTTCGCCGGCATAAACGTTCGCACGTTCCGGGATACGTTAGTCGGTCGCTGGACCAGCGAAGCGCCTTTCGTCACGCTCAGTCAACTTGATCCAGTATTCGAGCCGCCGTCACCGCCGGTGCCCGCGGCAATCTGATTTCGACCGCCAGCCCTGGCTGGAGCCGCGCAAAGGCCAGCGCTCCACGGTGCAGTCGGGCAACGGCGTCGGCGATGGCGAGGCCAAGGCCGTTGCCGGATGCACGCCGCGCTCGGTCCAAGCGCCCGAACGGGCGCAGCATCTCGGAGACCTCGCAATCGGATACGCCGGGACCGTCGTCGGCGACCGCCATCGTCAACGTGTCGGCCTGCTCGGTGACCGAAACATCGATACGAGCGTGCTCACCGGAGTATTTGAGCGCGTTCTCAATCAGGTTGGCGAGCGCACGCGCCAGCAGGTCGGCGTCACCGGCGACCAGCGCTTCTCGCGCTAAGCTCACAGAGATGTTGCGGCCGGAAGCCTCGATCTCTGCACGATAGGCATCCACCACCCGGTCAACGATCTCTGCCAGGTCGATAGGCTGAAATCGCGCGCGCGCGTTACCGGCATCAATCTCCGCTAGATCCAGCACCGCACTGAACAGCCGAAGCGCCTCGTCCAGCCCGGCCAACGCCTCACCCAGCGCCGCAGACCTGAGCTCTTCATCGTGCTGTGCCAACGCCAATTCAACAGAGTGCCTCACCCGCGTGAGCGGGGTGCGCAGGTCGTGGGCGACCTCCGCCGACACGCGACGGATCGTGGCTACCAGCGTGTCAATCCGATCGAGCATACGGTCGATGGCCAACGCGAGTTGATCAAGATCGGTGCGCGCATCGACCGGAGCGCCGGTCCGCGCCGAGAGATCGCCACGCTCGACTGCTCGGACGGTAACGTTGATCCGCTTCATCTGGCGCAGCGTCTGCCGCGTGGCGAAGAGGCCTGCGATGATGCCGAACACCAACGCGATTCCGCCAGCGGTCAGAATGGCCCCGAAAACAGCGTCGCGGATTGCTTCGCTTCGCTCCATATCCTCTCCAACGATGAGAAGGGATCCATCGGGAAGGCGTCGCGTCATCGCCAGCAGATGGACGCCCTCGACGCCGGGTTGCGGCGGAGGCTGGTCGATAAAGTGCCAACCGACCTTTCGCGGTACAATTTGGATGTCGCCGATCAGCGTGCGTCCATCTGGCCCAACTAAATAATACTCGGGCGACCCCGGCCGCTCGGCCTTCGCTCGAATTATTTCCAGTGCGCGATCAAGGCCTCCCCGTTGCGCTTCGAGGGCGATCACGTGCGACTCCAGCTCGATGCGATTTCGAGCCTCGCGCTCAACCACCCCGCGCGTTGCGATCCAGCCGCCGAGCGCGCCGGCGACCATGCTGATGACGAGCAGCAGCGCGTTGAGCGCAACAAGACGGGACACCGTCGAGCGCAACAGCCGGCTAATCACTCCAAGCGGCATAGCCTTCCCCACGCACGGTATGGATCAGGGGGGGATCGTCACCGCGATCGATCTTTGCCCGCAGCCGACTGATGTGGCTTTCGACGAGGTTCCTGCCAGGATCGAAACGGAACTTCCACACGGTCTCCAGCAGCATCAACCGCGTAAGCACGGCCGGCGAGTTCAGCATCAGTAGTTCGAGAAGCTGGAACTCGCGTGGGATTAGTTCGATGGGCGTGTTGCCTCTCCGCACCGTCCGAGCGAGACGGTCGAGTGTCAGATCGCCCAGCGAGAGGATGCTGGGCGGGCCGGCCGCCCGGCGCTGCAGCGCTTCAACGCGCGCGACCAGTTCGGCGATCGCGAACGGTTTGACAAGATAGTCGTCGGCTCCACCTTCAAGACCTTCGACTCGTTGGCCCACGGAGCCTAGCGCCGTGAGCATCAGCACGGGTGCTACGACTTGGCGACGGCGCAGCTCGGTGACAACCGATAGCCCATCCATCTCTGGCAGCATTCGGTCAACGATCAGCAACGCGTGAGCACCGCTCACGGCGCGATCAAGTCCGCTTTTTCCGTCGTCCTCCCAATCGACGGCGTGACCGCGAGCACGCAGCGCTTCAACAACGGCGCTCCCCGTGTCCTCGTCGTCCTCGATCAGTAGTAGGCGCATAATGCCCGAGGCATCTCCTCTGTTGTTTGCGCCGACCATAGCCGCGTGCGAGCAGTGCCGACAGTGCGCCAATGTCGTTTGCCGACGGCTGCGTTCGCACAAGAGTTCGATCGCCTTCTAGTGCAGAATGCCGCCAGCGGACCTTGTGAATCTACAAGGTGCCTTGCGGTCGGCGCCGATGCATGAGTGTCGCAGCTTTGGCGTGCCCGAGGAGGCATCGACCATGATCTCATTATGCATCAGGAGTTGAAGCAAAACTATGCGGACGGTGCTGTTATCGGGGTTGGCCACGCTGCTACTAGCCGCACCTGCTTGGGCGGCACCGGACTGGGCGAAGGTTGACGCCGCGCTGGGACGCCCCGGCGTCGAGCAGCCGGACGGAGTTCGTCGCTACGGATTTCCTCGCTCCGACCTGCGCGTTGTTCTGGATGGCGTATCGATAGAGCCTTCGCTGGCGCTCGGCTCCTGGGCCGCGTTTCAGCCTATGGGGGACGAAGTGATGGTAATGGGCGATCTTGTGCTCACGCACGAGGAAGTGAACCCTGTGATGACGCGCCTTTTGCAAGGTGGATACACCATCACCGCGCTCCACAATCACCTGCTGCGGTCCGCGCCCGGCACCATGTACATGCACATAGCTGCGCATGGCGATCCGGTAAGGCTGGCGGCGGCGCTGCGCCAAGCCATTTCCGCAAGCCGCACACCGATCTCTCCACCGTCTCTTGGAGCGGGAGCACCGTCTCGCCTCAATCTAAACTCCGATGCTCTGGACGAGCTGATGGGAGCCGAAGGCAGGGTCAATGGTGGCGTTCTGCAATACAGTATTCCCCGTGCGGAGCGGCTCATGGATGGCGGCATGGTGACGCCTCAATCAATGGGAACTGCGACCGCAATCAATTTTCAGCCCACCGGCGGCGGCAAGGCGGCGATCACGGGCGATTTCGTCCTCATCGCGAGCGAAGTAGACCGCGTCCTTCGAGCGCTTCGAGCGAACGACATCGAAGTCACAGCGCTTCACAACCATATGTTGAACGACGAGCCGCGCCTGTTCTTCCTGCACTTCTGGGCCAATGACGACGCGGCAAAGCTGGCGCGCGGTCTCCGCTCGGCACTCGACACAATGAACAATCGAAAAAACTAAGAATCGGACGACGGCCAGTCGGGCCGCGACCGCCGCCCGTTCATCCCCCGGCCCCGAAGGAAGTGGAACGGAACATGGCTAGCAAACGAACTCTCGTCATCGGAGCCAGCGCTGCTGTGTTGACGGTGGCAGGCGTGGCGCTCGCGGCGCAGCAGAACCATGAGGCGAACGAGAACCGCATTATCGGCGAGCATAGCGAGAAGGAAGTCGCACTCGACCAGGTGCCGGTGGCCGCGATGAACGCCGCGCGCACACGACTCGCGTCTGTCCGCGAAGCCGAGCTGGTAACCAGAAAGGCGGACGGCAGCACGCTCTACGAGATCGAAGGCAAGGATCAGGCTGGCAAGAACGTGGAGCTGTTCGTTACGCCGACAGGCCAAATCCTCGGGAATGAAAACGACAGCGATGAGGATGGCGACTGAACTCTCAGTCGTCTGAATGGGCCTGAATGGGGGTAAGGCCCATTCTTTGAAAACACCATCCGAGGATCAAATATGTTTAGGACTGTCGGTTATTGCATCGGAGCGTGTGTATCATCCGTCGTGCTCGCTGCTTCGAGTTATGCGCAAGAACAACCGATTCACACAAACGGCTCTGAACTCGTTGCAAGCTGTCGCGCCAACAACCCAGCGTGCGGCGCATACCTTCAAGGCGTGCTGGACATGATGATAGTGGCGCGGGGTAGCGAGTGTGGGGCGCCGCGTTACGATCGGAATAGATTGCGTTCAGCCTATCTGCGCTGGGCAGAAGACAACAGCTACTTCATGGACGTTCACATGGTTGCTGGCGCCGAACAAGCATTGGCTGAAGCTTGGCCTTGCGCGCCGCGACGATAGGAAGAAGTTGCATCATCCCAATCGCTCCACAGCGGCGCTCAGATAGGAATTGTTTCTGGCAGGTAGCTGGTATCACCGAACGGAGTAAGGAGTTCTGCTTGCCATTTGAAATCCGCCAGCTTTGTTATGCTATCGCCGCGGCGGACCATGGTAGTTTTTACAGAGCCGCCCGGGCACTTGATATTGAACAATCGACCCTCAGTCGCTCCATCTCGAAGTTGGAGCGCTCGATCGGAATGTCTATCTTCGAGCGGTCGCGGGCTGGGGTCAAAACGACGCTGGCCGGAGCCGCGTTCATTCGTGGCGCGCGACCAATGGTGGCAACGGCAGATAAGCTAGTCACCATGATGCTCGCAGCCGGCCAGGGCCGCGCTGGCGGTCTATTGCTCGGGTACAATAGCTCGGTCTCCGCCGGCAATCTCCGGGCGACCCTCATTAGCTGGCGCGAGGCGCATCCTGACGTCGAACTGGAATGCGTCGAGGCTGATCGCAGCGTTCTGCTCGCTGGGCTCGACACGGGCGAAATCGACGTAGCGATCCTGATGGGGACGCCCAGCCACAACGGATTTCGCTGCGAGCCGCTATGGAGCGAGCGGATGCTAGCCGCGTTGCCCGCCTCGCATCCGTTGGCTAGACGGGACATAATTCACTGGACGGATCTTCGGGGCGAGCACTTCCTTCTGCCCGCGGCCGATCCCGGCCCTGAAATCCGCGACATGTTGCTTGGCAGACTTCCAATCTCGGGCGGTAAGCCTGACATCCGAATGTCGCGGGCGAGCCGTGAGACCGTGCTGAGCATCCTCGGCGTCAACTCGGGTGTTACCATTGTCTGCGAGGGATCGACCGGAGCGACCTATCCTAGTGTCGTCTATCGGCCGATTCATGGCGAACAAGGACCGGCACTGACCGGATACTCGGGTTGCTGGCGAGACGACAATCGCAATCCAGCGTTGCGGCGCTTTCTTGGATTTATCAAGGCCCGCTATGCGCTCTCTTTTGATTTCTCGCCAAGATTCCAGTAAATTAGGCGGCCAGTCGGTGGAGTAAATTTTTGATGTCGCAAGGCAGGACCATCATCATCGTGCTTGTCACTTTGGTCATCAGCTTCGCAGGCGGCTTTGTCTTGCGGCCGGTCATCGCCCCCCTTAGCCAAACAGCCGTCGCCGTCAGTCCGGCCCCGGCCGCGCCGCAGCCGACCGCAGCGCGCGGGACGCAGTATTTTGCGGCCAATATCGACGAGGCTCGGCAGATCGTAGCAGCGTGTCGAGACGGTTCGGTGCGCGGTGATGAATGCGCCAACGCCGAGCAGGCAGTTATCGAGGCCGATAGCCGCGATCGCTTCAAGCGTTTCACCGGCAACTGAGAAGCCGGGAACCCCTTAACTGCCTTGCGCGCGGTGGCGACGAAAGCCGCGGTCGGTGTCCATGAAGCGCGCAAGCATAGGCGCCACCAGCTTTTCAGGCGGCATAGGTTGCTGGCCGGTCTCCGCCGCGAGCGCGGCGTCGTAGGCTACAAGATCGCGGTGGACCCCGGCGGGTAGCTCCACCGTCAGTTTGACAGGCCGATCGTCCACCAATGGCCCCAGCTTCAATTTCGTCATCGTGACGCTCCCAAAGGTTCGAGCACTAGGTCGCGGGTGATGACCACGCGCAGCGGATGGCCCGGCCGGATGGTAAGGGTCGGCTGCACGTTGAGCTGCCGCCGAACGATCTGCTGGCCGGTCTGATTGATCGTGTCCTGCGAGCCGCGCCGTAACGCGCGGGTCAAGTCATCCTCGCTGTCCGCGCCCAACTCGGCGCCGACGCCGAGCAGAGTCGAGACGGCCGCCGCCCTGAGCAGATTGCCCCAATGCTGATTCACGCGATCCTGTAGGCCGGCGAACCCAGCGCCGTCCGCGCCTGGCTGGCGCTCGAGAACGATCGAGCGCCCGTCCGGCATGATGAGCCGGTCCCAGGCGAGGAGAACACGGGTCTGCCCGGCGGTGATCTCGCTGTCGTATTCGCCGATCAGCCGGGCACCTTGCGGGATGAGCAAGATGCGGCCTGTCGGGCTGTCATAGACGTTCTGCGTAACCTGCGCCGTTATCTGGCCGGGAAGATCGGACCTGATCCCGGTGATGAGCGCGGCCGGGATGATGCTTCCGGCCTGCACGATGTTGGGCGACGGGGGTGCGATCAGCCGCTCCGCGCTCACCGTTCGCTGGTTCGAGGCTTGCGCCATGAAAGCGCGCCGGCCAGCTTGATCGCCCTGCGCTGCGCTCGCCTGCTGCGTTAGCTGCGCGGCTTGGTCGGGCAAGATCAGCGACGGGGCCGGCGCCGTTCCGGCGTTGCCCGCGTTGCCGCCGAGGAATACGCCACTCATTCGGGCAGCGTCACGTTCCTGCTGGGCGCGCTGGCGCGCAGCCTCCTCGGCCTGCGCGCGCGGATCGGGTTGGGCCGGCTGCGTGCCGATCGGCGGCACGGGCACGTTCTCGCCGCGCTGCTGGGCGGACACGATCGGGCCGCCGAGGTCGCCGGGAAGTGGTGGCCCAAGGCGCGGCGCTTGAGCATAGTCCCTCGGTCCCGAGGTGATGGTCTCGGCCGTGGCGCGGCTCTCGGTGTTGTAGAGTTCTTCCGCCTGCCGTTCACCAGCCGGTTTGAGCGCGTAGATCAGCGAGCCGCCGATACCGAGGCCGGCGGCCACGCCTATGACTGTCAGCGCCTTGCGGGACAGACGCATGACGCGGGGCGGATCGCGTCGAAGCTGGAATGGCTTTGGATCGGCGGGAAGGGGCTGCGGCGCGGCCGGCTCGGCGGAGGGAATGTCGGTGCGATCGTTCACGGCCGCCGCTCCCGTCCGTCGTCGCGCACGATGCGGACGCGCTGTTCATTGCGCCGATCGCCCAGGCGCAGTTCGGCGGCGGCGAACAGCCGGTCCACCACCATGTAGCGGCCCTGCACGCGATAATTGACTAGCTCGGCGTCCCCGGCCGCGCCGGTAACGAACAGCGGCGGGATCTCGCCCTGCGAGATCCCCCCCCGAAAATCGGTGGACACC
>CAZRPD010000030.1:17018-37071 GCA_964601775.1 uncultured Caulobacter sp. | reverse complement strand
TCTATCTCCGCGTCTCGACCGCGCGGCAGGCCGAGCATGATGTCTCCATCCCCGATCAGAAGCGCCAGGGCGAGGCCTATTGCCTGTCGCGCGGCTACCAACTCATCGACACCTTCGTCGAACCGGGCGCGACCGCCACCAACGATCGCCGTCCCGAGTTCCAGCGCATGATCGAGGCGGGGACCACCAAGCCCGCGCCCTTCGATATCGTCGTCGTCCACTCGTTCAGCCGCTTCTTCCGCGATCATTTCGAGCTGGAGTTCTACGTCCGCAAGCTGGCGAAGAACGGCGTGAAGCTGGTCTCGATCACCCAGGAGATGGGCGACGACCCGATGCACGTCATGATGCGCCAGATCATGGCGCTGTTCGACGAGTACCAGTCCAAGGAGAACGGCAAGCACGTCATGCGCGCCCTGAAGGAGAATGCCCGGCAGGGCTTCTGGAATGGCGCGCTGCCGCCGATCGGGTATCGCATCGTCGCGGCCGAGCAGCGCGGGGCCAAGACCAAGAAGAAGCTGGAGATCGATCCGCTGCACGCCGACACGGTGCGGCTGATCTACCGGCTGGCGCTGGAAGGGAACGGCACGTCCGGCCCGATGGGCGTCAAGGCGATCGTGTCCCATCTGAACGCGCGCCGCATCTTCACCCGCGACGGAGGGCGCTGGGGCATCGGTCAGCTCCACCGCATCCTGACCCGGCGCACCTATATCGGCGAGCACGAGTTCAACAAGCGCTCCAAATCCAAGGAATTGAAGCCAATCAGCGAAATCGTGGTCGTGCCGGTGCCGCCATTGATCGATCAGGAGACGTTCGATGCCGTGCAGGAACATTTGCGGGTCCGCAATTCAAAGGTGACACCGCCGCGCGTTGTCAGTGGGCCGACCCTGCTGACCGGCATCTGCTTCTGTGAGAAGTGCGGGGGAGCCATGACGCTCCGCACCGGCAAGGGCGGGCGCTATCGCTATTACACCTGCTCCATCAAGGCGCGGCAGGGCGAGACGGGTTGTTCCGGTCGCTCCATACCGTCGCCCCACCGCGCCCCCATCGTCGGCGCACATCCGGAGACCCGCCGGCCCCGGCCCGGGCGGGGGGAGGAGATCCTGGCCTCAATCCTCGACCGGCGCGAGGAACGGGCCGAGCGTCGCCGCGAACATATCGCCGAGTTGAACCGTCGCGCGGCCGAGACCGAGCTTCGCCTGAAACGTCTCTATGAGGCCATCGAATCGGGCGTGGCCGATCTGAACGATCCGGCCTTGAAGGAGCGCGTCGTCGCCCTTCGGGCCCTACCCGACCAAGCGCAGGCCGATCCCGAGCGGGCACAAGCCATGCGCGAAAGCCCCGGCAGTATGGGGGTGACGCCGGTCGTTCTACGCAAGTTCGCCGCGACTGCGCGGCGGCGGCTCAGGCAGGATGGGGGCGGCTATCGACGGGACCATCTGCGCGCTTTTGCCCAGCGCGTCGAGGTCGGAGAAGGCCATGTTCGCATCATGGGATCGAAGGGCGAGCTACTGCGTGCCCTTACTTCGGTCTCTAGCGGGAAATCGGCGGGCATCGGCGTGCCCACTTTGGGACTGAAATGGCGGTGAGAGAGGGATTCGAACCCTCGATAGAGTTTCCCCTATACACGCGTTCCAGGCGTGCGCCTTCAACCACTCGGCCACCTCACCAGCGCAATCGAGTCGGGGGTGGTTGAGACCCCCGGCGCGGGAAGGCGCGCAATATACTCAGGGACCGGCGCAGGGCAAGGATGAAACCCGCGTCCGATGCGCCTATATCTGACGACGAAGATTTCCGCGTCCGAAAGGCCCGCCATGCTGCTGCAGAAAACCCTCGACCTGCCGACCGCCGACACCGCCCTGCCCGGCCGTTCGGCGCCGATCCCGACCGCGCAGACCCACTTCGTCAATGGCCATGCCCTGAAGGGCCCCTATCCGGACGGCCTGGAGACGGCGATCTTCGCCATGGGCTGCTTCTGGGGCGTCGAGCGGATCTTCTGGAAGGTCCCGGGCGTCCATGTCACCGCCGCCGGCTATGCGGGCGGGATCACGCCGAACCCCACCTATGAAGAGACCTGCAGCGGCCGCACCGGCCACACCGAGGTGGTTCTGGTGGTGTTCGATCCCAAGATCGTCACCTACGAGGCGCTGCTGAAGACCTTCTGGGAGAATCACGACCCGACCCAGGGCATGCGCCAGGGCAACGACATCGGCACGCAGTACCGCTCGGGGATCTATGTCACCAGCGACGCCCAGGCGGCCGCGGCCGTCGCGTCGAAGGAAGCCTACCAGCAGGCGCTGTCGGCCAAGGGCCTGGGGGACATCAGCACCGAGATCGAGGCCGCCGGCCCGTTCTACTTCGCCGAGGACTATCACCAGCAATATCTGGCCAAGAACCCGAACGGCTATTGCGGCATCGGCGGCACCGGCGTCGTCTGCCCGATCGGCTTGGGCGTCGAGGGGGGCGTCGAAGCCTGATGACGCCTGAGGCCTTCGACAAGGCCTGCCTGGCCCTGCCGGGCGCGACCTTGTCGGTGCAGTGGGGCGACGACCACGTGTTCAAGATCGGCGGCAAGATGTTCGCCGTCCGCGGCACGGGCGTCACCCTGGGCGGCGGGATCTCGTTCAAGGCCTCGGACGTGGCGTTCGAGGTCCTGACCGACAGCGGTCGCGCCGCGCCCGCGCCTTATCTGGCCCGCGCCAGATGGGTGCATTTCCCGGATCTGGCGCAGATGGACGCCGACGAGGTGAGCGACTGGCTCAAGACGGCCCATGGCCTGATCGCCGCCAAGCTGACGAATAAGGTCCGGGCCGAGCTGGGGCTCTAGGGCTTCGCCAGCCCCTGCAACGCCGTGGTCTCGATTGCCTCCAGCAGGCGCTCATTGGTCAGACCCGAGGCCGTCGGCGTCCACTTGGTCAGCCAGATCAGCATGCCGACCAGCAGCTGGACGACAAGCGGCGGCTCGCAGGACACGATCGAGCCGTCGGCCATGCCGTCCTCCAGCAGGCGCTCCAGCCGCTTGCTGAGCCGCGCGCTCCAGCCCTCGATCGCCTCGCGCTGGATCGCGTCCAGGTAGGAGTTGTCGCCGAAATAGAGCTGCGGGCCGTTGTCCACGCCGTCGTCCAGCAGGGCGCGCAGCAACCGCCTCAGCTTGCACAGGCCCGTGCCGCCCTCGGCCTCAACCCGGGCCAGGATAGCCTCGAACCGCTCCAGCGAGCGCTGATGGCCGGCGAAGGCCAGGGCCTGCTTGTTGGGGAAGTAGTAGTAGAGCGCGGCGTCGCGCAGCCCCAGGGCCGCGCCGATCTCGGTCATGGTGGCGGCCGCGAAACCCTTGGCGTTGATGACCCGGATGGCCGCGCCCAGGATCGCCGCACGCTTCTGCTCGGACTTGCGGCTTTGCGCCAACGGCCTGGCGTCATCGACCAGGGCCGCGGGGCCTGGACCCTTCGGCAATCGCGCTCTCTCCCATTCGGCGCGCTCGATTCTAGCGTCGAGCGAAAAGCCGAGGCGAGAGGCTCGCTCTGAACGTGATTTGGATCAATCCGATAAATTCTAACTTGCGCTAGAATATCGAGTTCATATTAAAATCGGCCCAGCCACGTCCGGGATGCAAGACCGGGTGTGCTAGGGGCGAACCATGACGCAAAGCGTCAGTATCCTCGGCCAGGCTTTCCCGACCGCCTCGCGCGCTCTGGACGCTCGGCCAGGATCGCAGTTCCCCAACGTCAACACGACCGCGCTCCCCACCAGGAAACTTCGGCATGCTCGAGCCGGAGCGGGGAAGACTGCGGCGCATAAAAAAATACAGGGAGTTGAACATGAGAAACGTCCACCTGCTGGGGGTCTCGACCCTGGCGCTCGCCATCGCCGCGCCCGCCTACGCTCAGCAAACCACCGGCAATAGCCTCATCGACGAGATCGTCGTCACCGCCACCAAACGCGAACAGACCCTGCAGGACGTGCCGATCTCGGTCGCCGTCACGGGCCAACAGACCATCGAACGGGCTCAGGTCCGCGACCTGATCGACCTGCAGACGGTCGTGCCGTCGCTGAAGGTCAGCCAGTTCAACGCGACCGGCCAGACCAACTTCATCATCCGCGGCTTCGGCAACGGCAACGGCAACGACGGCATCGAAAGCTCGGTCGGCGTCTTCATCGACGGCGTCTATCGCAGCCGCTCGGCCGCCGCCCTCGACGACCTGCCCGAGATCGAGCGCGTCGAAGTGCTGCGCGGTCCCCAGTCGACCCTGTTCGGCAAGAACGTGTCGGCCGGCGCCATCAGCATCGTCACCAAGCGCCCGCAGTTCGAACCGGGCGGCAAGATCGAAGGCAGCTACGGCAACTTCAACACCCGGCAGCTGCGCGGCACGTTCACCGGCCCGATCAGCGACACCCTGGCGGTTCGCGTCTCGGGCAGCCTGAACAAGCGCGACGGCATGTTCACCAACCTGACCACCGGCAATGACGTGGGCGACCGCGACCGCTGGTCGGTGCGCGGCGACGTGCTGTGGGAGCCGACCGACAAGACCTCGGTGCGGATCATCGCCGACTACAACAAGATCAACGAAACCTGCTGCGCCGTCGGCTCGATCCTGAACGGTCCGGCCACACTGGCCATCGGCGGCGTGCTGCGCAAGCCAATCGGCGATCCGTCCAAGATCTTCGACCGCAACGTCATCTTCAACACCGATCCCAACAACACCCTGTCGGGCAAGGGCCTGTCGGGCCAGGTCGACCATGACCTGGGCTTCGCCAAGCTGACGTCGATCACCGCCTACCGGAACCAGAAGAGCGCCTCGTTCCAGGACATCGACTTCACCGGCGCCGACATCTCCAACAACCGCACGGCCAACACCATCAAGACCTTCACCCAGGAAGTGCGCCTGGCGTCGAGCGGCGACGGTCCCATCAACTGGCTGATCGGCGGCTTCTACCAGGACGAAAAGATCGATACCGGCCGCACGATCACCTACGGCAGCGACATCCGCGCCTTCGCCGACGCCCTGTCGGGCCCGGTGCCGGCGACGCTGCTGGGCGCCCTGCCCGCCGCGCTTCGTCCGGCCCTGACCGGCCGGTCGAACATCTATGCGCTGGAGTTCCTGCAGAGCCTGGCCACGCCGACCCTGGTGCGTCCCGGCTCGACCTACTTCCAGGCCGGCCAGGGCATCAACGACTTCTACAACATGAACCAGAAGTCGTATTCGCTGTTCGGCCAGGTCGACTATGCGGTCACCGACAAGCTGACCCTGACCGGCGGCCTCGCCTACATGAACGACGAGAAGAAGGCCCGCTCGAACGTCGTCCTGAACGACCCGTTCTCGTCGCTGAACCTGGCGGCGGTGCCGCAGTTCCCGGCCCTGGGCCTGCCCGGCAACATCTACAATGCCCTGGGCGCCCTGCAGTTCTTCTACGGCAACACGACCAACCACGCCCCGGTCAACTATCCGAACGCCACCGAGTCCGGCGTCCTGAAGGGCGACAAGGTCACCTACGCCGTCCGCGCCGCCTACGACTTCGGCGCGATCAACGCCTATGTCAGCTACTCCACGGGCTGGAAGGCCGGCGCCTACAACCTGTCGTCCGACAGCCGTCCGCCGAACGCCAATGGCGTGGGCCGGACCGCCAATCCGGAAGACGTCGACGTCTATGAAATCGGCCTGAAGGCCAATTTCCCGGGCGGCTACGCCAACCTCGCGGCCTTCAAGCAGTCCATCCAGGGCTTCCAGTCCAACGCCTTCACGGGCCTGGGCTACAGCCTGGTCAACGCCGGCGAGCAATCGGTGAAAGGCTTCGAGATCGACAGCGCCTGGCGCCCGGTCCAATGGCTGAACCTGGCGGCCTCGGTCACCTATCTGGACGCGCAGTACGACAGCTTCACCGGCGCGGCCTGCGTGAACTACGACACCGCCCGCTGCCCGGTGAACCCGGCCACCGGCCTGCGTCCGAACTTCCGCGACCTGACCGGCGACACCCCGGCCGGCATCCCGAAGTGGTCGTTCTCGTCCTCGGCGACCTTCAACAAGGACCTGGGTCCCGACTATCAGGGCTTCCTGCGGGTCGAGTACAACTACACCAGCAAGACCCACCTGACCGAGACGACCCCGCCGGAGCTGTCCAGCTTCGACCAGAACGTCATCAACGCCTCGCTGGGCGTGACCAACACCCCCCGCCAGCTGGAAGTGATGGTCTGGGCGCGGAACCTGACCAACGACAAGTACCTGATCTCGACCTTCCCGACCGTGGCCCAGGACGGCAGCTACAGCGGCTATCCCAGCGCCCCGCGCACCTACGGCGTGACGGTTCGCAAGAGCTTCTAGAACCGGCTGGCGGCCGCCTTCACGGCGGCCGCTTTCAGCGCATTGAGACCCCATCTTCAGGCGGTTCGCACCTTGCGGACCGCCTTTTTCTTGCTCCGGCTGCGGGTAACCGGAACGCGTGTGCGCCTTTGTCGCAGACCTGTGACACAGACGAGCGTTGCCTTGAGGACGGGACTCGTCGATGTGTCAGGCACTCGGCGCACCCCACCGCGTCCGACAACTTTTTTGTATGAGCCGGCTGGACATGACCCAGCCGGCTCGCTTTCCCGGGAGCCGCTTTCCACCACGGCCAGCCCCAAGATCGAGACCGAGCCAAACGTAAAACATTGTACACGATCTAGTCGCGCAACCTTAAATCCCTGGCGAAGCGCCGCCATTCGAAGCCTTCTTCAAACGCCCCGCCGCTCCTCGCACAGGCCCACGACCATGACGCTGACCAAGAGCCTCGCCATCAGCTTCGACGCCCGCGCCACGCTTGAGCGCCGCGTGCTGCCGCTGGCCGTGACGCTGCTCCTGTGGGCCGCGCTGCTCGACGGCGCGCACCTGGTCGCCCAAGCGTTTTAGAACGGCTTGTCGCCCTTGATCGTCACACGCTCGACGATCCGCTCCTGCGGCCAGTAATCCAGGATCGCATAGTGCTGGGTCGCCCGGTTGTCCCAGAAGACGATGGCGTTCGGCGTCCAGCGGAAACGCACCTGGTATTCCGGCGCCTTCACCCGATCCAGCAGATCCGCCAGCAAGGCCTTGGCCTCATCATCGGGGAGGCCCAGGATCCGGGTCGTGAAGACCTTGTTGACGAACAGATGCTTGTCGCCTGTTTCCGGATGGGTGCGCACCACCGGATGCACCATCGGCGGATAGGCCGTCCGTAGTTCCTGGCGCTTGGCCTCGTCGACGCGATAGCCGTAGCTCTGGATGATGTCGTGCTCGGCGCTCAGCGTCGCCAGCTGTTCCTTAAGTTTCTGCGGCAGGTCGCGATAGATGGCGGCCGTGTCCGCGAACAGGGTGTCGCCGCCCAGCGGCGGCATGTGCCGCATCCGCAGGACCCCGCCCATCGACGGCGCCTCGCGGAAGGTGACATCGGTGTGCCACTTGTTGGCCGCCCGCACGATGGGCACGATGTCCTCGCGCAGCTTCATGCCGTCGGCGGCCTCGATGTGCAGGATCTCCGGAAAGCCCGGCACGTGGGCGGTGACCGGATGCCCCTCCAGGTCGCCGAAATGACGGCCGAAGCGGACATGGTCCTGGTGACTGATGTCTTGGTCGCGGAAGAACACCACCTTGTGGCGCAGCAAGGCCGCACGAATCGCCGCGACGATCTCGGGCTGGAGCTCTTGGGTCAGGTCGACGCCGGAGATCTCGGCGCCCAGCACGGGGCCGGCGGGGGTCACCGTCAGGCCAGCATAATCGACGGCGTCTTCTTGAGCGACGGGAATGGGCTGCGAGATGGAAACAGGCGCGTTCATGGCGTCCTCCCGGGACACGCCCTTTCGCGGGCGGCTTATGCCATCACCCTAAGACCGACCACCGTTCGCTCAATCCAGATAATCTAACCGGCGCTTCAGGCGCTCAGCGATTCAGCGTCCGACTTTGTCCTGGCGACGCCCTTGCGGCGCACCTCGCCGACCAGGCGTTCATCGCCGGTCGGCAGCGGCTCATAGACGAAGACGCTGGCGCAGCCATGGGCCTCGGCGATGTCCTCGGCGCGGTCCAGGGCGTCGCGATCGTCAGCTGCAGCATGGGCGATAAAGGTCAGGGACACGCCATCGGCGCGTCTCGGGTAGAACAAAAATGTGGGCACAATCTTCGCTCCAGCTTTCCGAGCGGGAGCAGAAGCCAAGGCTTCATCTCTCAGTCACCGGCGCTCGAAGGATGATGCTGCCGACGATGTCCACAGACTAACACCTTCAGGACCACAGCGCGACCATACAAATCTCTGCTCTATCACTTAGCTTCGTCGACAACCCGACAAAATGCTTTGAAATGTTTTGGAGAGACCTGAAAAGGCTCTGGTTTCTATTCGACAAAGCTCAACTACAAGCGCCTATGCTGAAGCTCCCGAGCGCTGTGGCGCTGCGAATGGTGATGCAATAGGCTTGGCGTCGCCGACGAACCGGTCGGCTGGACCCTGGTTTATGACGATTTCGACGGCCGAAACCCGCAAGCTCTACCAGCAGGTCGCCAGCTCGATCGCCGATGCGATCCGCGACGGTCTGCACAAGCCCGGCCAGCGCCTGCCGTCCGAGCGCGACTTGGCGGAAGACTACAAGGTCAGCCGTCCTACGGTGCGCGAGGCGATGATCGCCCTGGAAATCCGCGGCCTGGTCGAGGCCCGTCACGGTTCGGGCATCTATGTCACCGAGGCCCCGCGTCCCGAGACCCCCGCCCCCGACCTGGACATCGGCGCCTTCGAACTGACCGAGGCCCGCCGGCTGATCGAGGGCGAGGTCGCCGCCCTAGCCGCCGCCACGATCACTGACGAGGAACTGGACGAACTAGCCGCGATCCTGGACGAGATGCTGGTGGCCGGCGACAACACCGACAAGGGCGAGCAGGCCGACCGCCGCTTTCACATCGCCATCGCCGGGGCCAGCCGCAACGCCGCCCTGGTCACCGTCGTCGAGAACCTGTGGGACCTGCGCTACAAGTCGCCCCTGTGCCGAGCCATGCTGGCCCGCGCCCGGCAGATGGTCGCCCGACCGCTGATCCACGACCACCAGGCCATCCTGCTGGCCCTGCGCGAGCGCGATCCGGCCCAGGCCCGCAACAGCATGCGCGAGCATCTGGGCCAGGTGATCGACAACCTGCTGACCGCCACCGAGATCGACGCCCTGGAGCGCGCCCGCAACGAGGTCGCGGCCCGCCGGACCGAGCTGGCGAGGCGCTCCTCGCTCTAGGTCATTCCGCGATCTGGTCGATCCGATCAGACCCCGGAATGCTTCAAGTAAAAAGTCGTCTCGCAAACAGAAAAATCCGCATTTCGACCGTCGATCGACTTGCGGAAAACCCCGTCTCTCCCGTCATTCTTTCATAAGCGGACGCTGCCGTGTCCGTGGGGAGCGTAAGGGGACTAAAGATGACGCGTGGCGGAGCAATGGCCGGTGCGGCCTTGGGCCTTGTGCTGGCCTTCAGTGGAGCGGCGATCGCCGCGGACATCCCCTCTCCCGACAAGGCCTTCGCCCAGCCAGTGGGCAGCGACTACTTCCTGGCCGACTACACCGCCTATGAGGCCTACCTGAAGAGCCTGGCGGCCGCCTCCGACCGCATGAAGCTGGTCGATATCGGCAAGTCCGAGGAAGGCCGCACCCAGTGGATGGCGATCGTCTCGTCGCCGGCCAACCTGGCCAAGCTGGACCACTACAAGGACATCTCGCGCAAGCTGGCCAAGGCCGAGGGCGTCACCAAGGAAGAGGCCGCCAAACTCGCCGCCGAGGGCAAGGCGATCGTCTGGATCGACGCGGGCCTGCACGCCACCGAGACCATCACTTCGCAAGGCCAGATCCAGGTCCTGCACCGCATGCTGACCGCCCAGGACGCCGAGACCAAGCGCCTTCTGGACGAGACCATCATCCTGTTCGCGCACGACAATCCCGACGGCATGGAGCTGGTCAGCGACTGGTACATGCGCAACGCCGACCCGAAGAAGCGCGAGTTCAACTCGATCCCGCGCCTGTACCAGAAGTACGTCGGCCACGATAACAACCGCGACAGCTTCTTCTCGGCCATGGCCGAAACCACCAACGTGAACCGCCAGCTGTTCCGCGAGTGGTTCCCGCAGATCGTCTACAACCAGCACCAGACCGGCCCCAATGGCATGGTGGTGTTCGTGCCGCCGTTCCGCGACCCGTTCAACTTCAACTACGACCCACTGGTCATGACCGAACTCCAAGAGGTCGGCATGGCCATGCACAGCCGCCTGGTCGCCGAGGACAAGAAGGGCTCCGGCGCCCGTAGCGCCGCCTCCTACTCGACCTGGCACAACGGCATGGAGCGCTCGGTCGCCTATTTCCACAATTCGATCGGCCTGCTGACCGAGATCATCGGCGGCCCGACCCCGACGACGGTCAATCTGGTCCCCGAGCTGCAGTTGCCCAACAACGACCGCCCCGCGCCCATCGCCCCCAGGGTCTGGCGCCTGCAGGACTCGCTCGACTACCAGATGACCATGAACCTGTCGGTCATCGACTACGCCGCCCGCAACAAGGAGCGCCTGCTCTTCAACATCTGGAAGATGGGCGACAACAGCATCAAGCGCGGCGGCCAGGACAGCTGGACCATGACGCCGACCCGCGTCGAGGCCCTGCAGGAAGCCGGCAAGGGCAAGCCCGGCCCGTTCGGCCAGGCTATCGATCCCACGCTGTACAAGGCCGTGCTGGAAACGCCGGAGAGCCGCGATCCGCGCGGCTATGTCATCCCGTCCGACCAGGCCGACATGCCGACCGTCACGGCCTTCCTGAACGCCCTGATCAAGACCGGCGTCGATGTCGAGAAGGCCACCAAGGCCTTCGCGATCGGGGCTAAGACCTATCCGGCCGGCTCGTATGTCGTGCGCACCGCCCAGGCCTATCGCCCGCACGTGCTGGACATGTTCGAGCCGCAGGATCACCCGCACGATCTGGAGTATCCGGGCGGCCCGCCCAAGGCGCCGTACGACGTCACCGGCTACACCCTGGCCTATCAGATGGGCATCAAGTTCGACCGCATCCTGGACGGCTTCACCGCCCCCACGGCCCGCGTGCCCGACCTGATCGCCGTAACGCCGGGCCAGATCAGGGTTTCTGGCAAGGGCTCGGGCAAGGCCGGCTGGCTGATCAGCCACGAGACCAACGCCAGCTTTACCCTGACCAACCGCCTCTTGAAGGCCGGCGCCCAGGTCCAGTGGCTCAAGGACGGGGCCAAGGCCGGCAAGACCGCCTTCGGTCCGGGCGCGATCTGGGTCCCGGCCTCGTCGGCCGCCCAAACCGTGCTGGAACAGGGCGTCAAGGACCTGGGCGTCGACGCCTGGGCCGTGGGCGCCAAGCCCGCTGGCGCGACCATCGCCCTGAAGCCGATCCGCGTCGGCCTGGTCGACGTCTATGGCGGCTCGATGCCGTCGGGCTGGAACCGCTGGATGTTCGAGCAGTTCGAGGCCCCCTTCCAGGTCGTCTATCCCCAGCGCCTGGACGCCGGCGACATCGCCAAGGACTTCGACGTGCTGGTCTTCGCCGACGGCACGGTGCCCGCTCCGCAGGGCGGCGCTTTCAAGGTCGCCCGCGCCAGCAGCCAGCCCAAGCCGGAGGAGATCCCGGCCGAGTACCATCCGTGGCTGGGTCGCGTGACCGACGAGAAGACCCTTCCGCAGATCGCCGACTTCGTGAAGGGCGGCGGCACAGTGGTGGCCATCGGCGCCTCGACCCGCCTGGCCACGGCCCTGGGCGCGCCGGTCGAGGTCGCCACCGCCAAGACCGAGAACGGCCAGGTCAAGCCCTACACCAACCGGGAGTTCTACATCCCCGGCTCGGTGCTGCGCGCCAAGGTCGATCCCAAGCAGCCCCTGGCCTACGGCGCGCCGGCCGATGTCGACGTGTTCTTCGACCGCAGCCCGACCTTCAATCTGAAGGCCGGCGCGACGGGCGTGGCCAAGGTCTCGTGGTTCGACACCGACAAGCCGCTGCGCAGCGGTTGGGCCGTCGGCCAGGAGAAGTTGAACGGCTCGACGGCAATGCTCGACATCGACCTGGGCAAGGGCAAGATCTTCGCCTTCGGACCCGAGATCACCCAGCGCGCCCAGTCGTGGGGCACGTTCAAGTTCCTGTTCAACGGGCTGCTGTACGGGCCGGCGGCGAAGTAGGCCGCTTCCACAGAAGACGTCATCCCGGAAGGCAGGCGCCCCGGGATGACGCAGTTGGAGAGTAGCAAGCGCTCCGGGATTCCAAGGGGGTTGGAATCCCGGAGCTCGCCTTTCGACGCCGACTGGCGAGGACGTCGATCGGCCAGGGTTCCCGTCTGGACCGCAAACTGGAGAACCCGTGAGGCGCAAGGTGCCTCAGGCGGTTTCCGGCGACTTTGACCTCACGCAACTCCACAAACGAAATCGGCGCCAGGGGGGCAGCCCTGGCGCCGATGATCGTGTCTAGAGGCCCGCCCGGTGGGTGGACCAAGCCTCGCGGCGCGATCGCTCGGCCGGCTGGACGACATACTCACGCGTCGCCCAGCGCCTTGCCGAGATCCTGAGAAGCCCGCGCTAGAAGCGCTTGCTGAAGTTCATGTACCAGTAGCGGCCCGTGGCGTTGTGCAGGGCGCCCGAGTAGCCGAAGTTCGAGGCCGACAGCGGCGGCGCCTTGTCGCCGACGTTGCGCACGCCGACCCGCACGGTCGAACCGTCCATCCGGCCGTCCTTGAAGGCGTACTGGCCGTACAGGCTGACCGTGGTCCACTCGCCGATCGGGAAGTAGCGACCATCCACCTGCGACGGACCGGTGTCGTAGGTCTCGCCGACGTAGTTGACGAAGGCGCCCGCGCCCCAGCCCTTGTTGCGCCAGGTGAAGCTGGCGGTGCCGCGGAACTCGGGGAAGCCGTCCATCTTGATCTGGTCGCCGGCGCTGAAGATCGTGATGCCCGTCAGCTGGCCGGACGAGATGGCCTGGGACAGCAGCGACTCGATCGGGCTGGGCGACTGATCGAACTTGGTCAGCTTGGCCACGTTGAAGCTCAGGCCGAAGTCCCCCCAGGGGGTGTCGTCCAGATCGTAGTCCAGGGTGAAGTCGATGCCCTGGACCATGCGCGGCTGCAGGTTCTGATAGACGTCGTTGATATAGGCGATGTTGCCGACCGTGGCCGAGCCGACCGGCGCGTCGCGCACGACGTTCGGGTTGGACGAGCCGCCCTGGCGCAGCATCCAGTCGTAGGCGATCTGGTTGAAACCGCCCAGGATGCCGATGACGCCCTTCTGACGGATCGACCAGAAGTCGGTCGTCAGGGTCAGGCGGCCGTACTCCGCCGGGATGAAGGTCGGCTGATAGACGAAGCCGACCGTGGCGTTATCGGCCTCTTCCGGCTTCAGGTTCTGGTTGCCGCTGCGCACTTCGATAGTGCTGACGCTGGCGCAAGTGGTCCCGTTCAGGCGGCAAGCGGCGAAGTCGGTGCGCGAGTTGGAGACCGTCGTGCCGTCGCCGTAGAACTGCGGCAGGTTCGGCGCGCGGAAGCTCTGCGAGACCGAACCGCGGATGGCCAGGCCCTGGCCGACCTTCCAGTAGATCGCGCCCTTGGGCTTCAGCACGCTGCCGAAGTCGGAATAGTCCTCGCCGCGAGCGGCGATCTGCAGGCTGACTTCCTCGACGAACGGGATGTTCATCTCGGGCGAGATGACCGGCACGGCCAGCTCGAAGAAGGCCGAGACGATCGAGCGGTGGCCCTTGATGTCCGGCGCGCCGGAAGCGCCGAGGACGTCGGTGTTGTAGGTCAGGCCGGTGACGCTGTTGGTGTACCTGATCGTGCCGTCCATGCGGTCATCGCGATCATCCAGGTACGTCTCGCGACGCCACTCGACGCCTGCCGCGAAACCGACGTCGCCGCCCGGCAGCGAGAACAGGTCTTTCTTGGACACCTTGAAGTCGGCCAGGGCCAGCGAGGTCTCGCCGATCCGGTAGACGTTGATCAGGAACGAGTCGATCGTCGAGCGGTCGCTGGGCGTGGTGTCGGCGCCCGAATAGTTGGCCAGGTTGCCGCCGTTGAACGGGTTGTAGGCCGAGGCGTCCGTGCGGTTGACCGCCTGCTGGAACAGCGTGTTGCTGATCGCATTGTGGGTCATGTCCTTGGTGCGGGCGGCCGAGTACAGCATGGCCGAATCCCACTTCCAGCCCCGCCACGCGCCCTTCAGGCCACCCAGCAGGCGGAAGCTGTCATCGGTCACCGTGTAGGTGCGCGGACCGGTGTCGACCGGACGGTAGGTGGTGATGTTCATCGCCAGGCCGCCAGCCGGGACGCCCGTCAGGCCGGCGATGCGGTTGGGGCTGGTCGCCGGACCGAAGGGGTTCCAGTAGGCGTTGGCCGCGATGCTGATCGGGGCGGTGCTGAGCGGGGCCGACTGCTCGCGGCTGCCGGTGAACAGGGCGTGGTAATAGCCCGCCTCGCCATAGGCCGTGATGTCGCCGAAGTCGTGCTCGACCGTCGAGAACAGATTGGTCCGCTCGACGCCGCCACGCAGGGTGCGATCGGGGTTTTCGTCATAGCGCAGCGCGCGCGAGTTCGCGCCGGTGATCGTGCCCGAGCGGACGCAGAGCGACCCGGTCAGGACCGTGCTGGAACAGCCGGCGGCGGTGTTGCTGGCCGGCTCGATGTGGAACACGCCCGAGGTCGTCAGCGCCGTCGTGCCTTGGCGGACCACAGTCGTCGGCTGCAGCAGGGTGAACGAGCCCCAGGGGCTGGAGGTCGTGCGGCTGTCGAAGGTGGTGTTGCCAGCCCAGGGCGTGCCCTCGACCTGGTAGCGGTGATCTTCGCTGACGGCGTAGTCGCGCTCGGCGGCCATCATCCGGCTGCGGCCGGTGTAGTTGCCGAAGAAGGTCAGGCGCGTGCCGCTTTCCAGGCGCGTGCCGGCCTTCACGTTGAACGAGCCTTCGCGATAGCCGGTGCCTTCCGAACCACCGATCTGCGCTTCCATGCGCAGGCCGCGGAACTTGGTGTCCAGCACGGTATTGACCACGCCGGCCACGGCGTCGGTGCCGTAAATGGCCGCGGCGCCGTCGCGCAGGACTTCCAGGCGCTTCACGCCCGCCACGGGGAACGCGTTGGTGTTGACGGTCTGGACCGGGACGAAGTTCTCGGTCTGGGTGCCGGGCGCCAGCACGGCGCGGCGGCCGTTGATCAGGGCCAGGGTGTTGCCGGTGCCCAGGCTGCGCAGGTTCAGCGAAGCGATGTCGCCGCGCGCGTCGTTCAGGTTGCCGGTCGTGCGGGCTTCCTGGAACTGTACGTCGCCGGCCTGCGGGATCGAGCGGAACAGCTCATCGCCCGACACCGCGCCAGTGGCGATGATGTCCTCTTCGCCAACCACGGTCACGGGCAGGGCTTCGGTGGTGCGAGCGCCTTCGATCTGCGAGCCGACGACCACGATGGCCTCGACTAGCTGGGCCTCTTCAGTGCTCGCGCCGGCCTCCGCGCTGACGGACTGGGGGCGGATGGCCGAGACTTGGCGCAAGGTGATGGTCTTGCCGTCGTCCGACTGCACGACCAGACCCGCGGCCTTGATCAGGCGGTCCAGGGCGTCGGCGTCGGCCACGTCGCCGGTCACGGCCGGCGTCTGCTTGCCCGAGGCGGCCTCGAACGGGAACAGGACCTGCTTGCCCGACTGCTTGGCGAAGGTCTGCAGCGCGGTGACGGCGTCGCCGGCCGGAATGTTGAAGCTGTGGCGAGCCTCTTGGGCCAGGGCCGGACCGGCCAGGACCAGCACGGCGGCGGACGCCATCAGGAAGCCGCGAATGGTGCGGCGACGCGTGTCGATCGACATCTTTTCTAGTAACCCCTCATAGCGCCCTCCATCCCCTTGGGAGGTGCGCCTTACACGTCCGACGACCGAAACCGCGGTTTCCGCCATGCGACAGGCGGAACTTTTTTCAGGCGCTTCAGCCGCGCCGAGACAGGCGGATGGCGCCGTCCTGGCCCTCGGCGGCGCGGACCGGGAAGGCGTTGGTCACGGCCGAGACGAAGCTCTGCGGCTCGGTCGTCTGGAAATAGCCGGCCAGGCGCAGGCCCGCGATCGACGGGTCGGCGATGCGGATCTGCTGACGATTGTAGCGGTTGAACTCGGCGACCGCCTGTTCCAGCGACTGCCCGTTCAGGGCGATCGCGCCCTGGCGCCAGGCCAGGCTGCGGTCGATCTCGCTCTCGGAGATCGCGCGCGAACGACTGCCGGCCGAGTCGTAGATCGCGGCCACGCCGGCCTTCAGACGCAGCTCGGCCTTCTGCTGGCGCGGGGCCGGGTCCAGATCGACCGCGCCCTTCCTGACGGTGACGATCGCGCCGTCCGAGCGCAGGCGCACGGCCATCTCGGACACGCCATCGGCGGACAGCACCGCATCGGCGGCCTTGATCACGAACGGCCGCGCATCGCGGGCGGCCTCGAACACCGCCTCGCCGCGCACCAGCTTCACCTCGCGCACGCCCTGGCGGTAACGCACCACGACCTTGCTGTCGGTATTCAGCTCGATGCGGCTGTTGTCGCTGAGCACCACGACCCGGCGCTCGCCGATCGCGGTGGCGTAGGCGGTCGAGGTCCCGAACGACAGCGTCGCGGCCACGACCAGGCCCGCCACGGCGCAGGCTGCCAAGCCCCTCGCCCATGGTGAGCGGCTCAGGCTTTCCAGGCGCGGACGATGGGCCGGGGCCAGCAGGTCGGCGTCCACGCCGCCATTGGCCGGGCGATAGACGCGCACCCGCTCCAGCCGCTCCCAGGCGGCCGCTTCGCGTTCATAAGCGGCTTCGTTCTCGAAACTCTCGCTACGCCACGCCTCGAAGGCGGCGCGGTCGGCGTCCGAACACGAAGCATCGTCAAGCCGGACCACCCATTGGGCGGCCGCCTGCCTCACCGCTTCGCGTCGTGATCCCGTCTCGCGCTCCATGAGCGTCCTTCGTCGACCTTGTTCTTGCGACCGATACGCCGTCCCAGCTTGTCGGAACAGTAGCGCAGGCCCTTTGCCAGATGTTTCTCAACAGTAGAGACGGACAGGCCCAGGCGAACCGCTATCTCGTCGGGCGACAGGCTGTAGACTTTCCGCATGGTGAACACCCGCCGGCACTGGGCGGGCAGTTCGGCGATGGCGTCGGCCAGAGCCTGCAGCTCCTCGCGTGATTCGAGCACCGCCTGGACGCCGGGGGCTTCGTCGATCGGCTCGATGCGCTCGAAGTCGGCGACGGCGGTGATGGTCAGCACCTTGCGCCGACGCAGGGCGTCCAGGGCGCAGTTGCGCAGGATGCGGGTGGCGAAAGCGCCGGGATTGCTGATTTCCCGCCAGGTCTTGCAGGCGATGGCGCGCGCGAAGGTCTCGTGGACCAGGTCCTCGGGATCGCTCTGGCCGTCGCGGCAGAACTGCCGCGCATAGGCCAGCAGGTCCGGCTCCAATGGCAGGATCTCCCGCCGGAACCAGGCGCGCCTGTGCTCATCCTCTTGCGTCATAAACGCCTCCCCGAGGCGCAACCAAACCGATTGAGGCGGCGATGGCAACCCGGCGACGGCCCGCCGCCGGGTTCCAGGGACGCGATTGCCTAATCGTCGATCACGTTGTGGCGGGTGTCCTTGAGGAACAGCGCCCCGACCACCGCCGTGATCCCGGCGATGATCACCGGGTACCAGAGGCCCGAATAGATGTTGCCCGTCGCCGCCACGATGGCGAAGGCCGTGGTCGGCAGGAAGCCGCCGAACCAGCCGTTGCCGATGTGATAGGGCAGCGACATCGCCGTGTAGCGGATGCGGGTCGGGAACAGCTCGACCAGCATGGCCGCGATCGGGCCGTAGACCATGGTCACATAGATCACCAGCAGCGCCAGCAGGCCGACGACGGCGGGCTTGTTGACCTGGGCCGGGTCGGCCTTGGCCGGATAGCCGGCGGCCTTCAGCTGGTCGCCCAGATCGGCTTCCCAGGCCTTGCGGTCGCCACCGACGACCATGCCCTGCAGGCTCACGCCGCCGACCTGGACAGAGGTCCCACCGCCGGCCGGAGCGGCCTGGACGCTGTAGCTGACGCCCGCCTTGGCCAGATAGGCCTTGGCCACATCGCAGGGGGTGTTGAACTGGGCCTTGCCGATCAGGTCGAACTGGAAGGCGCAGATCGAGGGATCGGTCGACACCACCACCGGGGCCGAGGCTTCCGCGTGAGCCAGCGCCGGATTGGCGTAGGTCGTGATGCCCTTGAAAATCGGGAAATAGGTCGCCGCCGCCAGCAGGCAGCCCAGCAGGATGATCGGCTTGCGGCCGATCTTGTCCGACAGCCAGCCGAAGATCACGAAGAACGGCGTGCCGATCAGCAGCCCCAGGGCCACCAGCGTGTTGGCCTGCGCCCCATCCAGCTTCAGGGTCTTTTCCAGGAAGAACAGGGCGTAGAACTGGCCGGTGTACCAGACCACCGCCTGGCCCATGGTCAGGCCGACCAGCGACAGCAGCACGACCTTCAGGTTCTTCCACTCGCCGAACGCTTCGGCCAAAGGCTTCTTGGTGCCCTTCCCTTCGGCGATCATCTTCTGGAAGGTCGGGCTCTCGTGCAGCTTCAGACGGATCCACAGCGACACGCCCAGCAGCAGCATCGAAACCAGGAACGGGATGCGCCAGCCCCACTCCTTGAAGGCGGCCTCGCCCAGCCAGGTGCGGGTGGCCAGGATCACCGCCAGCGACAGGAACAGGCCCACGGTCGCCGTGGTCTGGATCCAGCTGGTGTAGAAGCCGCGCTTGCCGTCGGGCGCGTGCTCGGCGACGTAGGTGGCGGCTCCGCCATACTCGCCGCCCAGGGCCAGGCCCTGGACCAGACGCATCAGAACCAGCGCGATCGGCGCCGCCACGCCTATCTGGGCGTAGGAGGGCAGCAGGCCGACGACGAAGGTCGAAACGCCCATCAGCAGCATGGTGATCAGGAAGGTGTTCTTGCGGCCCCAGATGTCGCCCAGGCGCCCGAACACCACCGCCCCCAGCGGCCGGATCGCGAAGCCGGCGGCGAAGGCCAGCAGGGCCAGGATGAAGCCCGTGGTCTCGTTGACGCCCGAGAAGAAGTGGCCGGTGATGATCGCGGCCAGCGAACCGTAAAGATAGAAGTCGTACCACTCGAACACGGTGCCGAGCGAGGACGCCCCGATCACCAGCACGTCGCGCTTGCCGCCCTTTTCGTGCGGCGCGGCTTGGCTGTCAGCCCCCATACAACGAACCCTTCCCTACTCTCTGATCGACGCCGCGTTGGCCGCGGTCGCCGCCTTACGTGACGGGAACCGGTGTCACAGATCAAGGCCTTACAGCGCAGGGTGTTGCGAAGGTCGACGCGAGGTCCGCCATCGGGCTAAATCCGCCCCTCTAGCTCCGGAAGGATCCCGATGATCTCGCGCCTGTTCGCCCGCCGCGCCCTGCTCGGCTCTCTCGCTGCCCTGGCGGCCTCGCCCACGCTGGCGGCCGGCAAGCCGCGCGTGGCGATCGTCACCGACAAGGGGACGATCATCGTCGAGCTGGAGGACAAGAAGGCCCCGATCACGGCGACCAACTTCCTCTACTATGTCGATAAGCACCGCTTTGACGCCGGGCAGTTCTTCCGCGCCAACCGGGCCAAGGGCGCGCCCGGCGCCGGCTCGATCCAGGGCCAGCCCAAGCCCTATTCGCGCCGCGCGCCGCCGATCGCCCACGAGAGCACGCTGAAGACCGGCCTCAAGCACAAGACCGGCGCGATCTCGATGGGCCGCGACGCCCCGGGCTCGGCCACGGCCGACTTCTTCATCTGCGCCAGTCCCCAGCCCTATCTGGACGCCAAACCGGGCAAGTCCGACGCCGCCCAGGGCTATGCGGTGTTCGGCTATGTCGTCGAGGGCCTGGACGTCGTGAAGAAGATTCTGGCCGGCCGCACCGACGGGGTGACCAATGTCCCGTCGATGAAGGGCCAGATCCTGAACCCGCCGGTAAAGATCATCAGCATGAAGCGGGTCTAGGCGCCGACCACCGCCGCCGCCCTCGGGCGCCCGGGCTCCGGCCGCGGGGGCGGGGGCCGCCACCGGCCGCGGGGCGGGCGGCGTGACGAAGC
>CAZRPD010000030.1:0-17008 GCA_964601775.1 uncultured Caulobacter sp. | reverse complement strand
GCCGAGGAAGGCCCAGATCCTGACCCCCCCGGTAAAGACCACCAGCATGAAGCGGGCCAAGGCGCCGCCCCCCCCCCCCGCCTCCGCCCGCCGGTGCTCCGGCGGCGGCGGCGGCGGCGGGGCTGGGCAATGCTTGGCCAGGAATTCGCCGTGGTCGGGCAACTGCGCCACCTGCTGGCGGATGATCGGCGCGGAGGCGTCCAGGGCCTGGCGGATCACCTCATAGGGCACGACGTCTGCCAGCTGCTGGTAGCGCTTGGGCCGGATGCCCATGCCCTCCATGACCGACTGCCAGGACGGGGCGCGGAACATGTCGTCGACGCCGTCCCGCAGCGTTCCAGTCTCGCGGAACAGCTCGATCCGCTCCTTCAGGCTCTGGGGCTGCTCGACCTTTTGATACTCGCGCCAGAACGGCGTGTCGTCGCGCTGGCTCGTCTGGTAGTGCAGCACGATGAAGTCGCGGATCTCCTCGTAGTCCGCGGCCATGCGCCGGTTGTATTCGGCCTGTAGCGACGGGGCCAGATCGCGGTCCGGGAAGAACCGCAGCAGATAGTCCATGCCGCGATAGATCAGGTGCAGGGCCGTCGATTCCAGCGGCTCGATGAAGCCGCCGGCCAGGCCGATGGCGACGCAGTTCTTGTTCCAGAGTTTCTGGCGCATGCCGGTCTTGAACGGCACCAGCCAGGTGTCGGTGATCGGTGTGCCCTCGACCTGGCTGAGCAGGACGTGACGGGCCTCGTCGTCGCTGATGTACTTGGAACAGAAGACGTAGCCGTTGCCGGCCCGATGCTGCAGCGGGATGCGCCAGCGCCAGCCGAAGTCCTGGGCGCAGGCCAGGGTGTAGGGGTGCGGCTGCTGGATGTTCTCGGTCTGCACGGTGATGGCGCGATCGTTCAGCAGCACGTCCGACCAATCCAGGAACGGCGTGTCCATCGCCTTGCCGTTCAGGATCGAGCGGAAGCCCGAGCAGTCGATGAAGAGGTCGCCCGACGCCTCGTGGCCGGTCTGCAGCACCACCTTCTCGATCGAGCCGTCGTTGCGGGTGATCACCTGGTCGACAATGCCCTCGACGCGCTTGACCCCACGGTCCTCGGAGAACTTGCGCAGGTACTTGGCGACCAGGTTGGCGTCGATGTGCAGGGCGTACTTGGCGTTGGACAACAAGGTCTTGGGCATCTTGTCCGGCAGCATGAACTTCCACTGGTCGGCCATGATGGTCGCCGGGGCGAAGTCCTGCAGGGCGGAGGGATGGCCGTTGGCCTTGGCGCGCAGCCAGCACTGATAGAATTCGTGCGGGCCGATCGGACCGCCGATGGCCCCGAACGGGTGGTAGTAGACGTCGCCCTTCTGGCGCCAGTTCTCGAAGCGGATGGCCAGCTTGAAGCCGGCCTGGGTGGCCTGGATGAACTCGCGCTCGTCCAGGCCCAGGCTGGCGATCAGCTGCAGGAACGGCGGGATGGTCGACTCGCCCACGCCCACGGTGCCGATCTGCTCGCTCTCGATCAGCTCGATCTCGCAGCCGCTCTTCTGACCGTCGCCCTTGTGGAAGAAGTGCGACAGCATGGCGGCGCAGATCCAGCCAGCCGAGCCGCCGCCGACGATGACGATCTTGCGGATGGCGTTGGGATGGGTGTCGGTCATCGGGCGGACTCCTACTGAGCGGCCATCATGGTGGGTCGGCAATACTGTTCGAGGAAGGCGCCATGCGGCGGGGCCGAGGCCACGACCTCGGCGATGGCCTTGCGCATTTCGGCCAGCGGCGCGCTGAGCGTCGCCGGGTCGATGCCGTCCAGGGCCGGGTCGATGGTCTGCGGCAGCAGCTCGAACCCGGCATAGATCGCCATCCAGCTGGCCGGCTGGAACATCTCCCAGCGATAGCGGATGAAATGGCCGCGTTGGCGGAAAAGATCGACCTTGCGCTGCAGGGTGTCAGGCAGGGTCACCGCGTTGCAATCGCGCCAGAACGGGGTGTCTCCCCGCTTGTTGGCCCAGTAGTGCAGGATGATGAAGTCGCGCACCCGCTCCATCTCGCGGCGGGACCAGTCGTTGAACTCGGAGGCGAGCTCGGGCGCGAAATCCTTGTCCGGGAACAGCGCCTTGATCTTCTCGATGCCGGTTTCGATCAACGCGATCGAGGTGCTTTCCAGCGGCTCCAGGAAGCCAGACGCCAGGCCCAGGGCGATGACGTTCTTGTTCCAGACCTGCTTGCGGCGGCCGGGATTGAAGCGGATCAGCCGCGGCTCGAACAATAGCGGATCAGGCACGGCCGCCTTCAGCTCGGCTAGGGCGTCCTCCTCGCTGATGTGGCGCGAGGAGAAGACGTAGCCGTTGCCGTAGCGGTGCTGCAGCGGAATGCGCCAGCGCCAGCCGGCGCTGTGGGCGGTGACGTCGGTATAGGGCGCGGGATCGCCGATACCCTCGCTCTGCACCGCATAGGCCCGGTCGCAGAACAGGACGTCGTTCCAATGCTCGTAGCCGGTCTGCAGCGCCTCCTCGATCAACAGGCCCCGGAAGCCCGAGCAGTCGATGAACAGGTCGCCTTCGACGGTGTCGCCGGTATGCAGGTCCAGCGAGGCGACGTGGCCGGTCTCGGCGTTCAGATTGACCTTGGTGATCTTGGCGTCGATGCGGCGCACGCCGTTGTCCTCGGCCACCCGACGCATCAGCTGGGCGAACAGGGCCGCGTCAAAGTGCAGGGCCCAGTCGAAGATCGACAGGCTGGAGGCCGGGTTGCGCGGCGGGGCCATGAACTTGCCGGCCCGCGCCAGGGACGCGCCCAGCGAATAGTCGGCGATGTCGGTCGGCTCGCCGGCTTGCGCCAGCTTGCGCCAATAGTGATGGAACGGCACGCCCCGCAGGTCCTGGCCGAACAGGCCGAAGGGGTGGATGAACGACTGCCCCTCGCGGACCCAGCCGTTGAAGCGGATGCCAAGCTTGCAGGTCGCTTGCGTGGCCTGCATCACCTCGATGTCGGTCAGGCCCAGCTGCTGATAGAAGCCGCGGATCGTCGGAATGGTCGCCTCGCCCACGCCGATCGTTCCGATCTCGGAGCTCTCGACCAGGGTGATCTCCAGCGGCCCGCCCAGGAAGTGCCGGCGCAGCGCCGCGGCCGCCATCCAGCCGGCGGTGCCCCCGCCAACAATCACCAGCTTGCGGATCCTGTTGTCCCGCATGCGACCCTCCCCGGTCATTGAATAGTCCCGCGTCTCGCTGGACCCGATTGGATGAAGACTAGCGGCGCACGCCGTGCCCTGCCTCTCAAAAAAAGAGGCCGCCGCGGATATCCACGGCGGCCGCAGGAGGTGAGAGGGATACTAGATGACGCCTACCAACGCGCCCGGACGCCCACCGTGTAGCGGGGCTCGAACTCGTTCTGACGGATGTACTGGGTCTTACCTTTGCCGAAGCGAGCGTAGTAATCCTCGATCTCGCCGGTGACGTTTGACCCGTTGAAGTAGAGGGTCATGTTGTCGCGAACATTATAGCTGACGTTCACGTCCACATAGCCCGTGCTCTTCTGGTAGATCGGGATCGCGCTGCTCATCACCTCGGCCAGGCGGTCGGTGCGATAGTTGTAGGCGACGCGCACCTGCAGCTTGTCGTCCTGATACCAGCCGACCAGGTTGTACTGGTACTTGGAGTTGTCCTGGAACGGCAGTTCCTCGCCATCGAACCCGAGACGCGACTCCTTGCTGGGCGAGTAGGTGTAGTTGGTGTCCACGCCGAAGTTCGACAGGATGCCGGCATCGGGCATGAAATCGCTGACCGCCAGCTTGGCGCCGACTTCCAGACCCTTCACCTCGCCGCCGTCGCCCTGGATCGGCAGGCTGACATTGACCGTACGGCGGATGACGCCGTCCTGGTCGGGGAAGCGGCCGGTGGTCTGGCCGTCGGTGACGAAGCTGTTGATCTTCAGCAGGAAGGCCGAGACGTTCAGCATCGAGGCGCGACCGAAGTAGTACTCGACGGCGCCGTCGAAGTTGTTCGACCGCCAGGGGTTCAGCATCGGGTTGCCCGACGATTCCGCCCCTGTGACGCAGCGGACATTCGGCAGAGCCGCGCCGCAGTCCGACGTGTTGATCTTCAGGCCGCCGCCATAGCGCTGCAGGTCCAGCGGCTGCATGGTCTTGCTGTAGGCGAAGCGCAGCTTCAGGCTGTCGGTGACGTCGTAGGAGGCGTTCAGCGACGGCAGCCAGTCGGTGTACTTGCGCTTGGTGACGTTGTCGCCCGCGTCGGCGTTGGTGTCGCCGTAGTTGCGGGTGTCGCCGGTGAGGTTCTGCTTCACCGTCAGTTCGGTCTCGATCACGCGCAGGCCGACATTGCCCGACAGGCGGCCAATCTCGAAATTGGCCGCGCCATAGGCGCTCTGCTCGCGCAGGCTGACGTCGAAGGTCTGGCCTGGCACCTGCACGCGGATGGCGCCGCCGAACACCTTCTCGTGGAAGGCCTTGGCGTCGTCGAAGTCGCGCGGGTCGATGGCCCAGAAGCCCGGAATGCCGCTGGTGACGCCGCCCAGGTCATCGACCCAGACCACGTTGTTGTAGGTGCTGAGGCTGGTCGGGGCGTTGATCGTATAGCCCTGGAACACCGGCAGGCCGGTGATCGGATCGGGCACGAACTCGCCCGCCTGGCACTGGTTCTGGTTCATGACGACATCGATGGCCTTCCACTGGGCCTCGCAGCCGCCCGCCGGCACCGGCGAACCGTTGGCCTGCACCGCGCCCGGCGAATTGCCGTAGAAGCCCGAGAACAGGTGGAACTGCTCGACCTCGACCGAACGCTCGCTCTGGCGAACGCCGCCGTCGACCTTGGTGATAAAGCCCAGCAGCTTGTCGTCGAACTTGTAGTGACCGTCGGCGCGGAACACGTTCATGTCCGACTCGACTTCGTTGTTGCCCTCCGACGAGAAGGCCCCGATGGCGTAGCTGTCCTTGTTGGCCATGTAGTCCTTGAGGGACTTGCCGGCGCCAAGGCCGCCCGTGATCGGACGATCGAAGCCGCTCCACACCGGATGATTGCCGGCGATGTTGTAGTGCAGCTGCGGGTTCTGGCCGTAACCCTGCGGGTTCGGATCCAGGTAGCAGCCGCCGGCGCTGCCGGTGATGGCGTTGGTGCGGCGGGCGGCCGAGAACTTGTCGCAGATGGCCTTGGGATAGAACGTGCCGCGGGTGCGGTCGTTGGCGTCGCGGAACAGGTTGAAGCGGCCCGCGCCATAGCGCCAGTTGGAAAGATCGCCCTGAGCCTGGCCGTTCATGCTGAGACGGTCGCCGTCGGCGCGGATGGCCCGCGCCTCGAAGGTGAACGGCCCGCCGTTGTCGTAGTTGAGTTCGAGGTTGAAGTTCTTGGTCTTGGACTTGGTGGTGCGGTTGACGGTGAACGAGTTCACCCACCAGGCGTCGATGTCGTACTCGTCGACCGCCAGCCAGTTCTTGCCCGCCGAGGTCGAGGCGGTGGGCTTGGTCCACGCGCCGAACGCCCCGCCGTCCCAGCGGTTGGAGATGTTGATGCCGACCGCGCGGTTATATTCGTCCAGCTTGGCGTAGAAGCCCTCGGCGATCAGGGTGAAGCCCTCGCCCAGGTCGAACTCGACCGCGGCGTTCAGGCCCAGGCGCTTGCGCTCGACGACCTTGTTGAAGCTCTCGTAGCCGTGCGGCGAGATGAAGTTGCTCGGGAAGCCGCCGCCCCAGTCGTTGTTGCCCGACAGGCTGACCGCGCCCGAATAGTTGTTGCCCAGGTTGGACTCGCTGAGCGCCGCGCCGACCATCACGCCCACGCGGTCGTTGCGCCAGTTGACGACGCCGTTGACCAGGTAGTCGTCCTTCTTGGTGCGCTCGCCGCGCTGGGCCTCGGCCGCGCCGGTGAAGGTCAGGCCTTCGCCGAACTGGAACGGGCGGCGGGTGCGCAGGTCGATGGTGCCCGAAATGCCCGACAGAGCGTTCTTCGGATCAGTCGACTTGTAGACCAGCACCTGGTTCATCAGCTGCGAGGGCACGTCCAGCAGGTTCGGCTGGGCCTCGCCCATGTTGCCGGCGCTGAGATACTGCTCGCCATTCAGCAGGGTGATGACCTGACGCAGGCCGCGGATGTTGACGGTCTTGCCCTCGCCCGCGTCGCGCTGGATCTGGATCCCCGAGATCCGCTGCAGCGAGTCGGCGATGGTGACGTCGGGCAGCTTGCCGATGTCTTCCGACGAGATGGCGTCGACGATGGCGGCCTCACGGCGCTTGACGTCCACCGACTTGATCTGCGAGCCGCGGACGCCGGTGACGACGATCTCTTCGACCTGGCTGTCCGCCGCCTGCTGGGCGAAGGCCCCGGTGGCCAGCGCCAGTTGCGACGCTCCGGCGACCAGCGCCAATGTCAGGCCGCGCGCAAGCACGGCTTTCCTTGCTTCGTGTGACAATTCCTCGCTCCCCAATTTATCTCGTTCTTGTGGTCGCCCGCGCCTCGCGCCGCCGCTCTTTGTCGGCTGCTTTCGAGACGCGTTGAGGCTGAAGGCCACTGCGCCCGGACATCCGATTCCAGCCCCGCGCCTTCATCGAACGCTGTCACACTCGCGCAATTGTCCCGATCAAGTCAACAAGAATGTCAACGTTGTCATTCCTGAGTCAGAAGGCTTTCAACCATCTTGCCCTAGGGCTCGCCAGGGACTGACGACAGCTGACGCTGAGGCCAAAGCCGCCCTATCTAGCGAAATAATCTCTGTATTTATTAAGCTTTTTCGAATGGACACCGGTGGCGCCACCCTTGAATCTGAACGGCAGGCGCCGCGGCCACCAGGCCGAGGCTCATCATCGCGAGTCACGCGCCCGCATCGAGGAGGCTCTGATGAATGTCCCGAAAATGTCCTGATAAATGGCCATAAATGGCCGATTTTTGTCTCAGCAGATGACATGAAAGACAAAGTCCGCTACAGCTCGCGACATCCAACGCCTTGCCGCAGCCGCCTTTCCCTGATGGGCTGACCGACAAGCTTGGCGGTGGAGCGGACACGGGGACTCATGACGACGATCAACGACGTGGCGGAACGGGCGGGCGTTTCGCCCAAGACCGTTTCCCGCGTGCTCAACGATCACGAGAGCGTCAGCGCCAAGACGCGCGACCGTGTCCGTGCGGCCATGAAGACCCTGGGCTATCAGCCCAGCGCCGTGGCCCGTAGCCTGCGCTCGCAAGGCTCGGGCTCGGTCGGCGTGCTGATGGGCGATCCGTCCGGCGGCTATCACACCCGCATCCACCATGCCCTGCTGCTGGCCTGTGTCGAAACCGGCCGCCACCTGTCGGTCGACCTCAGCGAAGGCCCGATTCCCGGCTGGGCCGACCGCGTCCGCGCCTTCGTCCGCGATAGCGGCATCCGCGAGATGATCCTGCTGCCGCCCGAATGCGACTTCGGCCCGATGAAGGACCTGATGCGCGAGCTGGACGTGCGCTGCGTGCTGATCACGCCCACCACGCCCGACCCGCAGTTCCCGGCCATCGGCATGGACGACCGCGCGGCCGCCCGCGAGGTGGTCGAGCACCTGTTCTCGCTGGGCCATACGCGGATCGGCCATATCGCCGGCCATCCCGACCACGCCGCCAGCACCCACCGCCGCAACGGCTTTTTCGAAGCCTATGCCGCGCGCGGCCTGCCACGCCCGCCGCCCGAGCTTATCGTGCAGGGCGAGTTCACCTTCAAGACCGGTCTCGACGCGGCCAAGGCGCTGCTGGACATCGCCGATCCGCCGACCGCCATCTTCGCCGCCAATGACGACATGGCCGCCGCCACCTGCATGGAAGTGCAGCGGCGCGGCCTGCGCATTCCCGACGACGTCTCGGTGGTCGGCTTCGACGACGCGCCGATCGCGGCGGTCATCTGGCCGACCCTGACCACCATCCGCCAGCCCTTCGACCAGATGGCCCTGCGCGCGATGCAGACCTTCGCGGCGTGGACCGCCAACGAGGCCCGATCCAACACCCCCTTCCTCGCGCAGCACAGCCTGGTGGTGCGCGAGTCCACGGGTCCGGCGCGAAGCCGAAGACCCTGACATCCCGTCCCGACGCGGAACGCTGCGCGGGACCGAAAACCACGACGGAGGAAACATGCAACGGACGACCTGGAAGAGCCTGACGCTCGCCTTGATGATCGGCGCCGCGATCCCGGCCCTGACCACCGCGCCTGCCTTGGCCCAAGCCGCCTCCGCCGCCCAACCCTGGCTGAACCCCAAGCTGGACGCCGACAAGCGCGCGGACCTGGCCCTGGCGGCCATGACCCGCGACGAGAAGTTCACCGTGATCTTCGGCTACTTCGGCGCCGACATGAAGCCGAAGTACGATCGCCATCCCGACTCGCGTGACGCCTCGGCCGGCTACATCGCCGGCGTGCCGCGCCTGGGCATTCCGGGCCAATGGCAGACCGACGCCGGCGTCGGCGTCGCCACCCAGGGCACGCGCCAGGGCCTGCGCGAGCGCACCGCCCTGCCCGCCGGCATCGCCACCGCCGCGACCTGGAACCCCGAACTGGCCCAGCAGGGCGGCGCGATGATCGGCAAGGAGGCCCGCGACAGCGGCTTCAACGTCCAGCTGGCCGGCGGCGTCAACCTGATGCGCGAGCCCCGCAATGGCCGGAACTTCGAGTATGGCGGCGAGGATCCCTGGCTGGCCGGCGTGATGGTCGCCGCCCAGATCCGCGGCATCCAGTCCAACCACATCGTCTCGACGATCAAGCACTACGCCCTGAACGGCCAGGAGACCGGCCGCTTCTTCCACAGCACCAACATCAGTGACGCCGCGGCCCGCACCTCGGACCTGCTGGCCTTCCAGTTCGCCATCGAGCAGTCGGACCCGCACTCGGTGATGTGCGCCTATAACCGCGTGAATGGGACCTACGCCTGCGAGAACGACTGGCTCCTGAACACCGTCCTCAAGAAGGACTGGGGCTACAAGGGCTACGTGATGTCGGACTGGGGCGCCGACCACTCCTCGGCCAAGGCGGCCAATGCGGGCCTGGATCAGCAGTCGGCCGGCGAGGCTTTCGACAAGCAGCCCTGGTTTGGCGCGCCGCTGAAGGCGGACCTCGCCGCCGGTCGCGTCAGCCAGGCCCGGATCGACGACATGGCCCGCCGGGTGCTGCGCGCCCTGTTCGCCAGCGGCGCGGTCGATCATCCGCTGGCCGGCGCGCCCGACAGCCTGCCCGTCGCCACCCTGGCCGCCCACGCCAAGATCACCCAGGCCGACGCCGAGGAAGGCATCGTCCTCTTGAAGAACGACGGTGGTCTCCTGCCGCTGGCCAAGACCGCCAAGACCATCGCGGTGATCGGCGGCCATGCCGATGCCGGCGTGCTGTCGGGCGGCGGCTCGTCACAAGTGTATCCGGCCGGCGGCCGGGCGGTGCAGGGCCTGGAGCCGGCGACCTGGCCCGGCCCGATGATCTACTACCCATCCTCGCCACTGAAGGCTCTGGCCAAGCGCTATCCGGGCGCCAAGGTCGTCTATGACGACGGCACGGACCCGGCCCGCGCCGCCAAGCTGGCCGCCGAGAGCGAGCTGGCCTTGGTCTTCGCCGACCAGTGGACCACTGAGTCATGGGACGTCGCGACCCTGGACCTGCCCAAGAACCAGGACGCCACGATCGAGGCCGTGGCCGCCGCGAACAAGAAGACCGTGGTCGTGCTAATCACCGGCGGTCCGGTGCTGATGCCCTGGCTGGACAAGGTCGGGGCCGTGGTCGAGGCTTGGTTCCCCGGCACGGCCGGCGGCGAGGCCATCGCCCGCGTCCTGACCGGCGAGGTCGACGCCACGGGCCGCCTGCCGGTCAGCTTCCCCAAGAGCGTGGCCGACCTGCCGCGTCCGAAGCTGGATGGCGATCCCAAGAAGCCCGAAGAGCTGTTCGACATCGACTACGACATCGAAGGCGCCGCGGTCGGCTACAAGTGGTACGACGCCAAGAAGATCGAGCCGCTGTTCGCCTTCGGCCACGGCCTCTCGTACACGACCTTCGCCTATTCGAACCTCAAGGCCAGCGCGGCCGGCGACAAGGTCACGGTCAGCTTTGACGTCAAGAACACTGGCGCCCGCGCTGGCAAGGACGTGCCGCAGGTCTATGTCGGTCCGAAGGCCGGTGGCTGGGAGGCGCCCAAGCGCTTGGCCGGGTTCAAGAAGGTGTCGCTGGCGCCAGGCGCGACCCAGCGCGTGAGCCTGACGGTCGATCCGCGCCTGCTGGCGACCTGGGACGGCAAGGCCCATGGCTGGGCGATCGCGGCGGGAGCGTATGACGTGTCGCTCGGCGCGTCGTCGCGGGCGATCTCTTCGACGGCGGAAGTGACGCTGGCGGCGAAGAGCCTGTCGGTGGCGGGGAAGTAGCGCCCGACACTTGCCCCCTCCGCGCCTGCGGCGCTCCTCCCCCGGAGGGGAAAGACGGGTGACGTCTGCCCCCTCCGGGGGCGGACGACCGCGCGCTGGCGCGCGGTCAGGTGGGGGCCTGTGCTGAGCCTCAGTTCACCTGCCGCTCGCGTCCTTCCCAATACGGCGCCCGCAGCTCCCGTCGCAGGATCTTGCCCGACGCGTTCCGCGGCAGCGCCGCCACGAAGTCCACGGTCTTCGGCGCCTTGAAGTGCGCGATCCGTGTCCGGGCGAAGGCGATGATGTCGTCGGCGTCCGGCGTCACGCCCGGCTTGGCGGCGACCACCGCCTTCACCGCCTCGCCCCACTTGTCGTCGGGCACGCCGATCACCGCCACCTCGGCCACGTGCGGGTGGCCGTAGACGGCGCTCTCGACCTCGGCCGGATAGATGTTCTCACCGCCCGAGATGATCATGTCCTTCACCCGGTCGTGGATGAACAGATAGCCGTCGTCGTCCAGATAGCCGGCGTCGCCGGTGCGCAGCCAGCCGTCGGCGTCGATGGTCTTGGCCGTCGCCTCGTCTAGCTTCCAGTAGCCGGCCATGTTGGCGCGCGAGCGCACCGCGACCTCGCCGACGGTGTTGGCCGCCACGCTGGCGCCGGCCTCGTCGATGACCTTGATCTCGACGCCCGGCATCGGCAGGCCCGCCGCCCGCATCCGCGCATTGCCGGCCGGATCGTGGTCTTCCGGCGGCAGATAGACCACCGTGCCGGTCGTCTCGGTCATGCCGTACTGCTGGACGAAGCCGCAGCCGAACACCTCCATGCACTCGCGCAGCAGATCCAGCGGAATGGGCGCGGCGCCATAGAGGATGTGGGACAGTCGCGAATAGTCGACCTCGCGCGCCCGCGGCTGGCGCACCACGATCTGCAGCGCCGCCGGGACCATGAACATCTTCGAGACGCGATCCTTCTCGATATAGTCCAGCACCTTGAACGGATCGAACTCGCGCGCCACCACGCCCTTGGCGCCGTTCAGCAGACCCACCAGCCCCCAGCCGGTGCCGCCGATGTGGGCCACCGGCATGGCCACCAGGCTGACATCCTCCGGCCCCCACTGGTTCCAGGCCAGCGGCGACTGAGCGGCCTCGCGGCGCATGGCCAGCAGGTTGTCGTGGGTCAGCATAGCGCCCTTGGGCCGGCCCGTGGTGCCCGAGGTGTAGAGCTGGATGGCGATGTCGGACGTCGCGATCGCCTTCTCCGGATCGCTGCCCAGCTGCATGTCCCGCCAGGCCTCGAAGGTCTGGTAGCCGCTGCCGTCCTCCATCGCGATCACGGTCGGGCGATAGGACAGCTCGCCGGCGACCGCCTCGACATGGTCGATCAGCTCGGGCCCGACAAAGACCATCTTGGCCTCGCTGTCGCCGACGATATAGGCGATCTCGGGCGCGGCCAGGCGCCAGCCGATCGGCGTGGTCACCACCCCGGCCTTGGCGGCCCCGATCAGCAGCTCGAAATAGTGGTCGCTGTTCTTGCCGACATAGGCGATGCGGTCGCCCGTCGACAGGCCCGCCGCGATCAGGGCGTTGGCGACCTGGTTCGAATGGCTTTCAAAGGCCGCGAAGTCGGTGTCGCGCCCCTCGAAGCTGAAGGCCGTCTCCCCGGGCCGCGCCTCCGCATGATAGCGGGCGACGTCGCCCAGGGTCTTCATGCGGTCGAAGTCGATCGCGTCGGCCATGCCGGCTCCCTCATTTTTCGGGTCTGACGCCCGGTCAAACGAATGTTGGGCCAGGCTTACGCCAGCGGCAAGCTATCCGTTACGATAGGGTCGCTCAGCGCCAGGCGCGGACGCCGACCACCACCGCCGTGCTCTCGGCCCGCTCGCCGGTGACGACGGCGGGTCCGAAGGCTCGCTCGCGGACGATGCCGACATAGGGCGCGAACTCGCGCTTGAACTCGTAGCGCAGCCGCAGACCGCCCTCGAGCCGCGCCGCGCCGGCCTCGGCCACGTCGGCTTCGACACGAGGCTGCAGGGTCAGCTTCTGGGTCAGGCGCAGATCGTAGGAGGCCTCGGCCCGGGCCGAGACGTCGCCCTGGTCGGAGACATAGGCCGCGCCCTGGACCTCGAACCAGTACGGCGCCAGGCCCTCAAAGCCGAGGCTGGCATAGGTCCGGCCTTTCGGCGCCAGGTCGTAGCGAACCCCGGCCTGCAGGTCGAAATAGGGGCCGACGGTCCAGGCCTTCAACGCCTCGAACTCGCCGCTCTCCCAGCCCTGGCCATCCACGCGCTCACCGCGCGCCTTGACCACCCACTTGTCGAAGTCGTTCCCCCACCAGGCCTCGCCCTCGAAGGCCTGGGCGTCGGCGCCCTTGCGGAAGCGGTGCTCGGCCTGATCGGCGCGGACGGTCCAGAAGGTCCCGCCGCCGTGCTCCGTGGCCAGCTGGGCGCGGGCGACGGCCATCGCGGCGGGATCGAAGAAGCGCTCGGCGGCGTGGTCGGTCGGGATCGGCGGCGGCGAGGCGTTGGCGGCCGGAGCGCTCATCGTGTGACCGGCGTGACCGGACATGTCGTGGCCCGCGTGCGGATCGGCCGCCGGCGGCGCCATCTGGTGTCCAGCATGGGGATCGGCGGCCGGCGCGGGCATGTGGTGGCCGGCGTGCGGATCCGGCGCCGGCGTCGGCGCGACCTGGTGATGTTCGTGCTGGCCGGCGGCGAGGAGAAGCAGCAGCAACATCACGCGCCCTCCCCCTCAAGCGGCCGCACCGTGACGACGTTGAACATCCCCGCATGCATGTGCAGCAGCAGGTGGCAGTGGAAGGCCCAGTCGCCCGGCTCGCTGGCGGTGAAGTCGAAGGCCACCTTGCCGCCTGGGGCGACATTGACCGTGTGCTTCAGGGGCTGGCGGTCCTGGCCGTTGACCAGTTCGAAGAAGTGGCCGTGCAGGTGGATCGGGTGGGCCATCATGGTGTCGTTGATCAGCACCACCCGCGCCCGCTCGCCGCGCCGGAACGGGATCGGCGCCTTGACCGGCCCATAGGCCTCGCCGTCGAACGCCCACATGAAGCGCTCCATGTTGCCGGTCAGGTGGATTTCGACCGTGCGTTCGGGCGGCCGCGGATCGTCTGGCGGGTTGAGATTGGCGAGATCGGCATAGCGCAGCACCTTGTGGCCGACGTCGGCCAGGCCTTGCGGCGGCTCGGCCATGCGGTCGGCCGGCATTGGCGAGATGGTCTGCACGCCCGGCGTCAGCGGCACGTTCGGCGCATTGCTCTGGGCGCGCATCGACATGTCCATGCCGGGCATGTCCATCCCATGATGCATGTCGCCCATGCCCATGTCCTTCATCGTGGCTACCGGGCGTTTCCGTAGCGGCGGGACGGCGGCGCTCATGCCCGCACGCGGGGCCAGGGTGGCGCGGGCCAGGCCCGAACGATCCGAGGCCTCCGCGACCAGGGTGAAGGCCCGGTCCCCAGTGGGCCGCACGATGACGTCGAAGGTCTCGGCTGGCGCGATCTGGAACTCGTCGACGCTGACCGGCGACACAGGCTGGCCGTCGGTCGCCGCGACCTCCAGCGACAAGCCCGGAATGCGGACGTTGAAGATGGTCATGCCGGCGGCGTTGATGAAGCGCAGCCGCACGCGCTCGCCCGGCGAAAACAGGCCCGTCCAGTTGTCGCCCGGCCCGTGACCGTTGACGAGATAGGTGTAGACCGAGCCCGTGACGTCGGCGATGTCGGTCGGGTCCATCCGCATCTTCGACCACGCAGCGCGGTCCTTCAGCGCCTGATCCTGGCCCGCCAGCAGGCCGCCGACCGTCTGACGCTGCATGTTGAAATGGCCGGGATTGACCTTCAGCTTTCGGAACAGGTCGTGCGGATGCAGGAAGCTCCAGTCCGACAGCACCACCACATGCTCGCGGTCATAGGCGATCGGATCCGGACCGGCCGGGTCGATGATCATCGGCGCATAGAGGCCGACCTGCTCCTGCAGGCCCGAATGGCTGTGCCACCAGTAGGTGCCCGACTGCCGGACCGGAAAGTCGTAGGTGAAGGTCTCGCCTGGCTTGATGCCCGGGAAGCTGACGCCCGGCACGCCGTCCATCTGGAACGGCACCAGCAGGCCGTGCCAGTGGATGGAGGTGTCCTCGTCGTGCAGCGCGTTGGTCACCGCGATGCGCGCGCGCTGGCCTTCCTTCAGCCGGATCAGCGGCCCCGGAACCGTGCCATTGGCGGTCACCGCATGGCCGGCCTTGCCGTCGACCCGCGCCGCCGCGTGGCCGATCGTCAGCTTGATGTCCTCGCCCGTCAGCGCCGCCGGCGATCGCCCCGGATCCGCCGCCCGCGCCCAGGCGGGCAGCAGTCCCGCGGCGCCCAAACCGAAAGCGCCGCGCAGCAGGGTCCGTCGATCGAAAGCCGTCATCACCGATCCGTATTCCAAGTCTAGGCGCACTTGGGCTATCACGCCGCCCATGTCCAGAAGCACGCCTGCCACGATCGCATTGCAGAAGGCCGGCGTCGCCTTCGACCTGCATACGTACGACTACGATCCGGGGTCGGAGCGTGTCGGCCTGCAGGCCGCCGAGGCCCTGGGCGAGGATCCGGCCCGGGTGCTCAAGACCCTGATCGTGATGCTGGACGGCAAGCCTGCCTGCGCCATCCTGCCCTCGGACAAGGAGGTCAGCATGAAGAAGCTGGCCGCCGCCCTGAAGGGCAAGTCGGCGGCCATGGCCCCCGTCCCCGACGCCGAACGCATCACCGGCTACAAGGTCGGCGGCGTCAGCCCGTTCGGCCAGAAGAAGCGCCTGCCGACGGTGATGGAAGCGGCCGCCCTCGCCGAGCCCTACGTCTTTCTCAACGGCGGCCAGCGCGGCCTGCAGGTCAAACTGGCGCCCGCCGATGCGGTGAAGGCCTTGGGGGCGGCGACCGCAACGATCGTGGCGGAATAGGCCGGGCTTGAAATCGCGCGCGGTTCTCGCCTATAAGCCGCGCCTCCTGGCTCGGTTGGGTAGCTCAGATGGTTAGAGCGGTGGATTCATAACCCACAGGTCGGCGGTTCGATCCCGCCTCCAACCACCAGGACGAAGCCCCTTTTTCTGACAATTCAGAGACTTGCGCCTCAGCCGCCCAGCAGCGAGCCCGGCCGGATATAGGCGAACATGTGGCTGACCCAGTCGGGCTTGCCCAGGGCCACGCCCTTGTGGCGCAGGATCGCGTAGGCCATGCCGAGGTGGAAGTAGAACTGGGGCAGCGCCCAGTCGCGGACGAACTGCTCGCCGGTCACGTCGAAGACGATGCCGTTGGGCAGGGTCACGGAGATCTCGCGAGTCGCCACGCCTTCGAAAGCCGCGGCTGGCGTTGCTTCCAGGCGGGCGATGGCGTCGGCCAGTTGGGCGCGCAGGCCGTCGAAGTCGGCGGCGTCCTGCATCGGCGCGAACGGTTCGGCGCTGGTCAGGTAGCGCAGCAATTCGCTGGCCTGGGTGCAGGCGTAGCGGACCTGGGTCGACAGCGGGAACATGTCCGGCGCCAGGCGCGCGCTCAGAAGATCCTGCGAGGCCCCGCCCTCCTCGGCGACCAGGGCCTCGCCCTTGGTCAGCTGGGCCGACAGACCCTTCAGCATCTGGACGAAGGTCGGGACGGCGAGCGCGTGCAGGTCCATGGAATCTCTCCTCGAGTCGGGCGGCAGGCTAAGCGCCAGGACCAAACCGCGCCACCAGGTCATAGGCCTCGCCGGGGAAGACCTGGCGCACGCGGGTGACGTGCTGGCCCTCGCGCCAGGTGCGGCGGTCGACGACCAGACAGGCCGCGCCCTCGTCCAGGGCCAGCAGGCGGGCGTCTTCGGCGTCGGCGTTGACGGCGCTGATCCGGCTCTCGGCCTCGGTCCAGGCGACGTTCTCCAGCAGCCAGACGCCAGGGGCGACGGCCTCGAAGTCGGCGTCCGCCATCTCCGGCGCGGCCTTCAGCGAGACCAGCCGTCGCTCCAGCGCAAAGGGCCGGCCGCCGGCGTCGTGCACGCCGTCCAGCGCCAGCAGCTTGCCGCCCGCCGCCAATTCGACCTCTTCGGGACTGTCGCGATCGGCCGACCGCACCGTGCGCGACAGCAGGCGGAAAGCGTAGGCCTCGCCGCGGGCGACGATCTCGGACTGGATGTCGGGAATGTTCAGCACCGGCGCGTGGACCTTTGGCCGGGCCACGAACGAGCCGGCCCGCTTGCGGCGCACGATCAACCCGGCCTCGACCAGGGCGGCCATGGCCTTGCTGACGGTCATCCGGGCACAGCCGTACTGGGCCATCAGCTCGGTCTCGAACGGCACGCGGTGACCGGGCTCCCATTCGCCGGAGCGGATCTTCGCCTCGATGTCGGTGCGAATGCGCTGGTGCAGCGGTCCGGTCACGCCAGCAGGGCCTTCAGGGTCTCGACATAGCGCGCCTGGATCGCCTCGCGCGCGTGGTGGCGACCGCCGGAGACCAGCTGCTTGCCTTGCCGCCAGACCGTGTCGATGCCACCGCCGGCGAAGACCAGGCTGTCGATCAGCGTATCGCCCGAACCGCCGACCAGGTTCGGGTGGTTGGCGTCCAGCGTCATGAAGTCGGCCGGTGCGCCACGCCCCAGCCCGCCGCGCCCGGCCCCCAGGGCCTCCGCGCCGCCGAGCGTCGCCGCGCGCCAAAGGTCGCCGCCGGTCGAGCGCCTGGC
>CAZRPD010000029.1:11598-37477 GCA_964601775.1 uncultured Caulobacter sp. | reverse complement strand
CCGGCGACGGCCGGGAACCCGCCCGTCCACTGGCGGACGAGCCCGACCCTGAGCGGCGCAAAGGCGCCCGGGACGTAGCCCACGCTTTGGGCCATGCCTGACAGGTGCGATGCGACATGGCTGTTGGCCGAGCGCAGCAGGACCATGGTCAAGGCCAAGGCGAACAATCCCCCCTGAGCCAGCCCCTGGATGACCGCCCAGACCCAGACGCCGGAAAGCGGCGCCAGCAGCAGGCCCAATAGTCCGGCCGCCGCGGCCACCGAAAGCACGACCGCGATCATCGACTGAGCCGGCTTGCGCGTGGCGAGCGAGGGCACGGTGAGCGAGGTCGCCAACTGGACTACGATCAGGACGGACAGCACCAGTCCCGCCGTCACCGCGTCCAATCCCCGTTCCCGCAGGATCGGCGCCAACCAGCCCAGCACGCAAAACGCGAGCGCCGACTGCAGGCCCATGAACAGGGCCACGCTCCATGCCAGTCGATCGCGCCACAGGCCCACGACCGGTTCGACGACCAGATCGTCGCGCTCGACCTTTCGCCCCAGCTGTAGCGACCACAGCAGCAAGGCCCCCACCACCGGCCCCGCCCAGACCGACAGCCCCCCGCGCCAGCCACCGCCCAGCGGGGCCTCGATAGGCCCGGTGACGGCGCCCGCCAAGGCCGCGCCGCCCGAGATCGCCGTGACATAGGCGCCGGTCACGATTGCGGTCCGATCCTCGAAATCCCGCTTTACCAGGGTCGGCAGCAAGACGTTGGCTATGGCGATCGCCGCGCCGGCGAGGATGGAAAAGGCAAACAGGGCCCACACCGCCCCGAGCGCGCGCCCGGCGGTTCCAAGCCCGATCAGCGCCAAGGCGCCAAAAAGCGCGCGCTCGGTCCCCAGCCGATGGGCCAACCGCGGCGCCAAGGGCGCGCACAGGCCAAGACACAGCACCGGCAAGGTGGTCAGCAGCCCGACCTGCCAGGCGGTCATTCCGGTCTCATGCACGACCTCGGGCAAGCGCACCGACAGGCTGGCGAACACCAGGCGCAGGCAAAATGCGGCGCCGACAATGCCGGTCGCCAGCATGAGACGGCCGCTGGGCTTGATCTGCTGCATCGCTCGCCTCCCCACGCGCCATACGAGATTCTGCCGGCACGGGTTGCCACAGATCATTCGACGGTGAGAATATCAATCTAATAACAGATCGACGAGGAAACCATGCTGATCGACGTGCACGCCCACCTCTTCACGCCAGGCATGATGAAGCGACACCCGTTCTGGGGCCCCTTCATGAAGCCCCAGGGCCTGACGGTCGGGCATTTCTCCCTGGGCACCAAGCAGCCCGCCAAGGCCAAGGACGACGCAGAGGCCGAAGCGAACCTGCTGGCCCGCATGACCCATTCGGCGAGACTGGCGGTCATGGAGCAGCGCGGCGTCGACAAGCTGGTTCTGTCCACGCCTTCGCACGCCTTCATGTACTGGGCCGGCGCGTTCGGCACCGAATACGCCAGGATCTGCAACGACGAACTCTCGGCCTTCTGCCAGGTGATGCCCGACAAGTTCGACTTCTGGGCCCACGCCAACTTGGCCGATCCGGATGCGGCGGTCGAGGAGATCGACCGCGCCGTGCGCGTTCTGGGCGCCAAGGGCCTTTGTGTCGGCGGCACTAATTTCGACGGAGTTCAAACCTACGACGAGCGCCTGTTTCCCGTCTGGGCCAAGCTGGCTGAACTCGATGTTCCCATCATGGTGCACGGGTTCAACCAGTCGATCTATCTGGGCGAGCGCCATCACGAGGATCGGTTCGAAACGACGTCCATCGTGGGCGACTGCGTCGATGAGACCCTGTTCTTCTGGTACCTGATCTGTGGTGGAGCCCTGGACGCCTTCCCGACTCTGAAGACCTACATCACCCACGCTGGCGGCATGGCGGTGTTCCAGCTGGGCCGGCTGTCTGAATTGAACGGGGCAATGGCCCCCGATGCGCGTAACCAGCGTCCGCTCATGGACTATATGAAGAACTTCTACTTCGATCTCGATGTCCACCACCCGGCCCTGCGGCGGGCCGTGGTGGAGGTGATCGGTCCAGACCAGCTGCTCTATGGCACCAACTTCGGCGGGGCCTACGACCATGGCGACCTCACCGCCGGGATCGACCTTTCCGAAACCGATCGCGAGAAGATCCGCAGTGGCAACGCCATGCGGTTGCTCAAGCTCGATATGGGCCAGGCGGTGCGGGCCGCCTGATCCCGTCAAGCCGGTGGTGTCGGTCCGGCGATACGGCGCAAGGGCGTCGACATCGCTGGCCAGATCCCCGGGGGACCACCGGACGGCGCGCCCCGCGAGCCTTCGTCGTTGTCACGAAATCAGCCCGTCGGCGCCGCCGGACGGCCGGGCCGGCGGCTTGCGCCGGCCATGTCGTCGACCAAGGCTGGCTGGGCCGGGGGACCGCGGAAATCGGCGCGCGGCTCGGCCGAGAAGGGACACGTCAGGACCGCGAGGGCGGCCTCGAAGATGTCGCTGTGGTACTGTTGGTGGCTGACATAGCCGCCAGGCGACAACTTCAGCTTTCCGCCCAGCTCCGAAATGCCGTTTAGGAATATGCTAGCGCTCAATGCGAGCCGGCGACGAAACACGTCCGCCCCCAGATGCGACAGGCTTTCGCTCAATTTGCTGCGGATTTCGGTGGAGGCCGGCGAAATGTCGGCCGAGCGTTCGAACGGATGCTCCTCCGGTTCCAGCTGCATGACGGCGAGCGTGAAGCGCGCATAGTCCCTCATGGCCTGTACTTCCAACATCGTCACGAGCGGCGAGAACAGACAGCTGAGCAGCCGCGGCACGCTGAAATCGCCCTCGGCCCGCGCGACCTCGAGCAGGGTCTGGCGATGGGCTTCCATGGCCGGCAATCGCATCTCGGACACGGCCTGGATCAGGCCCAGCTTGGAGCCGAAGTAATGCTGAACCACGTAGTTGTTGGCCTGCCCCGCGGCCGTCGCCAGCTGCCGTAGCGAGACCCCGTCAAGACCGTGCTGACCATACAGGCGCTCGGCGACCAGCATCAGCTTTTGGGCGGTCTTGGGGTACTCCTGAAAACGTCTCGGCATGCTCGATCCTTGCCCGACTGCCAGCGAAAATAAAAGCCGGCGCTCGACGATCAGACGCCGAAACCCGCCTAATTAAGTCACTTGACTTATAGTAGGGATAAATCTTCCATGCCGCGAGGCGTTTCGTTCGCTGCGGCGCGCCGCCACAAACAGGCCTCGAGCGAGACCCCCATGCGCTGGAAGGGATCGCGCTCCGCCAGCGTCCGGTCAGGGATGGCGGGATGTGCGCGATGGCGGCGCGTGGACACGTGCGGAAGCAACCACCCTACGAGAACGGAAGATCCATGACACGTTTGACCGGCAAGACCGCTGTCATCACCGGGGCCGGCTCGGGGATCGGTCGCGCCTGGGCGCGAAAGTCCGCGGCCGAAGGCGCCGCCGTGGCTGTCACGGACATCCTGGGTGACACCGCCCAGGCCGTCGCCGAGGAAATTCGAAGCGCCGGCGGACGGGCCGTGGGCTTCGCGGTCGACGTCGCCGACGACCAGGCCTTGAAGGGTATGGTCGAGCGCGCCATCGCCGAGTTCGGCCACCTCGACATCCTGTTCAACAACGCGGTCAATACGGCGGCGGGCAAGCGCAAACGAGACGTGGACTTCCTGGAGTTCGATCCAGCGGTCTTCCAGGAGATCGTTCAGGTCAACGTGCTGGGCGGGGTTTTGGCCTCCAAGTACGCCCTGCCGCACATGCTCGAGCGCGGCGGCGGCTGCATCCTGTTCACCTCCTCGACCAGCGCCCTGGGCGGGGATGTCGCGCAGTTTTCCTATGGCGCGTCAAAGGCGATGGTGAACTGGTACGTCAAAACCATCGCCACCAACTACGGCAAGCAGGGCGTGCGGTGCAACGCGGTGATCCCCGGGGTGATCGAGACCCCGGCTATGAAGGCGTGGGCCAGTCCCGAGATGCATTCGGCATTCATGAAGCTGCAGAACGCACCGCGTCTGGGTCGCCCCGATGACATCGCCAACCTTGCCGCCTATCTGGCTTCGGATGAAGCCGCCTTCATGAACGGCGGACTGTACAAGTGCGATGGCGGGATGACCGCGCCTCTGCCCTTCGCCCAACTGCAGCTCGACTATCTGATCCCCCAGCACAAGCCAGCCGCCGATCGCGTGCCCCCTTGATCCGCGGGCTGGCCGTCAGGACCGCGCCGTATCGGCTTCCGCCGCCGCCTCCAAGGCCTCCAAGGCCTCCAAGGTGCGCTGGTAGGGTTTCAGCCCCGACCAGGTCAGCCATAGGCCGAGAAGCGCGATGGGGCCGCCGACGACGGCGAGCGCATAGGGCAGCCCCGCATCGTCCTTAAAGACATGATCCGTGACCAGGGCGACCGACATCGGTCCAAAGCCGATGCCCACCAAGCCGCCGATGAGCAGATAGATCGCCACCGCCTTGCCTCGCATACGGTTCGGCGTAATCGCCTGCACGGCCGTCGGCGCGGCGGCTTGGGCCATCGCGAAGCCGGTGACGACCACCGTCAGCAAGGCGAAGCTGAGCCACGGCGCGCCGACGAGGGACCATAGGCTCACCGTTGGCAAGACCAGCAGCCAGGCCAGCATCGCCACGCGAAGCCGCGCGGCGGGCACGCGCTTGGCGGCCCAACGATCGCTGAGCCAGCCGCTGATCAGGGTCCCGACAAGGCCGCCGGCCGCGACCAGCACCCCGATGATCAAGCCCGAGGTCTTGGTCGGAATACCAAAGCGGCGATCAAAGAGGGTCGGCGCCCAGGCCAGGGTCCCATAGCCGATCACGGCGACCACGCCCGGATAGGTCAGCACGCGCGAAAAAGCGGCGGCATGGCGTTTGAGATAGCTGAAGAAGCCTCCCCAGCCGGCGCTCGTCTTCGACAGAAGCACGCTCACCGCGTCCCGGCGCACGGGCTCGCGGATGGTCAGCAAGAGCAGGGCCAGCGCCAGACCCGGCGCGCCAGCGACCAGAAAGGTCAACCGCCAGGGCGACATCAGCCCAACGCCCGGCAGGTTGAGACCCGCATCGGGGATGATCCGTGCGATCAGCGCGCCCAAGATCAAGGATGCGCCCGAACCAATGGCCAAGGACAGATAGTAGACGCTGAACGCGCGCCCCCTCCGTTCGGGCGAGACGTAGTCGGCGATTATCGAATAGGCGGCCGGCGCTAGCACGGCCTCGCCGATCCCCACGCCCATCCGGGTCAACACCAGCGCGTCGTAGCTCTGCGCAAAACCCGACAGAACCGTCATCACGCTCCACAGAACCATGCCGACGATGATCAGATTTCGCCGGATCGTGCGGTCGATCAGCCAGCCGAACGGCAGCCCGGCAAAGGTGTAGAAGAGGGCGAAGGCGTATCCCTGAAGGAAGCTGAAGGCGGTGTCGGAAATGCCAAACTCGGCGCGGATGGGGCGCACCAGCAGCGCGGGCAGCTGCCGGTCCAGTTGCGAAAGCAACGTCGCCACGAACAGGACGCCGATCACGTACCAGGCATAGCGGATCGGGGGATAGGGCGTCTCGGTCGCCGTCGCGCTCGCCTGTCTGTGCATTGTCCGTATCCTCCGCCGATAAACGCCCTTTTGGGGCCCCGGGCGCTCCGTCGTAGAGTCGACGTCGCCTCTTTCGCCTCGCGCGCTCAAGGCCGCGACGCGTCGGACGATAGGCGATCGGGCCTCGGCGCTGTCAAGGTTTGTTTTGACAGCCGAATTACATTCGCGTTAGAGAATGAACTGAACACTATCGACCAAACCGTTCAAAAAATGCGATAGTCGCGCCAGGGAACGCACATAGCTCGAAGAGCTCCGCCAGGGGGCCTCGACGCAGGAGGAAATCAGATGCTGATCGATCTTCACGCTCACGCCCCGCTGCCGGGCTACTACAACCAAGATCCGCACTGGGGCCCCTTCTTCGAAAAGCATGACGACGGCCATATCCGCCTGCGGGTCGGCGAATGGGTGCTGACTCTGGGCTCGCCCGAGCGTCGCGCCGCGGTCAAGCGGGGCGAGACGATGGAAGTGGCCGAGTTCATGTCGAAGTGGAACGATCCCAAGCACCGCCTGGCCGGCATGGACGCTCTGGGTCAGGACGCCCAAGTCCTCTCGGTGCCGTCGCACTGCTACATGTACTGGGCCGAGCCGGAGTTCGCCAACCGGTTCTCGACCACGGTCAATGATACCCTGGCCGAATACTGCAGCCGTTCGGACGGCCGGTTGATGATGTGGGCCACGGCCGCCCTGCAAGACCCGGTCAACGCGGCCAAGGAAATCCGTCGCGCCTGCACCGAGCTGGGGGCCAAGGGCCTCAGCGCCGGCGGTTCGAACTTCGGCGGCCTCGAGTTCGACGATCCGCGCATGGACCCGATCTGGGAGACCCTCTGCGACCTCGATCTGCCGATGTTCGTACACGGCTACAATCAGTCTGTGACCTGGGGGTCCAAAGCCAACACTGACAAGTACGAGACGACGGCCATCGTCGGCATGAACTATGACGAGACCAAGTGCTTCTGGTACCTGATCTGCGGCGGCGTCCTCGATCGCTTCCCTAAGCTGAAGGTCTATATCACCCACGCGGGCGGCTTCGTGCCCTACCAGCTTGGCCGCCTGGCCCAGACCATCAAGAACCTGGACGTGGTCCACAACAAGAAGGACCTCGAGGAGTACCTGCCGAACTTCTGGTTCGATCCGGAACTGCATGAACTGCCGATGCGTCAGGCCCTGGTCGAGGTCATCGGCGCGGACCGGCTGGTCTATGGCACCAATTTCGGCGGCAGCGACGCGATCCGTGGCGACCTTACCGACGGCCTGCGGATTTCTCCGGAAGATCTCGAAAAGATCCGCTGGAAGAATGCGGTCGACCTGCTGAATATCGACCTGGACAAGATGGGTCGCGCGACCAAATCGATCGCCGCCTAATTCCAGTCTCCGGCGCGGCGGCTCCTTGAAGAGCCGCCGCTTGCCGTTCCGAGCCGTCGCCGGCTTGGCGCGAGGTCCAGGACCCCATGACCCATCCGACCGACTGCAAGATCTGTGGAATGCTGCATGCCGCGGCGACCGAAGACGTCGTGCTTGCCGGCCCGCTTTGGGCCGTCGTGGCCATGCAGGATGTCCCCGGAATGCTGATGGCCTTCACCCGCGATCATGATCGCGGCGTGGGCTTCCTGTCAGATGGAGCCGCGGCCGAGCTTGGCCCGTTAATCAACGCCCTTTCCGCCAGACTGGTCGCGACCGGGGCGTTCGAAAGGACCTCCGTCATCTATCTGGGCGACAGCAACGCCCATACCCATTTCATGCTGCTGGGTCGCAAGCCTGGGGATGAGCGCGTGTTCGACAATGCGCCCCTGCTGGCTCGGTTCGCCGCCAAGGACCGCGATCGCGCGCGGGCCATTGTCGCCGATTTGCGCGACACCCTTGGCGGGACGCTCGCGCCCGCCGCTGCCTCAGCCTAGCCAACGTCGAGGAAAGCCGATGAAACTTGCTCGATGCTCGGATGGCGGCGACGCGTTCTGGGCGCTCGTCGATCCCGACGCCGACACGGCTCAGCCGATCGCCGGCGGCGTGTCGGACTGGGGACCCGATGTGACGCGGGGCGGCGGCCAGGACGCCCTCACCTTCAAGGGCCCGATACGCGCCCTGTCGTCGCTACGCCTGCTGGCGCCGTGCGAGAACACCAGCAAGGTCGTCATCGCCGGCGCCAACTACAGCAAGCACCTGGTCGAATTCGGCGTCGCTGCGCCAACCCAGCCCATCGCCTTTCTCAAGGCGTATGGCGCCTTGATCGGCGCCGCCGATCCGATCCGCTATCCGCCGCTGACCGAGCAACTGGACTATGAGTGCGAGCTCGTTGTGGTGATCGGCGACGCGGCGATCGACCTGGACGATCCTCTCGCCTGCGTGCTCGGCTACACGGCGGGCAATGATGTCAGCGCGCGAGATCTGCAGCGCAGCGGCCCGCCGGGCATCGGCATGGACCTCTATGCCGCCAAGAGCCAGGACAAGGCCACGCCGGTCGGCCCGTGGATCGTCACCCGTGATGAATTTGCGCCGGGCAGCCCGGCCTTGCGCCTGTCGACGACGGTCAATGGCGAAGTCCGGCAAGACGGCACCACCGCCGACATGACGTGGGACGTTCCCGAGCTGATCCGGTTCGTGCATCAGCGTGTCAGCTTCGGCGTCGGCGACCTGCTGTTCACCGGCACCCCCGAGGGCGTGGCCCAGGCGTCCGGCCGCTATCTGAATCCCGGCGACCTGGTCGAGGTCTCGCTCGAGGGCGTGGGCGTCCTGCGAAATCAGATTGCGTCCCGCGCCGGCTGACGCCCGCTCATCTCGCTTTGCGCGCGTTCAGGATCTTGTCGACCGTCTGCTGCAGCCTTAGCGCCAAGGGTTGGCCCTCGCGAGGGGAGACCACGGTCTCGCTGAGCGCCAGACGCACCATCATCTCGGCGATGGCGCTGCGATCGACCGAGACACCGATATCTTTCTCCCAGGCGTCGAACACCGTTTCCAGCGCCGACAATACGCGCGCGATGAAATGGTCGAAGTTCGACTCGAAGTACTGCAGCACGAACGCCGGCTCGACGTGCAGGAACTGAGACCCTCTGCGGGTCTCATTGTTGGAGACGCTGTAGCGCAGAAAGGCCCCGAACCGTTCGGCCGGCGTTTCGCATCCCTCCATCGCGTGGCTCAACTCGTCATCGGTCTCGGTCCTGAGCCGCAGCAGCACCGCTTCCAGGACCGCTTCCATCGACGGGAAATACCGATAGAGCGTCCCGCGCGAGACGCGGGCTTCGTCGCAAACCTCCTGCGCGGTGATCCGAGGGGTGCCATGGTTCATCATCACGTTCTGCGCGGCGTTGATGATGTTCTCGATGGTCTTGGCCGCCCTCGGGTCGGGTCGGCGCGGACGAACGTCGACGTTGGAAGCGGAAGCTTCCGCGCGTCTGGCCGAGCGCCTGGCCAGGATGTCCGGACGAGCCGTCCGGGCGCTGGAGGTCATGCTTGGGGTGCTCCGATATACAATCTTCAGCCTAACTTGCGTCGCCTCGGCGCGCAAACCGCGTACGGCTCGCTTTCGGAAAATAAACGAGACAAAAATCGGAGCTTTGACTAGAAAATATCGACATCGGACAGCTCGTCAGAAGCTTCGAGGAAACATCGGACATGCATATCGATCTGAGCGCCAAACGGGTGATTGTGACCGGCGCGAGCCGAGGAATCGGGCGGGCCACGGCCGCGGCCTTCGCCCGCGAAGGCGTGCGGCTGGCGATCTGCTCGCGCAACCCCGACACGCTGTCGGCCGTCGCTGAAGACATGCGCGTGCTTGGCGCCGCGGAGGTCATCGCGGTCGCGCTCGATGTGCGCAATACCGCCGCCGTTCGCGCCTTCGTCAATCAGGTCGCCGAAACCTGGGGCGGCGTCGACGTGCTGGTCAACAACGCCGGCCAGGGCAAGGGCGGCAGCCTCGAAACCTTGGAGCCCGAGGATATCCTCGACCACGCCAACAACATCCAGATCGCCCATTTCCGGTTCGTCCAGGCGGTCGTGCCTCACATGCGCGCGCAACAGTGGGGGCGGATCATCAACATCAACGCCCTGGCCGGGGCCCTGCCGACGCCGGACGGCATTCCCTCGGTGACCAACCGCGCCGCGGGGATCGCCCTGGCCAAGCTCTTGGGCCAGCAGCTGGCCAAGGACAACATCCTGGTCAACAGCCTGAACATGGGTTGGATCGATACGGGCCAGTGGGATCGCCACTACAAGGAGATGCCCCCGTCCATCTCGCGCGAGGAGTTCCTCGAAATGGTGGTCAAGGTCGTGCCCCTCGGTCGGTTCGGCCGTCCCGAGGAGGTGGCCAATGTCTGCCTGTTCTTGGCCAGCGACCTTGCGACCTTCCTGAGCGCGGCCTCGATCGATGTCTCGGGCGGCCTACAGGGCGCGATCGCCTACTATCCCACCCTCAAGCGCGAAATGCAGGAAATGGGGCTGGAGCGTCAGGCCACTCTCGAAGCGGCCTCCGCCGCCTAGGGCCGCACCGCGCCGGGTCGTCATCCCCGCACCGCCGCGGGGATGACGCATCGCGGCCTTGGAGAGGCCCGGCTTAGTGGGCTTCGCTTTGCGGATAGATCGCCAGGCGCGCGATGGTCGCGTGGTCGGGCTGCTCAAGCATGAACCGGATGGCCCGAGCGATATCTTTGGGATCGAGCGCGACCGGATCTTCAATCTTCGCCGCCGCCATCATCCTGTCGAACATCTCGCTTGAGGTCGAACCCGGCGCGATCGATCCGACCTTGACGCCAGCCGCGGCCAGTTCGATCCGCAGCGATTGGGTGAAGGCCTCGAGCGCATGCTTGAGCCCCCCATAGACGCCGCCCGCCCGGGAGATCAGGTAGGCGCTGATGCTCGACACGTTGATGATCGCGCCAGACGACTGACCGCGAAACTCTCGAGCGAACACGTAGGACGAGCGCACCACGGCCTCGAAGTTAACCCGGATCATGTAGCTGACGGCGTCGAGATCGATGGTGTCCATCGTTCCGACGGCCATGACACCGGCATTGTTGATCACCACGTCGGCGCGCCCAAATCGCGCCTTGGCCAACGCCAGAAGTTGCTCTGGAACATCGGGCTCGGCGATATCCGCCGCCAGCAAGGCGCTGGGGCCCGGCAAGGTCGCGGCCAGCGCCTCGAGCTTCTCCAGCCGGCGGCTCGTCAGCACCAGATTGCACCCGGCGTTGCTCAGATCGAGCGCCGTCGCCGCGCCAATGCCGGCGGAGGCCCCGGTCAGGACGACGGTTTTTCCCTTCAACTCCATTGGCCGGGCGCCTTTCTCATGCCTTCGATAGTGGGCCGCATGTCGGCCACGCTGGGCAGGTGCGCGGTGAACCCGCCGTCGACGGAGAGGATCTGGCCGGTGACGTAGGAGCTGAGGTCGGACGCCAGGAACACCACCATGTTGGCGATGTCGCGCGGGGTCCCCAGGCGCGGCACCAGGCAATGGCTCAGGAAGATGTTCTGGATGTGCGCGGGCAGCCGTTGCTCCATGCCCGGCTGGATAATCAGACCTGCGGCGATGGCGTTGACCCGCACGCCCTTGGGGCTATATGCGGTCGCCAGGTGACGGGTCAGGGCGTTCACCGCGGCCTTGCCCGCCGCATAGGCGAAATTGCTGACGTCGCCCGAAAGGGACTGGCCCGACGAGATGTTGACAATCGATCCGCCGCCCCGCGCCAGCATCGACGGGATGGCGTGCTTGCAAAACAGCATCGGCGCGCGGGCGTTGATCGACTGGACCTGATCCCAAAGCTCGACGGACATCTCAGGGATGTCCAGGTCGCGGGATGAAAAGCCCGTCGCGCCGGCGTTGTTGTCGAGGATGTCGACGCCGCCGAAGGTCGCGACGGCGAACTCGACCACCGCCCGGATGTCGTCCTCGTCGGTGATGTCCCCGACCTTGCAGGCCACCTCGTGACCTTGCGCCTGCAAGCGATCGGTGACCGCTGAAAGCTCCGGAGCCCGAAGGTCGGTCAGCACGACCCGCGCGCCCTTTTCGGCCAGCGCCAGCGCCGTCTCCGAGCCGATAGAGCCGGCCGCGCCGGTGACCAGCGCCACCTTGCCGTCCAGTAAACCCATCTGTGTCTCCCCTTGGACGGCTCTAGCCGCCTTGTTGTTCCATCTCCGCGACGTTCGGCGGTCGCGACTGGTAGCCTGGCATGTGCAGACCGCCATCGACGTTGATCAGTTCGCCGGTCACGAAGCGCGACATCTCCGAGGCCAGGAACACCGCGACGGGCGCGATATCCTCTTCAGGGTCGCCGTTGCGCAGCAGAGGCTTGCGCGAGGCCGCCATCTCGGCGAAGCCCGGCATGGCTTCGGCCATGCGGTGAAAGACCGTGCCCATCGCCGCCGGCGACAGCAGGTTGACCCGGATGTTGAACCGCCCCCACTCGTGGGCGGCGCTACGCGTGAGGCCGCGGAGCGCCGATTTGGTGATGTTGTAGTCGGCGTTCAGCCAGGCGGCTGTCTCCACGTCGATCGAATAGAAGTTGATGATCGAGCCGCCGCCGCGGGCGGCCATGTGGGGCCGCGCGGCTTGCATGGCCCACCACCCCGCCCAGAGCCCCGAATGCAGGGTGCTGTCCAGCATCTCGTCCGTCTTCTGCTCGAGCAGGACCTTGGGGCTGAGGGTGAAGGCGTTGTTGACGAGGATGTCGAGGCCGCCGAACAGATCGACCGCCTTCTGCACCGCGCCCTGGATCTGGTCCTTGACGCGCACATCGGCCTTAAGCACTTCGGCCCGCCCGCCCAGCTCCTCGGTCAGCTCCGCCTTGATGGTCGCGCAATAGTCCTCGTTGAATTCGGCGACCAGGACGGTCGCGCCTTCCCGGATGAAACGGCGGGCGATGCCGCGGCCGATGCCGCCGCCGCCGCCCGTGACCAAGGCGACCTTGCCGTCGAGCAGCCCCATCAGCGCAGCTCCTCGGGCGTGCGGATGGTCGTGCCGAGGATGGGCCCGACCAGCTGGTGCCCCCAGTAGCTCAGGCGCTCGGCGTTCAGTTCGAAGGGATCGCCGGGCCAGGGATGGGTTTCGGCGATCACTTCGACGGCGAAGCCCGAAGGGCTGAAGTGGTAGAAGGAGAAATGCGGGTCCTGGGTGTGTTGCCCCAGGGTCATCTGCACTTGGATCTGGCGCTTGTTGACGATGTCCCAGGTTTCGCCGACATCACGAAGATCGCCGGTCAACAGGCCGATGTGCTGGATGCCCATCCGACCGGGGGCGTGGCCATAGCCGATGTCGTGGCTGGTCAGGTTGTTGAGCCCGGCGCGATAGAACCCGGTCCGGCCCTTGCCCGCGCCCGATCCATACCATTGGAAGCCCATGATATTGATCAGGAAGTCGTCCAGCTCCGGGCCATATTCCGGGGTCATCACCACGACATGGCCAAAGCCCCGGCCGTAGGTGTTGAAGCCGCCATGGCGACGGCCCGGCACAAACGAGCCAGGCTCGCCCTTCTGGCCGTAGAACAGCTCGTACTGATAGCCCACGGGATCCTTGAATCGGACCACATCGCGCACCCCGCGGCGAACCTTGAGGTCATCGCCGCCCTGCTCCACGGCGATGCCCGCGTCCTGGAGCTTCTTGACGGCCTTTTCGAACGCGATCCGGTTGACGCATTCCCAGCCGATATAGGCCAGCTTGTCGATCGGCCCAGGCTGGAAGGCGAAACGATAGCGCCGATCGTCCATCTTCAGATAGAGCGCGTCCGGCTCGTCCTCCGGCGAGGGCGCGATGGCCAGACCCAGGACTTCGGGTCCGTAGCTGCGCCAGGCCTCGATGTTGGGGCTTTCAAAGCCCAGATAGCCGATACCCCGGATATCCATGGTCCAGTTCCTCGTCTTGTCGCTTGGCTAACAGGCGGTCGTGCCGCCATCGATGATGATGTCCGCACCGGTGATGAAGGCCGCTTCGTCGGTGGCCAGGAAGGCGGCCATGCCGACGATATCCTCCGGCTCGCCTGGACGGCCGAGCGGAATATTGGCGGTCAGCTGGGCGCGGACGGTGGGGTTTTCGACAAAGGCGCGCGTTCCCGGCGTGACGACGAAGCCGGGGCTGATGCTGTTGGCGCGGATGCCGACTGCGGCGCCCTCCAGCGCCATCTGCCGGGTCATCGCCACCACACCGCCCTTGGTGGCGTTGTGGGCGATGGTTCCGTTGCCGCGCGAGCCCTGCCATCCCGCCGTGGACGCCACATTGATGATCACCCCGCCGTGCTTGGCCAGATGGGGCCAGGCGAACTTTGTCGTCAGGAAGACGAGGTCGAGCTCGTTTCGCAGGGTGTAGCGCCAGTCCTCGATCGAAAGCTCGGTGATCGAGCCGAACTTCGCGGCCGAGGCGTTGTTGTAGAGAATGTCGATCTTGCCGTAGTCGGCGACGGCCTGGTCGATCCAGGCCCGCGCGCCGTCAGGGTCACCAAGATCGCAGGCCATGGTGGTCATGCGCCCTCCCGTCTGGGCGACCAGCCGCGCGGTCTCGGCGTCGGCCTCGGCGTTGACGTCGCATCCGGCGACCACCGCGCCCTCCGCGACGAACCGAAGCGCCGCGGCCCGGCCCTGGCCGCCCCCCGTGCCTGAGATGAGCGCGACGCGCCCTTCCAGTCGACGCATCATGCCGGTCCTCCGCTCGCCGCATCACGCGCGTCCAGCTCGAGGCGGATGGCCGCATGCTTTTCGCGCGTCAGCGGATAGGTGAAGGCCAGCCAGGCTCCCAGGAGAAACAGCGCCGCCGAAGGACCCGCGAACACCATTTCCAAGCCGGAGATGGCTTGCGGGGTGTTCGCGCCCAAAAGCGCGGGCTTGTAGCCGACCAGAGCCAGGGCGGCGAAGGCCAGGCCGACCGCCAGGGCGCCGCCCAACTTCCAGCTGCTGATCAACAGCGCATAGAGCACGGCGGTTTGATCCGAGCCGGATTCGAGCCGCAGTTCGTCGCCCGCATCGGCCATCATCGCGCGTGGCAGCAGGTTGAAGGCGCCGAACGACAGCCCCCAGCCCATCATGCCCACCGCCATCGCCGGCAGATTGTGGTCAGGCAGGAAGATGAACGCCACGCTGACGATGGCGGCCAGAACGCCCGATATTCCAAGCACGAAATGCTTGTCGAGCCGCCGCGCCAGCCAGGCTACGGCGGGTACGGTGATCATGGCCGTGACCACCTGGGCGATCAGAACGACGCCGACGGCGCTGCGCTCCAGCCCCTTAGCGGCGGTCACGAAGAACACCAGCATCGCCGAGGCGGTGCCAAACCCAAGGCCAAACAGAAGGTCGATGGCGGCGATCCTGAAGACGGCTTTGCGGCCGACCACGGCCAGATAGGCTCTGATCCCGACGATATGTCTTTGGGTGACGAGCAGGGTCTCCGGGACGCGCCAGGCGGCCAAAGCCACCGCCGGCGCGGTCAGGACGATGATGATCCACCCCATGAGCTGGGTGGGCGGCAAGCCGGTCCCGCCAAGCTTGGCAGAGATGATGGGAAAACCCATCACGGTCAGAATGCCCAGCAGAGAGGCGAACTGAAGCCAGGCATAGACCCGCGAGCGCTCGTCGTAGCCAGCCGCCAGGCCGGAGGCGAGCGCCAGTTGCGCCAGCGACAGGACAGACCACCCCAGGAAACTGGCCGTCAGGGTCACCAGCAGATAGACGGGTCCCACGCCTGGCTTGGCCATAAACAACAGATAGACGGCCAACATGAGCGCCGGCGCGCCCAGGACCAGCCATGGGCGATAGCGGCCCCAGCGGGTGTGGGTTCGATCCATCGCCGCGCCGAGCAGCGGGTCAACGACGATGTCGAACACGCGCACGCTGGTGAAGATCAGGCCGATCAACGCCAGCGGCAGGCCCAGAACCGTCGCATAGTGTTCCGGAATCATGACGACGAGCGGCAGCGACAGCGCCGTTAGCGGCACGCCCAACAAGGCCAGCGACAATAGCCCGGGCAGCCTGGGCCGGCCGGACGCGCGGGCTGGGGCGGCGACCGCGCTGCTCGCGGCGTCTGGGACGGCCGTCATCCCTCAACGGCTTCCACGACGATGGCGCCTTGGGGGCAGGACTCTGCGCCTTCGATCGCCCGTTCCAACAGCTCGGCGGGCACGATGTCGGTGGTCACAACCACAAGCCCCCCCTCGAGCTGATAGATCTCGGGGCAGATCTCCACGCAGGTGCCATAGCCGCAGCAGGCGCTTCGGTCCGCCCTGACGCGATGCGGGGTCGCTTCTGAACTCATAACCTTCCTCCGTGCCGGGCGCCCCTTTGGGGCTTCTCCGGAGGGCCAGCGGCCCGTCGTTCCTCACTGAATCGAACAGTTGCATTTTCTATACAGAAATGCCACCTCTGTTCAAAATTATATGGCGCCTAGCGCTGCGGAGGACACCCATGCTGGACCGGACACGGACGACGCTTTCCGACGGGACGACGATCGACGACTTGATCAACGTGCAGACGCGCGAGGTCCAACTTCGGGCGATCTCGGACCCGGAACTCTACGACATCGAGATGCGCAAGGTGTTCGGGAAGACCTGGCTGTTGCTGGGCCATGAGAGCGAGATCCCGAACTCGGGCGACTTCATCACGCGACTGATGGGCTCGGACCCGGTGCTGATCACGCGTCAGAAGGACGGCTCGATCCGGGTTATGCTCAACGTGTGCCCGCACCGGGGCATGCGCGTGTGCACCAGCGACGCGGGCAACGCCAAGGTTCACACCTGCATCTATCACGGCTGGGCGTTCAAGAACGACGGCGACTTCATTGGCGCGCCCGTCGCCGCCGAGCAGATGCACGGCACGATTCTGCCCAAGGAAAAGCTCGGCCTGACCCAGGCGCGCACCCACCTCTACGGGGGCCTGATCTTCGCGACCTGGAATCTCGACGGCCCCTCGTTCGACGAGTTCCTCGGCGAGATGAAGTGGTACTACGACATGCTGTTCCAGCGCACGGATCGGGGCCTGGAAGTTCTCGGCCCTCCGCAGCGCTTCACGATTAAAGCCAACTGGAAGACCGCCTGCGAACAGTCGGCCGCCGACGGCTTCCACACCCTGACGCTGCACCGTTGGCTTGGCGAGTTCGCCAAGTTCGGCGATGGCGACCTGACCACCTCGATGTACGGCACCGAAGTCAGTTCGCTCCAGGGCCATGCGCTGCGGTGCATGCCCGCCGCCAACAAGTTCAAGCAGGCCGCCGGCTTCCGCGACGGGAACCTGACGCTCGAGGAGAAGCTGGCGATCGTGCCGCCGCCCGGCATCACCAAGGAAATGCTGCCCCAGCTGATCCGCAACCTGACGCCTGAACAGCTGGGCCTGCTGGTCGACAGTCCGCCGCAGGTCGGCGGGATGTTCCCCAACGTCCTGATCGCCTTCATCTATGTGCCTCAGCCCGATGGCGAGATCATCGGCCTGACCTCCCTGCACACCTATATTCCTAAGGGGCCGGACGAGCTGGAGTTCTGCAACTTCATCCTGGCCGAGAAGGACGCCCCCGAAGAGCACAAGCAAAAGGCCCTGCAGTTCGCGGTCCGGATGCTGGGCACCTCGGGCATGGTCGAGCAGGACGACTCCGACACCTGGCCCCACATCACCCAAACGGCCAAAGGCGCGGCCGCGCGCAACATCACGATGAAGTATCAGGCCGTCTGCACCACGCCTCCGCGGGCCGACTGGCCCGGCCCGGCCCTGGTCTACGAAGGCTTCACCAAGGACGACACCCAGTGGAACTGGTGGCTGGCCTACCGCGACCTGATGAACAGCTCGCTCTGATCATCGCCGCCATCATCAGGACCTGACCGCCATGACCATCGACGTCACCGCTACCGCCGACACCGCCGTCGCGCCGGACGCTTTCCGAGCCAATCGCGTGCCCGTGGGCTCGCCCGCCTATAATCAAATCGCCGAGTTTCTCTATGAGGAGGCCTGGCTGCTCGACGAGATCCGGCTCGCCGAATGGGTCGAGCGCCTCGACACCAATCTGCGTTACACCTGCCCGGTGCGCCAAACCCGGCCCCTGAGCCAGAACGCGGCCTCCATCGTCCGGACCGTGATGCACTTCGACGAAACCTACGCCTCGATCCGAGGCCGGGTCGGACGCATCACCGACACCCGCAGCGCCTGGGCCGAGGATCCGCCGTCTCGCACGCGACGTCTGATCACCAACATTCTGGTCGAATCGACGGACAATCCCGACGAGTTCGAGGTGAAGAGCTATCTGCTCTGCAGCCGCAGCCGCTTCGAGGAAACCAATCTGCTGTTCCTCAGCTGCGTCCGCCACGATCTGCTGCGACGCCATGGCGCCAGCTTCAAGTTGGCGCGGCGGGAAATCATCGTCGACCAGACGGTGCTGGGCTTCCCGAACCTCGCCATCTTTCTCTGAGCTGACACAGCTCTGATCGGCGGCGGTCTGGCTCACCAGTCCGTCCCCCATCTTGGTTCCAAGACCAATCCACGGTTTGCCACATGCGCGCCCCCGTCCTCTCCCCCACCGGAGTCGCCCCCGTCCTTCAGGATTTTCCCGAACCGACGGCGCGGGTGGGATCGGTCCTTATCGATGTCGACACCGCCGGGCTCGGAGGCTGGGACGTCCTGGGCGCCTATCGTCTCGGCGTTGAATATCCTTGCGTCATCCGCGGCGAGGGCGTTGGCCGCGCCGAGGATGGACGGCGGGTCTATTTCGGCGAACGCTCGATCGCACCGTGGGGGGCCTGGGCGGAAAAGACCCTGGTTCCGGCGGCGGAGGTCTGGGATGTTCCCGACGACATCGACGATCGCACCGCCATCACCATGGGCATCGCCGGTACCGGGATTCTGGTGCCGTTGGAAGCGGCTAACATCCAGCCCGGGGAGAGCGTACTGATCCTCGGCGCCACGGGCGTCCTGGGACAGATCGGCCTGCAGTTGGCCCGAAGCCTCGGGGCGGGTCGCATCGTGGCCGCAGCCCGCAACCCAGCCGCCCTGGATCGGCTCGTCGAACGCGGCCTGGCCGACGCCGGCGTCGCCCTGGGCGGTGAGAACGACACCGAAGCGCTCAAGGCCGCCAGCGGCGGGGACGGCTTCGACATCGTGCTCGATCTTGTGTTCGGCAAGCCGTTCTTGTCGGCGGTCAAGGCCACCAAGTGGGGCGCGCGGCTGATCACCATCGGCACGGGCGCGGGCCGGGTGGTCGAACTCAACATCGGCGACCTGCTGTTTCGCACCCTCACCTGCATCGGCACCGGACAACGCCCGCCCGCCGATCGCGAAGCGATCTGGCGGCGGCTGCTGGCGATGCAGAAGGCTCAGAAGCTGATCATCGACTACGTCGACTATGACTTCGCCGACGCCGCGGCGGCCTGGGCCGCCCAGGTGTCAGGCCCCCACGCTAAGATCACCGCGAAGGTGCGCTAGGCGCCATGGCGAAGGGCCCTCCCCCCCTTCGCCATGGGCGGCGGACCTCAGTCCGCCGACAGCGCCTTGTCCACCGCGGTGACCAGACGCGGGTCGGCCGCGTCGATATCCGGCGCGAACCGGTCGATGACCTGGCCATCACGACCGACCAGGAATTTTTCGAAATTCCAGACCACCTCGCCCGGACCGCCCGTGGCGATACCATAGCCTTTCAGCCGCTCGCGCATCGGCCCATCGCCGGTCGCCTCCGGCTTCAAGGCCGTCAGCCCCGCGTACAGCGGATGGATGTCGTCGCCCTTGACGCTGATCTTGGCGTAGAGCGGAAAGGTGACGTCGTAGCTGGTCTTGCAGAAGCTGGCGATTTCGTCGTCGGCGCCCGGTTCCTGGCCGTTGAAGTTGTTGGCCGGGAACGCCAGCACCTCCAGGCCCTCGGCCTGCTTGGCGCGATAAAGCGCCTCGAGCCCCTCGTATTGCGGCGTCAATCCGCATTTGGAAGCGACATTGACGATCAGCAGAACCTTACCGGCGTGGTTGGCCAGCGTGTCCGGTTCGCCGCCGATGCGGGTCAAAGGGATGGCGGTGATCGCGTCGGTCATGGGGACTCCATTGATTGCCTGCGGCGCTTGCCGCCGTCAGCGCGCAGCCTAGCAAAGCGCCATCGGCATCGCGCGTCGAAATTAAATTCCGCCATCAGAATTCTTAAGGAACGCGCCCGATGAGCCGTGCGCCGATCGATATTATCCGGACCTTTCTGGACGTCTGGTCCGAGGGGCCCGAGCGGCTCGAGCAGGCGATCCGCGATCTTTTTCGGGCCGACACGGAATGGACCAATATGGGCCTGTCGCGCACGGTCGGCGCCGACGAGGCGCTGGCGCTGGGCGCGCAGTTCGAGGCCAGCATGGGCTATGCGACAATCATCGTGGAAACACTGCATATCGCCGCGACGGGCAATGTCGTCCTGACCGAGCGCGTTGATCGCCTCCTGGCCGCCGACGGGCGCGAGATCGGCGCCTTCTCGATCGCGGGCGTTTTCGAGTTGGACGACGACGGCCGGCTCGTTCGATGGCGAGACTACACCGACCCGGGCGCCGTCAGCGCGATCCACGGACACTGAAGGACCCAAAGCCAAATTCCCATGGACTTCTCTTCTAGAATACTATTCTGCATTTGAAATAATCTGAGTCCGCACAGCGGGCCGAACTTCCGGGAAGGAACACCGATGAGCACCGCCCAGATGGCTCCCAACAAGGATCTTGCCGACGGCTTCGCCCAGGTCGGCGCCCTGTTCGCGGGCAACGACAAGAACCTCGAGGCGATCTATCGCCACCATCGAAACAACCTGCCCGTGATGGAGGGCGACATCTGCGCCGAGCTGGGCGCGGCCTCCTTCGCGGGCCAGACGGGCCGGCCGATCTATACGATCTTCAAGCACGCCGACGTGATGAAGGTGTTGCGCGACACCAAGACCTTCACGAGCGGGATCCTGATGGAGACGGGCCTGGGTCCGTTCCTCGACGGGCTGATGATCACGGGGCTGGACGGCGATGAGCACCGGCAGCTACGCGGCATCTTGCAACCCTCGTTCACGCCCGCGGTCATGGAAGAATGGCGCGAGACCTATATCCGCCCCCTAATCAAGCGCTCGTTCGTTGAGCCGCTCGTGCCGCTGGGCAAGGCCGAGCTGATCGGCAGCGTCGGCGTGATGTTCCCCATTCACGTGGTCTACGCTGTCCTGGGCTTCCAGGACGACGATCCCGCTGCGCTCGAAGCCTTCGCCACCAAGGCGCTGAAAGTGCTGGGCGGCATGGCCAACGACCCGGAGGCCAAACGCGCGGCCTTCCAGGCCTTCCAGGAGCTCTATGACCCGACCCTGGCCGCCGTCCAGGCCCGCCGGGCTTCCGGCGCCGAGGGCGCGGGCCTGATCAGCCGCCTGATCCGGGCCGAGTTCGAGGGTCGAACCCTGAACGATCATCAGATCACCAATTTCGTGCGGATGATGCTGCCCGCCGCGTCGGAGACCACCTCCAGGACCTTCGCGATCATGATGACCCACCTCTTCGACCACCCCGAGGTGCTCGAGCGCCTGCGGGCGGATCGGACCTTGATGCGGAAGGTCTTGGACGAGAGCGTCCGCCACGACGCGGTCGCCACGTTCAAGGTCCGCGAGTGCCAGACCGAGGTCACGCTGCAGGACGTGACCATCCCCAAGGGCGCGATCATTTCGGCCTGCGTCGCCTCGGCCAACCGCGACGAGGCCGTGTTTGACAATCCCGACGCGTTCGACATCGACCGCAAGCAGATGGCGGCCTTCGGGTTTGGTTTTGGCGCCCACATGTGCGTCGGGATGTGGCTGGCCAAGGTGGAGATCGAGGAGGCGGTCGGTCTACTTCTAGACATGCTGCCCAATCTGCGTCTGGACCCGGCCCACCCCCGGCCGGAGGTGCGAGGCGTCTCCTTGCGCGGCCCGGACGCGGTCCATGTGGTGTGGGACGCCCCGTAGGCGCTCGCACCCCATTTCCCGCTGCGGCGCGAAGCGCAGGGCCCCCATCGCGCGATGGGGGCCCTGTTGGGGTCGGCGAAACTCTTTTCGGCCGGACATTGCTTATGAAAAAAGGCGCCGGCCGTTAAGGGGGGGAGGGCCAGTCAGCCCCGAGCGGAACTGCGGGATTAGAAACGCTTGGTGAGGGAGGCTCCGTAGGTTCGCGGCTCGCCGATGAAGTCCGTCGCAAAGCCAAGACCCGCGGCATAGACGTCGGCGAACTGGCGGACGTTGTATTCCTTCTTGGTCAGGTTCTTCCCGTAGATGGCCAGTTCGATGTTGTGAGCGTCGAATTCGACGGTAAAGCGGGCGTTCAGCAGACCATAGCCTGGCGTGCGGGTCAGGACGTTCGCCGTCGCATAGATGCCCTGGGTCGTGGCCGATTGCTGGGCGGCCGGCGTGACCGGATTATAGAACTGCTTGCCCAGATAGGCGTAGTCGGCGTGCAGCGACACGCGCCCGAACGAGGTGGGCAGGGTCTGGGTGGCGCCCAGGTTGAATTGAACCTTGGGAAGCTGCGGCAATTCCTCGCCGCTCCGGTCCACCGGGCAGATCGACGAGGCGCCCGCGGCCTTGCAGCCCGTCAAGGACGCGCCCGGCACGGACTGCTGCTCGATGAACGATCCGCTCTTATACTTGCCGTTCATCAGGCTGAGGCTGCTGGTCAGCTCCATGCCCGTCCACGGACGGTAGGCGCCTTCCAGCTCCACGCCATAGACCCGGGCGTCGCCGGCGTTGACGATGAATTGGGTGCTGGCCCCAGCCGGCGTCAGCGCCGCGGCGTTGCGCTGAACGTCCGACTGCCAGGAGTGGAAGACGGCGATGTTCGTGCGCAGACGGTTTTCCAACCATGTGGCCTTTAGGCCCGCTTCGACGTCCCGCGTGGTCTCGGGCCGGAAGGCCGGAAGGCCGCCGGCGCGCGTGTTCCAACCGCCAGACTTGGACGCCCTCCGCGTCTGCACATAGGCGAACACATCGTCATTGACCTGCCAGTCGATGCCGAATGTCCAAGCGGGATAGTCGAAGCTGGTCTTCTGGGTCTGGGCGCATACGCCCGCGACATCCGGGTTGGGCAGGTTGCACGTCGTGGCGACGCCCCAAGTGGAATAATTATACAGCTTGGTGTCGCGATCGTCCCAGGTCCAGCGAAGCCCGCCCGCGAGCCGGACGGCCTCGGTCAGCTGATAGTAGCCCTGACCGAAGACGCCGACCGAGCGATTGTGCACGTCGGCGAGGTTTTGCCCGGCCAGGCCGGCATAGGGACGGGTGGTGGCCGAATACGGCAGGAAGCCGAAGTTCTGCGACCGGCTGAATTCCTGGCCCTTCTCATCGGAGAAATAGCCGCCCGCGATGTAGGTGAACTTCTCGCCGACGCCCCCGTTGATCTGGAGTTCCTGCGACCATTGCTTGGAGCTGTAGCCGGCCCAGGTCGTCAGGATCGGGGCGGGCGTGCCGTCAGTGTCGACGACGCCGTCGGTATCGCTGAAGCGATAGCCAGTGATCGACTTCAGGGTCACGCCGCCCAGGTCCACCGAACCGTTGAGGCCAAAGCCATAGGCCTCCAGGCGATTGCCCAGCGGCATCGAGTACATGGCCCGGACATTGGCCGGCAGGCTGGCGAAGTTGGGATTGCTCGTCGGGACGAAGAAGCCCGTCGCGTAACTGTCGTAGAAGCCGCGATTGTGCAGGGAGGCGTTCAAGGTCGAAGCCAGACCGAACGGCCCGAACGAGCCGGTGGGTCCAAACAGCTCCGGCGCATAGGCATGCAGCGCGGTGAACTGGCCGTTGTCCTTGATCTTGTTGTAGTCGCCCGACAGGATCAGGCGAACCGGACCGTCTTCGTATTTGAGCTTGGCGCGAACGAAATCGCTGTCCTGGGCCCAGATGTCGCGGCCCAGCGGAATGTCCTGGCCGTACCCGTCGCGGCTCTTGGTGTTGGCGACCAGCCGGCCGGAGATCTTGTCGGTCAGGCCGCCATTGAGCACGAGGCTGGCGCCGTACTGGCCGTAGTTGCCCGCCTCGATCTTCACCAGGCCGCTGTACTCCCCGGTCGGGTCAGCGGACAGGATGTTGACCGCGCCGCCGATGGTGTTGCGGCCAAACAGCGTTCCCTGCGGCCCGCGCAGGACTTCGACGCGCTGCAGGTCGAGCAGGTCGGTGAGCCCTTGGGAGGGCCGCGGAATGTAGACGCCATCGACATAGATGGCGACGGCCGGGTCGTTGGAGACCAGGGCCTGCAGGTTGCCTTGGCCGCGCATAGCCACGAAGGCGAAACCCGACGCGGAAGGCGCGCCGGTGGCGATCGAGAGGCTGGGCGTTGTGCGTTGGAGATCGGTAACGTCGGCCACCTGGGCGCGCTCCAGCGCGGCGGCCCCGATCGCGGTGGCCGCGACCGGCGTGCTCTGGGGATTTTCCTCCTGCCGGCGGGCGGTGACGACGACTTCTTCCAGCTGGTCCGACTGGGGCGAGGCTTGAGGCGCGGCGCTCTGGGCGAACGCAGGCGCCGTCAGCGCCGTGCAGGCCAGCAGGCCCAGCGCACTTCCGCGCCACAGAAATTTGGACACAGGTTGATTGGTCCTGAACGGCATCGAAACCTCCCCTCGAGGGTCTAGCGCCCCCGCATTTTATGGCCGCCAGCGACCACTATGTTTACGGTCAAACTAAACAGAATTGGAAATCTGTCGCAAGAATAAAAATCTGAGATAAGAAGATCATTCCATAGAGCGACGATCGGTCGCGCTTTCGCCACACGCGCCGCCAAACCTCATCAAGCGCCCGCCAAACGCCACCACTTCTCCGCACACGGACAGACGAGACCGGCATGACAGACACAGCCACCCTTTCGGGAAAGAAGATCATCGTCACGGGCGCGGCGCGCGGCATCGGCGCCAGCGCCGCCAGGGCGTTGGCCGCAGCCGGCGCGAGAGTCTGCGGTCTGGATGTTTCGGTCGCCGCGGCCGGCGCGCCAGAGGTTAGGGACGCTGGGCGGCTGACCTTCGATCTGTGTGACGTGTCCTCGCGCGCCTCGGCGACGACGGCCATCGATCGGGCCGTCGATGAGATGGGGGGGCTTGATGTCCTGGTCCATGTCGCCGGGATCCAGCGCTACACGCCAGCGGAGGCGATCACCGACGAGGAGTGGGACCTTGTGGTTGGCGTTAACGCCAAGGGCACGATGATCGCCAACCAAGCCGCCTTCCCCCACCTCAAGGCGCGCGGCGGCCGTATCGTCAATTTCGCATCCGCGGCCGGCGCCACGGGCCTGCGCGGCTGCGCCCACTACGCCGCGTCGAAGGGCGCGGTCCTGGCCTGGACGCGCACGATCGCCCAGGAGTGGGGACGCTATGGCGTCTCGGTCAACGCGGTCGCGCCCGGCATGTGGACGCCGATGTACGACACGACCCGCGCGGGCATGTCGCCCGAGCAGCTTGAGGCCCACGACCGGGGCATGGCTATGATGATCCCGCTGGGCGGCCGGCTCGGCGACCCGGACACGGATATGGCGCCGGTGCTGGTGTTCCTGGCCAGCGACGCCTCGCGCTTCATCACCGGCCAGACCCTGGCTGTGGATGGCGGTCTGATGATGGTGCGCTAGCCTTGGTCGCCCGCCCCTGCCCGGGGCGCGTCCACGATCGGATTGACCAGCGTCCCGACGCCCTCGATCTCCACGCGCACCACGTCGCCCGGCGTCAACCACTGGGGGCTGGCCGACGCCGCCGCGCAGCCGGAAGGCGTTCCGGTGGCGATCAAGTCGCCGGGATAGAGCGTGAAGATCGTCGACATCAGGTGAACCAGGTGCGCGACGTCCCAATGCATTTCGGCGATGTCGGCGCTCTGCCGCAGCTCGCCGTTGACGTGGGTGGTGAGCCGCAAGCCCTTGCAGCCTGGCGGCAACTCGTCAGCGGTGACGATCTCGGGACCGAGCCCGCCGGTGTTGAGGAAGTTCTTACCGGCGGTGACCGCCGAAGGAATGTAGTTGTAGGCGCGGACGCTGCCGTCGTTGTGGCAGGCATAGCCGGCGACGTGCTCGAGCGCGCTTTCGCGCGGGATCATCCGCCCGCCCCGGCCAATGACAACCATCAGTTCGCCCTCGTAGTCGAGGGTGTCGGAGACTTCCGGCCGCCAGATAGGCCGGTTGTGGGCGACCATGGAATCGGGCGCGCGCAGGAACATGCCCGGAAACGTCGACGCCTCGGCGTTCATTTCGGCGACGTGCTTCATGTAGGTCTTGCCCAGGCCGATAATCTTGTCCGGTCGAGGGATGGGCACCAGGTGGCGCACGCTCTCGAGCGGGTGACGGGCGTGGCCGGGCGCGGCGGGGGGGGGGGGGTTGGCGCGCCCCCCGGCCTCGGGGGCAACCGCCCCCCACCC
>CAZRPD010000029.1:0-11588 GCA_964601775.1 uncultured Caulobacter sp. | reverse complement strand
TATTTTGGCCGGGGGGGGGGAGGGCCACCGGGGGGCGCCGCCCCGGGGGGGGGGGGGGGGCGTGGCCGGGCGCGGGGGGGGCGGCGGGTCCGCCCCCCGCCAGGGCCTGGGGACCAGCCGCCAGCAACCCGCGGAGGTCTCGCGGCAAATCCGGCGCGGCGACACCCAGATCGATCACCTCATCGCCGAGACGCACGCCAGCGGTCGGCGCGCCGTTCAGATCAAAGGACAACAATCGCATCGTGATTTCCTTGCGATCGGCAGGCGAGCCGGGAAGCGCGGTCCGCCCGGATCACCGCGCCGCAGAGTTTGGCGCGAGCCGGGCGCGTTTGTCAGAAGGCGTAGGAGACACTGGCCCCGTAGGTGCGCGGCGCGCCGATCACCACCGTGTTGAAGTTGCTGGCGGCGAAGGATCCCGAGCGCGCGCCGAAATATTCGTTGGTGAGGTTCTTGCCGTAGAAGGCCACGGTGACCGGCACCCGCGCCAGCGTGAAGGACGCCTGGGCGTTCAACAGCCCGTAGCCGCCCTGACGAACGGAATTTCGCTGAAAGTCGGTCAGGGGAACCGGGCCCGCTCCAGTGATGGTGACGGTGTTGAGGAAGTAGACTTCGGAGCGGTGATTGTAGTCGACATGCAGGTCCAACCGCCCGGCCGACAGGTCGACCGGGTAGTCGGCGCTGAGCGCCACGGTCGTCTTGGCCACGGTTGGCACCGCCGATCCCTTGTAGGGCCCGTCGGTGAATTCCGGATGGATCAAGCCAAGCGCCGCGTTGAGGCGCAGGCGGCCCACAAGCGCGGTCGCCTCGAACTCGCCGCCATAGATCTCGGCCTTACCCGAATTCAGCACGGCGATGATCACCGGGCTGGCCGAAAGAATGGCGTTCTGCTGAATTCCCGAGAAGGTCGAGAAATAGCCGCTCGCGCCGATCCTGAGGCGCTTGTCGAAGAAGGTGAGCTTGGCGCCGGCCTCATAGCTTCCCACGCTCTCCTCGCCGAACGGCGTGTAGAACGCGGCGGTCGTGCCGCTGGCCTGCTGAAAGCCGCCCGACCGGTAGCCCTTGGAGAATTTGCCATACAGCAGACCATCTCCAGGGAGCCGGTAGTCGACGCCGAGCGTGAACGGAACGGTGTTGAAGTGGATGTCGCGCGGCGTGTAGAGGCAGCCGCCGGACGCGGCGTTGAGGCCGATGGCCGTAAAGGGGCAGGCCGCCGGCGTCACCGCCGAGGCGGGCGGTTCGGGATTGGTCGAATTGGCCGCCGAGACGGCAAAGCGCGCGGGCGTATAGACCATGCTGCGCGTGTCCTTGACCGCCCGCAGCCCGGCGGTGAGACGCAGGCGCGGCAGGACTTCCAGGCCGATCTGGCCAAACAGGCTGACCGATTCATTGGTCGGTCGGATCGTGTTGTCCTGAATGGCGGTGGGCACGCGGGTGATGGGCGAATTGCGGATCTTCTCGCGGAAATAGTACGCCCCGGCGGTCCAGGTCAGCCGGTCGGCGAGGGTGGCCCCATAGAGTTGAAGCTCCTGCGAAACCTGGTGGCCGTCCAATTCGAAGGTGCGGACGTCAGCGGTCGGGAAGGGCGTGCCGTCCAGGTCCGCCGCGCCCTCGAAATCGATGTTGCGATACCCTGAGATCGCCTTGAGGGTGGCGAAGCCGAGGTCGGCGGTGAGCGTGCCGGTCCAGTCGTAGACCTTGGACTGGTTGAGGGGATTGTAGCCCGCGTAGCTGGTGCGCGACTTCGGCGCGGCCACATAGGGCGCATATTGCGCGGCCGTCAGGCCAGGCTGATAGGCGTTGAGCACCCACAGCGGCTGATGGTTGGCGCCGGCATAGTGATCGAAGCTGACGTCAAGCCGCATCCGGGAGGTCAGGTCCGCGCGGAGGCTGGCGCGGATATAGTCGTCGTTCTGATCGGCGACATCGCTCGCGAGCGTGGGATTGTAGCCGTATCCGTCGTGCTCGACGTGGCTGTAGACCAGTCGGGCCGCCAGCTTGTCGGCGATGATCGGCAGATTGACCACGCCGGTTCCGGAGATGGCGTTATAGTTGCCGTATCCCAGCTTCAGCGACCCGCCAAAGTCGTAAGTCGGCTTGTTGGTCGTGATGTTCAGCGCCCCACCGATGGTGTTGCGGCCAAACAGCGTGCCTTGCGGACCGCGCAGGACCTCGGCCGAGGCGATGTCCACCATGGCCAGATTGCTGCCCTCAGGACGGGCGTAGTAGATGCCGTCGACATAGGTGCCTACCGCCTGATCCACGTTGGGCAGGACGCCGCCGGGCGCGACGCCACGGATCGCCAGGATCAGGTCGTTGTTCCCATAGGGCGTGGCCGTAAAGGTGATCGACGGCGCGTTCTCGGTCAGGGCGCGGACGTCCGTGATCTGGCGCCGTTCCAGCTCGCGGGCGCCGAAGGCCGTCACCGCGACGGGCACGTCCGCCAAGCGCTCCTCCCGGCGCTGGGCGGTGACGATAACCTCCTCAAGGCCGGTGGGCGCGGCCTGAGGAGCGGCCTGAGCGCTCGCGATCGAGGGCAGGAAAACAAGCGAAACGCCCGCGCAAAGCGCCGATTTCCAGCTGGAATTGGTCATGGATCGTCCCTCCCTTGAGCGCTATGCGCGGCCACGATCTGGACGATTTCAACGAACTCGCACGATCGCTTATGAGCGGAAGGGAACTCAGCTCCGCATTTAAGTCAATCGCTTTAATCTGATGGAAGAATTCAATTCTGCTATCAGGATAAAATACCTCGCGGCTGGCCTTGAGTTATCGGCTTGGTTTGATGTCCGTGGTCTCGATGTCCCAGGTGTTTGGCGTCGCGCCCTCGTCGCGAAGCTGGAACTTCAGCACCCGCCCCTGCGGATTGACCGGCAGCTCCGCACGAAACTCGATGTAGCGCGGCACCGCGTAGTAGGGGACGCGTTCGATTAGCCATCGGCAGAGCGCCTCCTCCGACAGGACGGCGCCCAGCTTCAACTTGGCGGTCACCTTGAGGTCGTCTTCCTGGAGCTTCGATGGCACGGCGTGCACGGCCACCTGCTCGATCGCTGGGTGGGCCAGGATCGAGGTCTCCATCTCGAAGCTGGAGATGTTCTCGCCGCGCCGGCGCAGGTAGTCCTTCTTGCGATCGACAAAATAGAAGAAGCCATCCTCGTCGAACCGGCCGATATCGCCGGTATGGAACCACATGTTGCCCATGACCTTGAGGGTGTCCTCAGGTCGACGCCAATAACCCTTGAAAATGATGTCCGGCATCAGCGGACGGCACACAACCTCGCCGGACACGCCGACGGGCACTTCGTTGTCGTTGTCGTCGAAAATGCGCACGTCCAGCTCTGGCGCGGCCTTGCCAGACGAGCCTTCCGCGTAGGCGCCGTCGGCCGGCATCGAGGTCAGCAATCCCTCGGTCAGACCATAGACGTTGGATCCGATCTTCTTGGCGCCAAAGCGCTCGCGCCAGATCTGCTTGATGTCTTCGGGAAAAGGATTGCCTTTCACCGTGTGGACCTGGCCAAAGCAGCGCGCCATGGCTTCATGCTCCTCGGCGCGCGCGAGCAAGGTCCCCAGCGAGCCCAGGATAGAGACAACGGTCGCGCCGGACGCTTCGATCGCCGGCCAGAAGCCGGAGACCGAGAACTTGGGCGCGAACGAAATCGTCGCCCCGACCAGCATCACCGACACCACCCCGGTGGCGATGGCGTTCATGTGGAACAGCGGCAGGGGCGTCCAGTAGATGTCGTCCGGTCCGAACGGCGCTGACCGCGTCAGCATGCGCGCGAAGTGACACATCTGATTGCCGGTGATCATGCACCCCTTGGAGGGGCCCGTGGTCCCCGAGGTGTAGATCAGCGCATTGAGCGCTCCGGGATCGGGCAGATCCTCGAACGCGCTGTCGTCGCCACCCCGGTGGTCGTCGAGCGAGACGATCGTCAGGGCCGAACCTGGCGCGGGCTCGAAGGCGCCGCGGACCAACACCGTCTTTAGCGCTGTCAGTTGATCCTCGATATCGAGGACGCGCTGCAGGTAGCGCGCCTCGCAGACCAGCAGGAGCGCGCCAGCGTCCTCGATCTGGTGGCGCAAAAACTGCCCGACCAGCGCGGTGTTCAGCGGCACGCTGATCGCGGAGATCTTGTTGGCCGCGATCCAGGTCGTGACCGCGTCGACATTGTTGTCGAGCATCGAGACGATCGGCGTTCCGGCGGCCAAGCCCAGGGCCTTCAACTCGTGAGCGAAACGGTTGCTCGCCAGATCGAACGCGGCGTAGGTGTGCTTTTCGCCACTGAAGTCCAGAAAGACCTTGTCGGGATGCGCGGCGACGGCGCGGCGCAAAGCGGCGACCGGCGTGTCGCGAGGGCCAGTCCGCCATCCTGCCTCGATCGTCTTGGTCATCTTGATCTTTCCGTCCACCTGGCGATCATCCGCCGCCCGTCGCCACAGCCCAGGCGGCGAAGGAGACAGACATCACGTTCCGTCCCTGGACTTGCACCAACGCCATTCAGTTGCCCTGAAGGCGGGCCAAACCCGCGCGCTTCGCCATGCGAGGCCACTGGGTCACCCATAGTTGGGTGGGCCTCTTTGGTCCAGCACAATTCTGATATTAGTCTTTCGTTCTGTTTTCAGAACTCGATACGGTTACGACAATCTTGCCGGTCACACCCCGCGCGCCCAGCCGCGCGATCGCCCTTCCACCTTCCTCCAACGCATAGCGCTCGGAGATGCGCGGCCGGATCTTGCCCGCCTGATAGAGGTCCAGCAACGCCTTCATGTCCCGCGCGCCGGATTGAGGGTCGCGCGCCATGTAGGCCCCCCAGAAAACGCCGATGATCTGGGCGGCCTTGAGCAGGACGAGATTGAGCGGGATCGCCGGGATTCCGGCCGCAAAGCCCACGACCAGATACCGCCCCTGCGCGGCGATGGCGCGGAATGCCGGCTCTGCATAGGCTCCCCCGACCGGGTCGATGACGACATTGACCCCTTCCCCGCCGCTGGCGGCCCGCACGGCCTCGGTAAAGGCCCTCGCCTGAGCGACACCCTCGAACGCGCCCGGATAGTGCACGAGCGCATCGGCGCCGGCCGCGCGGGCGGCTTCGAGCTTGTCGTGCGAAGACGCCGCGGCGACCACGCGAGCGCCTAGGGCCTTCCCCAATTCCACGGCCGCGAGGCCGACACCGCCGCCGGCGCCCAGAACCAGGAGCGTTTCCCCCGGCCGCATGCCTGCGCAGCCCACCAGGGCGTGAAGGACGGTTCCATAGGTCACCTGCAACGCCGCAGCTTCCTCGATGGGCATGGCGTCAGGCAGAACAGTGCACCGGTCCGCCGCCACGATGGCCACCTCGGCCATCGCGCCGAACGGCAGCGACGCCGAAACCCGATCACCCACGCCCGGCGCGGTGACACCCTCGCCGATCCCGCGCACCACGCCGGCCAATTCGCTGCCCGGCGAAAACGGCCGCGCCGGCCGCAGCTGATACTTATCCTCAATGACCAGCAGATCCGGGAAATTGACCCCGCAGGCCTGGACGGCGACAGCGACTTGACCTGGCCCAGGCGAAGGCTCGTCCACATCGCGGATCTTCAGGGTTTCAGGGCCGCCAGGCTCAAAGCTCGTCAGCGCGCGCACGGGAACCTCGCGTGAATGGCGCGAACGCCTGATGGTCCGCAGGACTCTATCTAGTCAGCGGACCGACGGGAAACAATCGCATTATTCTGATACCAGAAGTGCGTTTCGCTTGCCGAATTGCGTCGGCCGTTCTAGCGTCACCGAAAGAGACGCTGCCCAGACCGCGTCCGGAGGATACCCGTGATCGTCAGCCTACGCACGCCCCCCCAACCTCGTTGCCAACGCATGGCGGGCTCGCGGTCGTGAACGCGTCCCCTCCTCCCGCGCTGGTCAAGGGCGCCTGGTACACCCTTGTGATCCTGACACTCGTCTACGTCTCGAACTCGATCGATCGGACAGCCATGTCGATCCTGATCGAGCCGGTGAAGGCCGAATTCAAGCTCTCGGATGGTCAGCTGGGCCTGCTGACGGGGCTAGCCTTCGGACTAACCTATGCGCTGACCGGCCTGCCGATGGGATGGCTGATCGACCGGGTCAACCGGACCAAGCTGCTGGCGGTCGTCGTCGCGGTCTGGAGCCTTTGCACCGCCATGTGCGGGCTTGCGCAAAACTACACCGCCTTGGTCTTGGCCCGGCTTGCTGTCGGTGCCTCTGAATCAGCGGCCGCGCCCACAGCGATGTCGATGATCGCCGACCTCTTTCCCAAGAGCCGCCGCTCCACCGCCATGGGCGTGTTCTGGACCAGCACCGCCTTCGGAACGGCCATCAGCCTCGTGCTTGGCGGCGTGATCGCCGCCCACTATGGCTGGCGAGCCGCCTTCTTCGTCGCCGGCGCACCGGGGCTGATCTTGGCGATCCTGATCATCCTGACTGTTCGCGAGCCGCGGCGGGAACGGGATTTGGCCCAAGGCGGCGCGGGCCCCGCGCCGTCCTTTCTCCAGACCCTGCGGTTTGTCTCCGCCAACCCAGCGGTCTTCCACGCCTTCGTCGGCATTGGCCTGGCCTCCTTGGCCATGTCGGGCGTGCCGGTGTGGGCCGCCTCCTTCCTGGTGCGCACCCAAGGCTTCACCCTCCCTCAGGCCGGCCTGATGGCGGGCCTGGGCGTGGGCCTCTTTGGCGCCTTGGGCTCTCTGGTCGGCGGTCCCGTTGGGGACGCGGTTGTCCGTCGCTGGGGCGTCCAGGCCTTGCCGGCCGCTCCAATGGTCGCGTGCGCTCTGGCTTGCGCTTCGGGTCTCGTCTTCGCCTTGGGTTCTTCCCTAACCGTCGTGGCTGTAGCCTTCATCGTCTTCGAGATCGTCTCGCGCGGGTTTACGGCCCCCGCCTATGCGATCTTGGTCACCGGCGTGGAGCCGCGCATGCGGGGCGTTGTCGTCTCCGCCGTGCAGGCCGTGACCAATCTTGTCGGCTACGGCGTTGGTCCGTTGGTCGTCGGCGTGGTCAGCGATCGCGTTGGCGGTCCCCATTCCCTGAAGATCGGCATCGCCGCGGTGATGGGCTTTAGCCTGTGGTCGGGCGTGCATTTCTTGGCCGCCTGGCTGGCCGCGCGCCGCTCCCAGCGCTTTGCCGTCGAGGCCGCGGCATGAGTTTCCCACCTCGCAATTCCCAGGACAGCGAATGCGGCCGCGCACGGCTGGCCGGTCGCGTCGGAGCATGATGACCATGGCGGATGGAGCCATCGAACAAACCGTCCAGATCGAGCGCGTCAATCGCGTGGGCTGGATCGTTCTGAACCGCCCTGGGCAGATCAACGCCATCAATCCCGCCCTGCGTCTCGAAGTCACCCAGGCGCTGGAGCAGCTGGACAGCGATCCCGAAATGGGCGTGATCGTCATCCGGGGCGCTGGCGAGCGCGGCTTTTGCGCCGGCGCCGACATCAAGGCGCAAAGCGACGCGACCTCCCTGCCGACGCTCAGGGCTGGGATGACTCCCGGCTGGATCGAGGCCTTGGATCGGGTCCGCAAACCGGTGATCGCCGCCATTCACGGCTTTTGCCTGGGTGGCGGCCTCGAGATCGCCATGCCGTGCGCTATGAGGATCGCCGGGCCATGCGCGGTGTTCGGCCTGCCCGAAACCAGCCTCGGCTTGATCCCGGGCGGCGGCGGCACGCAACGCCTGCCGCGGATCGTCGGCCTTGGCCGGGCGCTCGATCTCTTACTGACCGGCGAGCGGATCGACGCGGCGGAAGCCCATCGCATCGGCCTGGTTTCACGCTTGGCGACGGCGAGTGATCACCTGATCGACGAAGTCCAGGTCTTGGCCGAGCGCATCGCCGCCAAGCCCGCCTCGGCTCTGGCCTACGTCAAGGAGGCCGCACGCGATGGTCTTGAAATGGATCTTCGCGCCGGACTGAAACTCGAGAAGGATCTATTCGTCCTCCTGATGTCGACCGACGACCGCCGCGAAGCCGCCGCCGCCTTCAAGGAAAAACGCCAACCCGTCTTCACGGGCCGTTAGATGGCCGCCCTTCAACACATTCGGGAGGCGCGGCGATGAGAAAACTTCCCCTGCTCAACGCCGAGACGCAGCCGTTCTGGACCGGCGGCGAGGTCGGTGAACTGCGGATGCACCGCTGCGGGGACTGCGCGCAATTCTTTCACCCTCCAGCGCCGATCTGTCGCCATTGCTCCAGCCTCAACGTCGCGCCCACGGCGGTGTCGGGACGCGGTCGGGTGTTGACGTTCACCATCAATCACCAGGCTTGGACTCCCGACCTCAGCGAGCCCTATGTCGTCGCCATCGTCGAGCTGGAGGAGCAGGCGGGCCTGCGCTTTCTGTCCAACATCGTGAATTGTCCGCCTCAGGCGGTCGAGATCGGCATGCCCGTGACGGTCGTGTTCGAGAACATCGAGGACGTCTGGGTGCCTCTGTTCGAAAGGGCGCAAGCCTAATGGGCGCTCGGATCCTCGAAAAGGACGTCGCCATCGTCGGCGTAGGGCAGTCCGAAGTGGGCCGCCCATCGTCGCGTTCGGCCATGGAGCTGACGGTGGATGCCGCGCTGGAGGCTATCGCCGACGCCGGCCTCACTCCCAAGGACATCGACGGCGTCTGTTCCTGGCCTGGCGACAACGCCAACGGCAGCAGTTTCTCGCCCGTCGGTCCCTTGGCGGTGTTGAGCATGCTGGGCCTGCAATGCAACTGGTTCAGCGGCGGCTATGAGGCGGCCGGGCCGCTCGCCGGCGTGATGAACGGCGCCATGGCGATCGCCACGGGCCTGGCCAAGAACGTTCTGGTCTTTCGCACCATCACCGAGTCGAGCAACCGCCTGAGCGGCAGCAAGGACCAGAGTCTCGCGGCGAAGTCCGGCGCGCGCGACGGCAATTTCATGTGGCAGTGGTGCACGCCGTTCAACGTGCTGTCGGTGGTCAACATCACCGCCATGTACGCCCACAGCCACATGCGCAAGTACGGCACCACGCCCGAGCAATTGGCCCAGATCGCCCTCAACGCCCGTCGCAACGCCCTGCTCAACCCCAAGGCCGTCATGCGCAAGCCGATGACGATGGACGACTACTTCGCCTCGAAGATGATCTCCACGCCGCTGCGGATGTTCGACTGCGATGTCCACTGCGATGCTTCGACCGCCATCGTCTTGTCGCGCAAGGACATCGCCAAGGATCTGCGCAATCGACCGGTGCGTATCGAGGCGATCGGAGCGGCGATGAACCAGCCCTATCTCTGGGATCAGGTCGATCTCACCGCCAACGCAGCGCCCGACGCCGCCGCGGCCATGTGGGCTCGCACCGATTTCAAGCCCGCCGACGTGGACACCGCCCAGCTCTATGACGGCTTTAGCATTCTGACGCTGATGTGGCTTGAGGGGTTGGGCCTTTGTCCCGTGGGGCAGAGCGGCGCCTTCGTGGAGGGCGGCCACCGCATCGCGCTGGATGGCGAACTGCCCTTGAACACCAACGGGGGTCAGTTGTCGGGCGGACGAACACACGGGCTGGGCTACGTGCACGAGGCGTGCACCCAGCTTTGGGGGCGCGCGGGCGAACGCCAGATCCGCGATCCGCGCGTAGCGGTCTGCGCCGCCGGCGGGGGGCCCCTCGCGGGCAGCCTGTTGCTGGTCAGGGACTGAAGACAACGAACGGCCAGCGCGCCGCGCGGCCGACGCTAAGGGAGAACAAGATGAGCCTCTATGACCTGCTGCTCAGCGGCGATCTGATGGTCCACGACGCCGACAAGACGGCCGAACAGATCGTCAGCAAACTGGAAATCCACGGCCATGCGAACTGGCGCCAGGCCTTTCCGGGTCATCCCTATATCGCCCACTTCCTGAGGGTGCACAAATCGCTGGCAGTGTCGCCCACGCGCGTCGAACCCCAGGGCCACCTGGACTTCCCCAATCAGGGCGATCCGATGTTCCCAGGCTTTCTCAAGAGTCTCGAGGATTTTCAGGGCCCGTTCCGGCCCATCAAGACCCACGCCACGGTCCTGGTCTCCGACAACATCGGCGGCGTGATCGAGCACCTGCAGAGCAAGGGCCAGCCCTTCCGTCTGGCCCAGCTGACGCCGGAAATGCCGTTCGATCGACTGTGGGTCGGCTGCACGCCGGAAAAGCCCGTCTATGAGCCGTCCGTCGATGGCGGGCTGTGCATCGAGGTTATCCCCCTGGCGGCCATTCAAATGCCGGCCGAGGCGTTCAACGTCCCCCCGCCCCGCCCTCGCGACCCCAAGCCTGGCGACATGGTGCGGGTCGTCGGCCGTGGCTTCCTGGTGCGCGACCTCGACGATGTCCTGCGCCGTCTAGACCTGAACCTGGATCTACAACCGGCCGGTTCGGTCGAGCAATTGGACCGCGAGGGCTACAAACGCGCCCGCATCGGCTTCAATCTGGGAACCAGCGCGACGCTCGATGTCATCCAACCCACGAAGTGGGACAGCCCGACGGGCCGCTACCTGCACAATTGGGGGCCAGGGCCGCACTACATCCGCATTTCGGTCAACGGCCTTGTGGCCAAGGCTGAACGCTTGGCCGCCCTGGGCGTGAAATTCGAACACATCGAGGACTGCCAGGCCGTCGGCGGCGCTCTGCTGCGCGTCGATCCGGCCGAACTGGGCGGGGCGATCTTCGAATTCTGCGAAGACGAGGGCTGATCGTGGCCCGCGTCGCGCCCCTGCCCCTGGAGGCCCTGCCAGAACCGCTCAGCGCTTCGATCGAACGGGGAACCGCGACGCGGATGCTTTCCAACACCTTACCGGTGCAGATCTGGGCTCACCGGCCGGCCGCGGCCAACGCCTGGCTCGCGACGATGGCGGAGATTCACGAGCGCGGTGTCTTACCGGACCGCCTTCGGGAATTGGTCCGCCTGAAGATCGCCTCGATCACCACCTGTCCGGTCTGCCAAATCGCCCGCAAGTCCGACGACGTCAGCGAGGCTGACGTCGTCGCCTGCAGCGACTGGTCCGATCCGCGCTTCAGTCCGTCCGAACAGGCCGCCCTGCGTTTCGCCGAACTTTTCGCCGGCGATTATTTTTCGCTTGGCGACGAGGTCTACGACCATTTGCGCCTACATTTCAGCGAAGAGCAGATCGTCGAGCTCCACCTGTTCAGCGGCCTGATGCTGGCTGGCGGCCGCATGACCTATGTGCTGAAGGGTTATGAGGACACATCCGCTTGAAGGGCCCCTTCTCGCGCCTGGCGCCCAACGTTCAGGGCGCCGTGTGGCTGCTGCTCTCGGCCGTTACCTTCGTCGGCATGACCATCCTGGTGAAGCACCTCGGCGGCGACTACCCCTCGCACCTGCAGAACTTCTATAGGCAGACCGGGTCGCTGATCGTCGCCATCCCCTTCATGCTCCGCAGCCCGCGGCAGGTGCTGCTGGTGCCCCGCGCGACGATGCCCGCCCTGTTCGTGCGCTCACTGCTCGCCACGGTGGGCATGGTCCTGCTGCTCTACACCTACGAAGCCATGCCAATGGCCGAGGCCAACGCCCTGTCGTTCACCCGGCCGCTATGGGTCGTGCTGCTGGCGGCGCTGTTCCTTCGCGAAACGATCGGCCCAAGCCGGATCGCCGCAGTGGTGGTC
>CAZRPD010000028.1:0-37715 GCA_964601775.1 uncultured Caulobacter sp. | reverse complement strand
GCTGGTGGATTTCGCCGCCGCCCTGCCGGCCGGCGGGCGGGGGGGGCTCGAGGCCGCCCTGGAGTCCAGCGGTCTGCTGGACGCCTGGGTCATGCCGGACGGAACCCTCTGGGGCGGCATGACCTGGGACCGGCTGCTCGGGCCGATCGCGCCCGCGTCCCGGAGTCTGGGCGAGGTCCTCGCGATCGCCATCGACCCCAGTGACGCCGCCGCGACCCAGGTCGAACAGTTGGCGGCCCGCGTCGCCGCCGAGGAGGCCCAGGGCCGCGCCCCCGCCGCTCGCCTGTCCGAGGCCGACGCCCGCGCCAATCGGACCAACCGCGCCCTCGACCAGGCCAAGGCCGAGCGCGCCGCTGTCGGCCCCGAGGTCGATCCGGCCGCCGCCGACGCTCGCCAGCGCTTCGCCAATGCCGAGACCGCGCTGGCGGCCGCGCGTGCAGCGCTGGAAGAGGCCGAGAACGAACGCGTGAAGGCCGCCGAGCAGGAGGCTCAAGCCCGTCAGCTGGCGCGCAATGTCGAGGACCAGCTGGGCCGCCTGCGCACCGAGGCCCGCGGCCTGGCCCAACTGACCGCCCCGCGCAGCAAGAGCGGCCACGCCCCGGCCCTGGACAGCGTCTCGCCCGACAAGGGCTATGGCGCGGCCTTGGCGGCGGCGCTCGGCGACGACCTGGACGCGGCGCTGGACGCCAAGGCGCCGTCTTACTGGGGTGGGGCGGAAGCACCCACACCAACCTGGCCGGAAGGCGCGGAGCCGCTGGCCCCTCTGGTCAAGGCTCCCCCCGCCCTCGCCGCCCGCCTGTCACACGTCGCCGTCGTGGCCCGCGCCGATGGCGACCGGCTGCAGAAGGACCTCAAGGTCGGCATGCGCCTGGTCTCGCGCGAAGGGGATCTCTGGCGTTGGGACGGTTTCGTGGCCCGCGCCGATGCGCCCAAGCCTGCCGCCATCCGCCTGGAACAGCGCACCCGCCTGGCCGAGGTCGAGGCCGAGATCGATGTCCTCTCTCCTCGCGCCGAGGCCACGACCGCCGCCCTGAAGACCGCCGCCGACCGCATGCGCGCCGTCGAGGACAGCTTACGCGACAAGCGCCGTGGACCGCCCGACGCCGAGCGCCTGCTGAACGGCGCGCGCGAACAGGTCGCCAAGTTCGAGCGCGAGCAGGCGATGCGGGCCGCCCGCGCACAGTCGCTGGACGACACCATCGCCCGCTTCGAGGCCGAGAAGATCGAGACCGATGCGGCGCTAACCCAGGCCCGCGAGGCCCATGCCGCCGCCCAGACCTCGGGCGACTTGCAACCGCAGTTGGCGCAAGCCCGCCAGGCCTCGGCCCAGGCCCGCGAGGCGGCCAGCGCCGCCCGCACCGCCCTGGACGTCGAGACCCGCGAACGGGCCGGCCCGCCGGCGCCGCCTGGAAACCCTGGAAGGCGACCACGCCGACTGGGCCAAGCGCGCCGACCCCCCCGCCAAGCGCACGCAGGCCCTCGACGCCGATCGCGTAAAGGCCGCCGCCGCCCTGGAAGCCGCCCGCGAGGCGCCGACGGCGCTGAAGGAAAAGCTGCTGGTCCTGCTGGACGAATTCGCCGCCGCCGAGGCCCGCCGGATCAAGTCCAGCGACGCCCTGGAGGCGGCCGAGACCAATCGCCTGAACGCCGATCGCGCCGCCCGCGCCGCCGAGCAGGCCGCCGGCGAGGCCCGCGAGAAGCGCGCGGCCCTGGTCGCCCACCTGGACGGCGCGCGCCAGCGCTTTGGCGAGGTCGCCTCGGCCATCCGCGAGCAGGCCCGCATGGAGCCCGAGGAGCTGGGTCGCCACGTCGCCGGCGAGGCCGTGGCTGTCCCGAAGGACGCCGCCGGCGTCGAGGCCCATCTGTTCGCTCTGGAGCGCGAGCGCGACTCCATCGGTCCGGTGAACCTGCGGGCCGAGGAGGAGGCCCAGGAATATGCCGGCCGCCTGGAGATCATGCGCACCGAGCGCGCCGACCTGTCGGGTGCGGTGACCAAGCTGCGGGCCGGCATCGAGGAGCTGAACGCCGAGGGGCGCGAGCGCCTGCTGGCCGCCTTCGACGTGATCAACGCCAATTTCCAGACCCTCTTCCAGGCGCTGTTCGGCGGCGGTCAGGCCGAGCTGAAGCTGATCGAGAGCGACGATCCTCTGGAAGCGGGGTTGGAGATCTTCGCCTGCCCGCCCGGCAAGCGCATGGCCAGCATGAGCCTGATGAGCGGCGGCGAGCAGGCCCTGACCGCCAGCGCCCTGATCTTCGGCGTCTTCCTGGCCAATCCGGCCCCGATCTGCGTGCTGGACGAAGTCGACGCGCCGCTGGATGACGCCAATGTCGACCGCTACTGCAACATGCTGGACGAGATGCGCCGGCGGACCCAGACCCGCTTCATCGCCATCACCCACAACCCTGTGACCATGAGCCGCATGGATCGCCTGTTCGGCGTGACCATGGCCGAACGCGGCGTCAGCCAGCTGGTCAGCGTCGACCTGTCGACGGCCGAGAAGCTGGTCGCGGCCTAGAAGCCGATCGCCTGGCGGATGGGATTGGTCGGGTCGGCCAGCAGCTTGATGGCCATGGCGCAGGAGATCGTCACCAGCAGCGGCCGGATCAGCTTGGGCCCGAAGCGCACCGCCAGGCGCGAACCGACCTGGGCGCCGAGGAACGCCCCGACCGCCATGGTCAGGCCGATCGGCCAGACGACCGCGCCCTTCACGATGAACAGGGAGAGGCTGCCCAGGTTGCTGGCGGCATTGGCCAGCTTGGTGTGGGCCGTGGCCTTCAGCACGCCGTAGCCCAGGAGGGTGACAATGGCCACCATGTAGAACGCCCCCGCGCCCGGGCCGAAGATGCCGTCATAGAAGCCGACCAGCGGGGCGACGAAGCAGGCGAACGGGATCAGCGCCATGCGTGGGGCGACGTCCTCGCTCTTGAGCGCGCGCGAAAAGCCGAAATAGAGGGCGATGGCGATCAGCAGGATCGGCACGACGGCCCGCAGCAGTTCTGGCGACAGCAGGCTGGCGCACAAGGCGCCGCACAAGCCGGCGATCCCGGCGCCGACGGCGACCGGCCAGGCGGTCTTCCAGTCGATCATGCCGCGCTTGGCGAAGGCCGCGGTCGAGGATAGCGCCCCGAACGTGCTCTGCAGCTTGCTGGTGCCCAGGGCCTGGACCGGCGAGAGACCGGCCAGCAACAGGGCAGGCAGGGTCACCAGGCCGCCGCCGCCGGCGATGGCGTCGAGCGCGCCGGCCAGCGCAGCGACAGCGAACAGAGCGACCAGAAGTTCGAAATGGACGGAGTCCACGACGGCTTGCCTCCGTGGAATTCAAGCCCAAAACGAAAACGGGGACCCGAAGGTCCCCGTCCAATCCTTAAAGGATCAGCTGCTCCAGAGGCTGGCCCACTGGTGGGCGCGGTCAGCCTTGCTGTTGCTCGTCTTGCCCAGCGCGCGAAGTTCGTCGCGGGCCTGAGCCTTTTCTTCCTTGCGCACGCGCTGCTCGGCCGCTTCGGCGACCTTGCGTTCCTTACGCTCGGCGCGCTTGACGGCCATGATCGCTTCTTGGCGGGCCACGGCTTCGAGGCGAGCCTGTTCCTTGGCTTCAGCGCGAGCGGTGCGGACGGCTTCGAGTTCGGCGGCGCGCAGTTCCTCGCGCTTGTCAAAATCGGGGTCCTGCACGGTCGGCTTGGCCTTGAACTTGGCCAGCATGGCCTTCTTGGCCTCCTGCTGAGAGGAGATGCGATCGGCGAAACCGGTGTTCTTCAGGTGCGACATGAATCTTCGTATTGTTAGGAGGCGGCGGCTCTAAAGCCCAGATTGACGAAAAAATCAATGCGTCATCGAGGCCCGACGCTCCGTGCCTAGGGGGAGCGACGTCGGGAGAACGCGCGAAAGATAGGAAGCCGTTCCCATGATCGTTAGGGGCTGGCTCGCGAAAGATCGGGGACGGTTTTGCCCCTTCCCGAACGGAAAGACGATTTCCTCAAGGATTACCGCGACTTGAGACGGGGATCGGTCACCTTGACGCACTGCAACGAGGTCTATAGGTTCCGCGCCGATCGAGCCGGCCGGAAAAGCGCCTTCTTTTGGCGTGTCCGCGGCGTTTTCGGACCTGCCGCTTCCCATGCCCAAGGCCGACGAGACGAACGACAAGGCTTTCGACAGCCTGGACGCTCGCCTCGCCGCTTTCGAGGCCCGGAAGGCGGCGGAGAAGCCCGCCAAGGCGGCGTCCGAAAAGGCCAACCAGGACGGCTACCGCCTCCTGGCGGATCTGATCGGGGGCGTACTGGTGGGTCTCGGCTTCGGCTGGCTGCTCGACCATTACGCCCACACGAGCCCCTGGGGCCTGGTCGGCGGTCTGCTGATCGGTCTGGGGCTCGCGATTTTCTCCATCGTCCGCAAGGCGATGAAACTGAGCGCGCAGGCGTCGGCGACTTCCGCTACAGGGGGCGACGACGAACACATGGGAGACGGGCCAACCGTCCCCAAGCAGAAGAGAGACTAGGGCCAATGGCCGATCCGATGCACCAGTTCCAGATCAGCAAGATCGTGGAACTGCCGACCGTGACCGTTCCCGGCCTGGGCGCCATCGACCTGTCGATCACCAATTCGGTCGCCGCGATGATGTCGGCCGCCCTGCTGGTCGTCGGCTTCTACGCTGTGGCCGCGCGCCGCGCCGTGGTGCCGGGTCGCCTGCAGTCGGTGGGCGAGATGCTCTACGGGCTGGTCGACGGCCTCGCGGAATCGATCATCGGCCACGATGGCAAGAAGTTCCTGCCGTTCATCTTCACGCTGTTCGCGTTCGTGCTGTTCATGAACATGCAGGGCATGTTCCTGGTATTCACCGCGACCTCGCAGCTGGCCGTGACCCTGACCCTGGGCCTGCTGGTCATCGCCATCGTCGTCGCCGTGGGCTTCGCCAAGAACGGCCTGAAATTCTTCAAGCTGTTTGCCCCGTCGGGCGTGCCGTGGCCGCTGTACTTCCTGCTGGTGCCGATCGAGATCCTGTCGTTCCTGATCCGTCCGATCACCCTGGGCCTGCGTCTGTTCGGCAACATGCTGGGCGGCCACGTCGTGCTCAAGATCTTCGCCGGCTTCGTGATCGCCCTGGGCGGTCTCGGCATTCTGGGCTGGGCCGGCGCGGCCCTGGCCCTGACCTCGGTCGTCGCCCTGACGGCCCTCGAGTTCATGGTGGCCTTCCTTCAGGCCTTCGTGTTCGCGGTGCTCGCCTGCGTCTACATCAACGACGTCGTGCACCTCGACAGCCACTGATCAACCACTAGTCTTTCAACCTACATACCCTTCCTAAGGAGTCTCTATCATGGACGCTGCTGCTGCTAAGTACATCGGCGCTGGCCTGGCCATGCTCGGCATGATCGGCGCGGGCGTTGGCCTGGGCGTGATGTTCGGCAACTACTTCCAAGGCGCCCTGCGCAACCCGACCGCCGCCGCTCAAGAGCGTCCGATGCTGTTCCTGGGCATGGCTCTGACGGAAGCCCTGGGCATCTTCGCCCTGGTTATCGCCTTCCTGATCCTGTTCTCGTAATCCGATCCCTGGAGCGCGGCGCTTCATCGGAAGCGACGCGCTCCATGCTTTCTTGTTTTCTCGCGTCTTCGGGGCGGGCCGGTTTCCGGTCCGCTCGATGACGCTCTAGCTGAGAGGCGCCTTCGCCCATGGCGACGGAACATCACGGCACGACCGAGACGACGGAAGTCGCTCAGGGGCACGAAGGCGGCGGCGGTCTCCCGCAGCTGCAATTCGAGCACTGGGCCGGTCAGATCGTCTGGTTGCTGCTCATCTTCGCCGTTCTCTACGTGGTGCTGTCGAAGGGCCTGCTGCCCCGCGGCAGCGGGGCGACCGCCGAGCGCGGCGCCAAGACCGCCGGCGACATCGCTGACCCCCGTCGCCTGAAGGACGAAGCGGAAGCCCAGGCCCGCGCGGCCGCCGCCGAGGTCGCCGAGGCTCGCGCCAAGGCCCAGAAGACCGCCGCCGACGCCAAGGCCAAGGCCGCGGCTGAAGCCGCCGAGCGTCAGGCCAAGGAAGAGGCCGTTCTGGCCGAGAAGCTGGCTGCGGCCGAGGCTTCGATCCAGACCGCCCGCGACCAGGCCCTGAGCCAGGTCCGCGTGGTGGCCGAGGACACGGCCAGCGCGATCGTTCAGAAGCTGACGGGCAAGGCGGCCACGGCCGCCGAGCTGAAGTCGGCTCTGGCCTAAGGAGCTGACGATGGAACACCAATCCCTGTTCAGCTTCGCCAACCCGGAATTCTGGGTGCTGGTCGCCCTGGTGATTTTCTTCGGCCTGCTGGTCGTGCTGAAGGTCCTGCCGGGCGCCCTGTTCGGCGCGCTTGACGGCTATGCCGCCAAGATCAAGGCCGAGCTCGACGAAGCCCAGACCCTGCGGGAAGAGGCTCAGGCCCTGCTCGCGGACGTCAAGGCCCAGCGCGAGGACGCCGAGCGCCAGGCTGCGGGCATGCTGGACGCCGCCAAGGCCGACGCCAAGCGTCTGGCCGAGGAAGCCAAGGAAAAGCTCGAGGAGCAGATCAAGCGCCGCGCCGAGATGGCTGAACGCAAGATCGCCCAGGCCGAGGCTCAGGCCGCTGCGGACGTCAAGGCGGCCGCGGTCGACCTGGCCGCCCAAGCCGCCGAAGCCGTGCTGGCCGCTCGCCTGGCCGGCGCCTCGACCGACCCGCTGATCGACACCGCGATCGGCCAGATGGGCGCCAAGCTGCAATAGCGGCAAGGCCCATCGGACAAGACAGAAGGGCGCGGATCGCAAGGTCCGCGCCCTTTTCTTTTGCCCCTCCCCGGTTCGGAGACCTGGGGCTCGAAATATATTGCAAAAGCGTCGCAAGAGCGCTTGTTCTGGGCGGGACCGCAGGAGAGTTCCGCCATCGCCATCGCCGCCCCGGCCGCCTCCGACGGCGCACCCTCCATCGCTCCCACCGCCTGGACCGTGTCCGCCCTGTTCACCGTCGCCTTCCTGGGCGTGACGGCCGGGGTGCAGATGAGCGACCGTGGCCTGCAGTCGGTGCTGCTCTCGGCGATCCAGAAGAGCTTCCAGGTCGGCGACGCCACGATCGGCGCCTTGCAGGGTCTGGCCGGGGTTCTGGTCGCCAGCGCCATCGCCGTGCCGATCGCCCGCCTGGCCGACCGCATGTCGCGCAAGACGGTGCTGCTGGGCCTGATCGTCGGCTGGAGCGCCCTGATGGTGCTGAGCGCGCTCGCCCCCAACTTCCCGCTGTTCTTCGTGGGCCGGGCGGCCGCGGGCGTGACCGAGTTCGCGATGATCCCCATCGTCTACTCGCTGATCCCGGACCTGGCGCCCGACCGCAGCCGCGTGGCCGCCAACCTGTCATTCGCCGCCCTGATGGCGGCCGGGGCCAGCGCCGGCTACTATTTCGGCGACGTCATCGTTCGCGCCGCCGAAGGCCTCTTCGCCTTCCAGGCTGAGCCCTGGCGCAAGGCGATGCTGCTGCTGTCGCTGGCGGGCGTTCCGCTGTTTCTCCTGGGCCTGCTGACGGCCGATCCGCGTCGGACGGTCATTGCCGACGCCGACCGCCCTTCGGCCTCCCTGCTGGCCTTCCTGCGCGCGCGCTGGCGAGCCGTGGGCCTGTTCGTCGGGGTCGCCGGCAGCCTGATGATCGCGGTGCAGGCGCTGAACCCGCTGATCGCCCTGGCCCTGCAGCGCCGCTTCGACGCCGACATGGGCCAGATCGGCCAGGCCCTGGGCCTGGTCACCCTGGCCACCAGCATCGGCTGCCTGCCGGTAGCGGGCTTCCTGGACCGCGCCCTGCGCCGCCGCTTCGGCCTGGCGGCTCGCCCGATGATCATGGGCCTGGGCGCGTTGGCGTCCATCCCCTGCGCCGTGCTGCTGCTGACCGTCAGGGACATGAACGCCGCCCTGTGGCTGGTGGCGACCTTCCTGTTCCTGACCTGCACGGCCAACGCCCTGGTCCCGACCATGCTGCAGGACCTGACGCCGTCCGCGTTGCGGGCCCGCAGCTTCGCGATCTGGAGCTTCGTGGTGTCGATCTTCTGCGCCATCGGCCCGATGGTCGCCGGGACCCTGTCGGATCTGGTGCTGAACGGCCGCTTGCTGACCGCCATCGGCGCCACGGCGATCCCGGCCCTGATGCTCTCGGCCCTGTGCGCGGCGCGCTCGATGCGGAGCGCCCGCACGGCGGCCTAGCCGATCTTGCCGATCGAGAAGCTCTGCTCGATCAGCGTGGCCTTGCCGAAGATGGTCATGAAGGCGATGTCGGCCGCGTCCCGCCCGGTGGCCACCCGCACCAGGCCGTCGATGGGCGCCAGGCCGGTGGCGTCGATCAGCCGCCAGCGGCCGCCCAGATAGACCTCGGCGATGGCGTGCAGGTCCGGCGGCTCCAGCCGCCAGGCATAGGCGCTGACGGCCCGGGCGGGGATGTTGGCCGCCCGGCACAGGCCGATGACCAGATGGGTGAAGTCGCGGCAGACGCCGGCCCGGTCCACCAGGGTGTCGATCGCCGTGGTGGCCGCATCGCTGACGCCGGCGCGGTAGTCCAGGTGGGTGGCGATCCAGTCCAGGATCGCCTGAACCTTGGCCCCGCCCTCGAGATCGGCGAACTCGCGGTCCACGAAGCGCTCCAGGCGGTCGGAGGGGCTGTAGCGGCTGGCCCGCAAGAACGGCAGCACCTCGCTGGGCAGGTCGCGGACCGCCATGGCCGGCGCGTTGGTGAGGTCGTGGTCGCGAGACATGACCTCGACCTCGGCGCGATAGAGGGCGTTGACCTGGCCCGAGGCCGTGAACACCGTGCGCCGCTCGAAGGTCACCGGATCGTCGACCCGCACCGCATCGACATTGGGCCAGAAGGTCAGGGCCTCGGAGTGTGCGACCTGGTCGGGCCCGTGCGCCGCCTCGACCAGCAGCAGGACCTCGCACGGGCCTGAGAAATCGTAGGTCAGCGAGGCTTCGACCGCAAAACGCATGGATTGTCCTGAGATGCCAAGGGGACCCAAATGGCCCTGGCCGTCCCTCAATCCCCAGGACGGCAAAGGGTTCAGGCCGGCGCCTTATTGTGCTCGGCCATCTTGCGCGCGACGTAGCGTCTGGCCTTCTTGCGCGTGCGCTTGAGCAGCCGCCAGCGGGCCTTGCGCAGGACCAGCTTCTCGGTGCGCAACATCTGCTGCCAGACGACCAGCAGCACCTCGGGCTCGCGGCGCATCAGGCGGCGGATCGGGAAGACCAGCTTGGGGTGGCGGCGCTGCCAGCGGATGAAGGTCTTGCGGGCCTGGAACGAGTAGCGCAGTACCACCATCAGGCCCAGCACCAGCAACGGCAGGCCCACATGCCCCGGCAGGGGGGTGAGGATCGCGCCGGCCAGGATCACCAGCGCGCCGAAGCCGATGGCGATCCAGCGGAAGACCCGGGCCGCCAGTTCGCGCAGTAGCAGGGCCAGCCGCGCACGGCGGCGAGCGCGATGTCTGACGTGGATCGCCGAAGCGGTGGCGGTCACCGCCCCGCGCGTTTCATCGCGCCGCGACGCTTGGCCGACTTTCGCCAGCGCACCGCCACGCGCCACTTGCGCGGCACGATCAGGCGCTCGACCCGCAAGGCCTGCTGCCAGGCCACCAGCACCACCTCGGGCTCGCGGCGCAGCAGGCGGCGCAGCGGGAAGATCAGCTTGGGATGGGCGTGTTGAAAGCGGACGAACTGCTTGCGCGCCTTGAACGAGTTGCGCAGCACCAGCATCAGGCCCAGCACGGTCAGCGGCAGACCCATCGGACCCGGCAGCGGAGCGATGACGATGCCGCCGATCACCAGCAGCACGCCCAGCGTCACCAGCACGATGCGCAACACACGCGCGATGAGATCTCGGGCGAGGTCATCGGCAGTGCGGCGGGTGCGCGGCATGGGAAGGGTGATGGCAATCATGGGAGGGGCGAAACGAAGCTCGCGTTCGCCTGCTACCTGGATCAGCCAGAAAGCCCCGATGCGCATCCCCGATATGTGGAGCGGCGAGGACGCCGTAAAGGCGCCCTCTCGCAATCAGGGGGTATGGACTTTACTATTCAGCCGCGAGTGGCGCCGTAGCCACAGGTTTCCACTTCAACCGTGGCTTGCGGGCCGCCTGGGTCTCGTCCAGGCGCTTGAGGGGCGCATGGAACGGCGCCCCCTTGAAGCGCTCGACCTCGCCCGCCTTGGCCGCGCCGGCCAGCAGACGCAGCGCCTCGATGAAGCGATCCAGCTCCTGCTTGCTCTCGGTTTCCGTCGGCTCGATCAGCATCGCGCCGTGCACGACCAGCGGGAAGTACATGGTCATCGGGTGGAAGCCCTCGTCGATCATCGCCTTGGCGAAGTCGAGCGTGGTCACCCCGGTGCCTTCCAGCCAGCTGTCGTCGAACAGGGCCTCGTGCATGCACGGCCCTTCCGGGAAGGCCGGGCTCATCACGTCCTTCAGCTTGGCCTTGATGTAGTTGGCGTTGAGGACGGCGTCCTCGGCCACCTGGCGCAGACCGTCGGCCCCGTGGCTGAGCATGTAGGCATAGGCGCGGACATACATGCCCATCTGGCCGTGGAAGGCGCTCATGCGGCCGAAGGCGGTCTTGGCGCCCTCTTCGCCGGCGTGCTCGACCATCTCGAAGCCGTCGTCGCCATGCACCAGCCAGGGCGTCGGGGCGAAGGCGGCCAGGGCTTCGGACAGCACCACCGGACCCGCGCCCGGACCACCGCCGCCGTGGGGCGTCGAGAAGGTCTTGTGCAGGTTGATGTGCATGGCGTCGACGCCCAGGTCGCCCGGGCGCACCCGGCCGACGATGGCGTTGAAGTTGGCGCCGTCGCAGTAGAAGTACGCGCCCGCCGCGTGGGTCAGACGAGCGATCTCGACGACGTCGCGCTCGAACAGGCCGCAGGTGTTGGGGTTGGTGACCATAATGGCGGCCACGTGGTCGCCCAGCTTGGACTCCAGGTCCGCCAGGTCGACGCGGCCGTCATCGGTCTGGGCGATCTCGACGACGGTATAGCCGACGAAGGCCGCCGTGGCCGGGTTGGTGCCGTGGGCGCTGGTCGGGGCCAGGACGGTCTTGCGGTGGCCGTTGCCGGCCGCCTCGTGGGCGGCGCGGATGGCCAGCAGGCCGCACAGCTCGCCATGCGCGCCGGCCTTGGGGCTCAGGGCGACGGCGGGCATGCCGGTCAGGGTCTTCAGCCAGTGGGCCAGGCGGTCCATCAGCTGCAGGGCGCCCTGCACGGTCGACTGCGGTTGCAGCGGGTGGATGTCGGAAAAGCCCGGCAGGCGCGCCATCTTCTCGTTCAGGCGCGGGTTGTGCTTCATCGTGCACGAGCCCAGCGGATACAGCGCCAGGTCGATGGCGTGGTTCTTCTGGGACAGGCGCACGTAGTGGCGGACGGCTTCCGGCTCCGACAGGCCCGGCAGACCGATCGGCTCGGCGCGCAGCAGGCCGGCCAGGTCGCTCGACGGCGCAGCGGCCTCCGGCAGATCGACACCGGTCTTGTTCCAGCCGTCCAGTTCGAAGATCAGGGCTTCGTTCTGCAGCAGGCCGCGGTTGCCGGTCAGGGTTTCATGGCCGCCGGCGTCATTGGCGGCGGCTTCCGGGCGCGTGGGGCGGCCGACGTTGTTCATGCTCATTGGCCCACCACCTTGGACAGGATCTTGGCGAAGAAAGTGATGTCGATGTCGAGCGTGGTCTCGGTGGCCGCGACCAGCAGCACGTCGTCCAGGCCCGCGCCCGCGTCGAGACGCGAGAACGGCACGCCGGCGATGACGCCGTGACCGGCCAGGGTCTCGACGACCTCGGCGGCCTTGCCCGGCACGCGGATGGCGAACTCGTTGAAGAAGCGCGGGGTCAGGACCTCGACGCCCGGGATAGCCTTCAGGGCGTCGCGCAGGGCGAGCGCCTTCTGGTGGTTCAGGGCCGCCAGCTGACGCAGACCGACCTCGCCCAGCAGGCTCATGTGGATCGAGAAGGCCAGGGCGCACAGGCCGCTGTTGGTGCAGATGTTCGACGTGGCCTTGTCGCGACGGATGTGCTGCTCGCGGGTCGACAGGGTCAGCACGAAACCGCGCTTGCCGTCGGCGTCGACCGTCTCGCCGCACAGGCGACCCGGCATCTGGCGGACGAACTTTTCCTTGCAGGCGAAGAGGCCGACATAGGGGCCGCCGAAGTTCAGGCCGTTGCCGATCGACTGGCCCTCGGCCACGGCGATGTCGGCGCCCATCTCGCCGGGCGACTTCAGCAGGCCGTACGAGACGGCTTCGGTCGTCACCACGATCAGCAGCGCGCCGGCGGCGTGAGCGGCCTCGGCGATCTTGGTCACGTCGGTGACCGTGCCGAACACGTTCGGGGTCTGGACGACGACGCAGGCGGTGTCGGCGTCGATGGCGGCGATCACCGCGTCCTCGGCGTCGACGGCCGCAGGCATGGCCTGGGTCGAGACGCCCGCCGCGTGGGCCAGGGTCTCGATGGTCTCGATGTAGTGCGGGTGGACGCCGCCCGACATCACCGCCTTGCTGCGGCGGGTGACGCGCTGAGCCATCATCACGGCCTCGGCCGCGCCGGTCGAGCCGTCATAGAGCGAGGCGTTGGCCACTTCCATGCCGGTCAGGGCCGCGACCTGGGTCTGGAACTCGAACAGGACCTGCAGGGTGCCCTGGGCGATTTCCGGCTGGTAGGGCGTGTAGCTGGTCAGGAATTCCGACCGCTGGATGATGTGGTCGACCGTGGCCGGCACATGGTGGCGATAGGCGCCGGCCCCGCAGAAGAACGGTCCCTCCCCCGCCGAACGGTTGCGACGGGCCAGGCCCGCCATCTTGCGTTCGACTTCGATTTCGCCGGCGTGCAGCGGCAGGTCGACGGTTCCGTCGCGGCGGGCCGAGGCCGGCACATCGACGAACAGGTCGTCGATCGACTTCACGCCGATCGCGCCGAGCATCTCGACGCGGTCTTCGGGGGTCAGGGGGAGGTAACGCATTGATCTGCTTTCGTGGGGTCGAAAGTTAGAGGGTGCTCAGGAAAGCTTCGTACGCGTCGCGGTCCATCAGGGCCTCGACTTCGCTCGGGTTGCTCAGCTTGATCTTGGCGAACCAGCCGCCGCTTTCCGGCAGGGCGTTGACGGTTTCCGGCGCGTCGGCCAGCTCGGCATTGCCTTCGACGACTTCGCCCGACACCGGGGCATAGACGTCCGAGGCGGCCTTGACGCTCTCGACCACGGCCAGGCCGTCGCCTTGCTTCACGGTCTTGCCGGCTTCCGGCACCTCAACGAACACCACGTCGCCCAGTTGCTCGGCGGCGTAGGCGCTGATGCCGACGGTGGCGACGTCGCCTTCGACGACAACCCACTCATGATCTTTGGTGAAACGCATCTCTGTCGGCCCTTGATTAGAGTTTGCGGACGTAACGATTGGCGACGAACGGCGTCGCAACGACTTCAGCGGCGGCCTGCTTGCCGCGCACGATGACTTTCAACTTCGTCCCAACGACGGCGAAAGCCGGCGGGGCAAAGCCGATGGCGATGGGGAAACCCAGCGAGGGCGCGAAGCCGCCGCTGGTGATCTTGCCGATCACGTTACCGGCGTCGTCGGCGATCTCGGCGCCTTCGCGGGCCGGAGCGCCTTCCAGCACCTTCAGATTGATGCGGACGCGCGTCAGCGCGCCGGCCAGCTCCTTGGCGATGCGATCAGCGCCGAGGTAGTCGCCGGCCTCGCGGCGCGACTTGCCGACGGCGAAGTTCAGCCCGCCCTCGATCGGCGAGACGGTTTCGTCCAGGTCGTGGCCGTACAGCGGCAGGCCGGCTTCCAGGCGCAGGCTGTCGCGCGCGCCCAGGCCGATCGGCTTGACGCGCTCGTCGGCCAGCAGGGTGTTCCAGATCCGCTCGGCGGCGTCGGCCGGGACCGAGATCTCGTAGCCATCCTCGCCGGTGTAGCCCGAGCGCGAGATGATGGCGTCGACGCCGAAGGCGGTGAGGGCCTTGGTGTCCATGAACACCATTTCCGCGGCTTCCGGCACATGGGCGGCCAGAACAGCGGCGGCTTCAGGACCTTGCAACGCCAGCAGCGCGCGGTCTTCCAGGCGGGTCACCGTGGCCTCGCCGGCTAGGGCGTCGGCGATGATCTTGTAGTCGTTGTCCTTGCAGGCGCCGTTGACCACCACGAACAGGCCGTCGTCGTCGGGACGCGCGGTCATCAGGTCGTCGATGATGCCGCCTTGGGCATTGAGCAGCACACCGTAGCGCTGCTTGCCGGCCTTCAGGCCCTGATAGTCGGCCGAGACCACCTTCTCGAAGCTCTTGGCGGGGTTTTCGCCGCGCAGGCGAGCCTGGCCCATGTGCGAGACGTCGAACAGGCCGGCGTGCTCGCGGGTCCAGAGGTGCTCTTTCAGCACCCCGTCCTTGTACTGCACCGGCATGGAATAGCCCGCGAACGGCACCATGCGCGCGCCGGCCGCCACGTGGGCGTCATACAGCGGGGTCTTCTTGAGGTCTTGGTCTGACACGCAGTGGGCTCCAAACGGGGTCGGCGAGACGACCGGCGTCCGCCGGTTGGTCGCGCCCCCGCTGTCCCTTGGGCCTGAGAGATTCCGGCCGCACCCCTTCTGCCTTTGGGTTTGGCCTTGCTCCTTCGGCGAGCCGTCCTTTCGGAAGGCTGCTTTCCAGCGTTTCTAAACCCGCGCGGTCCTTTTGCCTGAGCGTTTCCGGGGCGGTTGCGCCTTCGGCCTCGGGATCGAATCCCGATGTCTCCCGCGAGGGTCTTCGGCTCTTTGGGCGAGGCGAGGTCGAGAGTCAACGATCGACGGAGTCGTCGGCCTCCTGATCGTCGACAATGATCTCCGGCTGGGCGTCATCCGGCGCATTCGCCTTCAGACCCTTCATGCCGCCGGCCTTGCCGCCCTTGGCGATCAGGGCGGTCTCGGCGGCGCGGACCATCGGGCGCTCGCGGCTGAAGCCGGCCAGCATCTGGCAGGCCTCGAAGAAGCCGGGCTGGGTCCGGGTGTCGAGCTCCGGCTGCTGGACGACCAGATGCAGCCCCCGCGCCTGCAGCTTCAGCACCGCCTCGACGAGGCCGGCCATGTCCCCGGCCAGAGCATGGAAACTGGGCACGGCCACCGCGCCGCCCGGCTCCAGCGCATCCAGGGCGCGCTGTAGGCCCGGCCGCACCACGCCCGAGGCCAGGCAACGGTCGCTGAACACTTCCTGGCAGCCCAGCAGCAGCAGGCGCTCCTCCTGCGCGGGGCTGAAGAAGATCCCGCGCACGGGCGGCACGCGATAGTAGCCGACGAGGTTCATCGGCCGTGCTTCGCAGACCCGCGCCGCCGTGGCGAGGCGTTTTCGCGAGCGTCCACAGTTGGGTTTATCTCTAAAGTTTGAGCGTGGCGGGCGCCGAAACCGCTCACACTTTCGGCTGCCACGCTCTAGTAGCGCGGATTGGCCTTGCGAAGGCCTTCGTTGGCAAGGGCGTCGGCGCGCTCGTTCAGGGGATGGCCGGCGTGGCCCTTGACCCAGCACCAGTCGACGTCGTGACGGTCACGGGCGGCGTCGAGGCGCTTCCACAGGTCGTCGTTCTTCACCGGGCTCTTGTCGGCCGTCTTCCAGCCGCGCGCCTTCCAGCCGCGGATCCATTCCTGGATGCCCTTCATCACGTACTGGCTGTCGGTGTGCAGCTCGACCTTGCAGGGGCGGTTCAGCAGCTCCAGCGCCTGGATGGCCGCCATCAGCTCCATGCGGTTGTTGGTCGTCGCCGGCTCGCCGCCGGTGATTTCCTTCTTCTTGTCGCCATAGAACAGGATGGCGCCCCAGCCGCCCGGGCCGGGATTCCCCTTGCAGGCGCCGTCGGTATAGATCGTGACCTTCGGCGTCATCAGAACAGCACCAAGCCCTCGCGGTGGACGGCCAGCTTGCGCTCGTACTCCAGTGGATCCTTGGGCCGGACCAGGGCGCCAGCGGGCGTCGCGCCCCAGTCGGCCAGGCGGGTCAGGAAGAAGCGCATGGCCGCGCCGCGCGCCAGGATCGGCAGGGCTTCCTTCTCGGCCGGGCTCAGCGGCCGGCGGCGCTCGTAGCCGTTCAGCAGCGCCTTGGCGGCGGTGATGTTGAAGCTGCCGTCGGCCTCGAAGCACCAGGCATTCAGGGTCACGGCCACGTCGTAGGCATAGGCGTCGTCGCAGGCGAAGTAGAAGTCGATCGCCGCGGCGAACTTGCCGTCCGGCTTGAAGAAGACGTTGTCCGGGAAGTAGTCGGCGTGGACCGTCCCGGCCGGCAGATTGCGCGGCCACATCAGGGACAGCTGCGCCAGGTCGTTGTCGATCGTCGCCGACAGGCCGGGTTTCAGGTCCTCGGCCGCCTTGCGGTGCTTGGAGAACAGCGACGCCCAGGCCGTCTGGCCCAGGTCGTTGGCGCGGCGGCCCGGATAGCCTTCGCCGGCCAGGTGCAGCCAGGCCAGACCCTCGCCGGCTTCGCGGCAGTGCGCCGGCGTGGGCTTGCGCACCGACAGGCCGGGCAGGAACTCGACGATGGCGGCGGCCTTGCCGCGCAGGGTCGACAGCGTCGCGCCCTTGCGGTCGGGGATCGGCCGGGCGCTGGGATAACCCTTGTCGGCCAGCCAGGTCAGCATGTTGAGGAAATAGGGCAGCTCTTCCGCCTTCACCCGCCGCTCGTAGACGGTCAGGATGTAGCGGCCCTTCTCCGTCTCCAGCAGAAAGTTGGAGTTCTCCACGCCCTCGGCGATGCCCTTGAACGCCAGCGGCGCGCCAAGGTCGTAGCCTTCGAGAAAGGCGGACAGTTCCTGGTCGGTGATATCGGTATAGACGGCCATGACGCGGGGATGCGCGACCGGACGCCCGCGGTCAAGCCGCCCTTAGGCCGTCAGCAGTCGCGGCAGCTTGAAGGTGATGGTTTCGCGGGCTTCGACCAGTTCCTCGACGCTGGTGTCGAAGCGAGCCGAGATGGCGTCGATGACGCCTTGCACCAGGTCTTCCGGGGCCGAGGCGCCGGCGGTCAAGCCGACGCGGTCGATGCCCTCAAACCAAGTCCAGTCGATGTCCTTGGCGTCGTCGATCAGATAGGCGGCGCTGGCGCCGGCCTTGAGGCCGACTTCCTTGAGGCGCACCGAGTTCGACGAATTGCGCGAGCCGACGACCAGCACCAGCTGCGACTGCTCGGCCAGGTGCTTGACCGCGTCCTGACGGTTGGTCGTGGCGTAGCAGATGTCTTCCTTGTGCGGGGCGGCGATGCCGGGGAAGCGCTCGCGCAGCAGGGCCACCATGTCCGCCGTGTCGTCGACCGACAGCGTAGTCTGGGTCAGGAAGGCGACGTTGGCGGCGTCCTTCGGCTCCCAGGCGGCGGCGTCGTGGATATCCTCGATCAGGGTGACCGAACCCTCGGGCAGCTGGCCCATAGTGCCGATCACCTCGGGGTGGCCGGCGTGGCCGATCAGCACGATCTCGCGGCCGGCGTCGAAATGCTTTTGGGCCTCGACATGGACCTTGGAGACCAGCGGGCAGGTGGCGTCCAGATAGATCATCTGCCGGCTCTTGGCCTCGGCCGGCACCGACTTGGGCACGCCATGGGCCGAGAACACCACGGGGCGATCGTCGGGGGCCTCGGACAGCTCCTCGATGAACACCGCGCCCAGCGCCTTCAGGCGGTCGACCACGTGGCGGTTGTGCACGATCTCGTGACGCACATAGACCGGCGCGCCGAACTTCTCGACGGCGCGCTCGACGATCTGGATGGCGCGATCGACGCCGGCGCAGAAGCCGCGCGGGCTGGCGAGCACGAGCGAGATCGGGCGGCGGACCGGAGCATGGGCGTTCATGGCGCGGAACCTAGTCGCTTGGGCGGCTCGGCGCCAGGAGTCTGCGTCGTTGCGACGTCACGCATATGCCTTTATCAGGCTGCATGACGCCGATGGGGCCCGATGGTCCCGCTTGGCCACTTTTCTCTCGGACCGGACGTTTCATGCGCCGCAAAGTCTCGCTTGCCCTCAGCGCCCTGATGGCCGCCTCGTGCGCCGCCTCGATCGCTCACGCCCAGCAGGGTCCGGGCGGCGGTGGCGGCGAGGACGACGCGGCCAAGCGCAAGAAGCGCGACGCTGAATGGAACCAGCCCAAGGCGCCGCTGCAGCAGCTGCGCAACGCCGGCCCGTGCCCCTATGTGAAGGTGCTGTACGACGCCAGCCGCTTTGTCGAGTTCAAGGACGGCAAGGAATCGGCCGCCCAGGCCGGTTTCACCGGCGAGATCCAGAGCATCTCCTCGGGCTGCGCCTACAAGAGCGACGAGCCGATCCGCATCCGCATCGAGACCCTGTTCCAGCTGGGCCGCGGTCCGCAGGCCAAGGGCGACAAATACACCTATCGCTACTGGATCGCCGTCACCGAACGGAACCAGGCCGTGATCGCCAAGGAATATTTCGACCTGCCGGTGACCTTCGCGGCCGGCCAGGATCGCACCTACACCCGTGAGACCATCGAGCAGATCTCGATCCCGCGCGCCGACGCCAAGGTCAGCGGCGGCAATTTCGAAGTCCTGATCGGCTTCGACGTGACGCCGCAGATGGCCGCCTTCAACCGTGACGGCAAGCGCTTCCGCGTCAATGCGGGCCAGGCCGCGCAGGCTCAGCAAGCCCAGACCCCAGCAGGGACGACGCCTAACCCATGAACGATTTGAAGCGGTCCCTGAGCGAGGCGGCCGCGGCCGCTTTCCAGGCCGCCGGACTGCCGCCCGAATTCGGTCGCGTCACCGCCTCCGACCGTCCCGACCTGGCCGATTTCCAGTGCAATGGCGCCCTCGCGGCGGCCAAGAGCGCCAAGCGCAATCCGCGCGAGATCGCCGTGCAGGTGGTCGAGATCCTCAAGGGCGACCCGCGCCTGGCCTCGGTCGAGATCGCCGGCGTCGGCTTCATCAACATGCGCGTCAGCGACGAAGCCCTGTCGGCCCGCGCCCGCGAGATCGCGGCCGACGACCGGGCCGGCGCCCAGCTGCTGGAAGATCCGCGCCGCGTCCTGATCGACTATGCCGGTCCCAACGTCGCCAAGCCGATGCACGTGGGCCACCTGCGCGCCTCGATCATTGGCGAGTCGATCAAGCGCCTGTACCGCTTCCGCGGCGACGACGTGGTGGGCGACGCCCACTTCGGCGACTGGGGCTTCCAGATGGGCCTGCTGATCTCGGCGATCATCGACGAGGACGCCTTCATCCGCGCCCTGATGGACAAGCTGCCCGAAGCGCCGCGCGGCTTCTCCGCCGCCGACGAAGCCAAGGTGATGGCCGAGTTCGAGAGCCGCATCACCCTGGCCGACCTCGACCGCATCTATCCGGCCGCCTCGGTGCGCCAGAAGGAAGACCCGGCGTTCAAGGAGCGCGCCCGCAAGGCGACCGCCGAACTGCAGAACGGCCGCTTCGGCTACCGCCTGCTGTGGAGCCACTTCGTCAAGGTCAGCCGCGTGGCCCTGGAACGCGAGTTCCACGCCTTGGGCGTCGACTTCGACCTGTGGAAGGGCGAGAGCGACGTCAACGACCTCATCGAGCCGATGGTCCGCCAGCTGGAGGACAAGGGTCTGCTGGTCTCCGACCAGGGCGCCCGCATCGTCCGCGTCTCGCGCGAAGGCGACAAGCAGGACGTGCCGCCGCTTCTGGTGGTGTCGTCGGAAGGTTCGGCCATGTATGGCACGACCGACCTGGCCACCATCCTGGACCGCCGCAAGTCGTTCGACCCGCACCTGATCCTCTACTGCGTGGACCAGCGCCAGGCCCTGCACTTCGAGACCGTGTTCCGCGCCGCCTATCTGGCCGGCTACGCCCAAGAGGGCGGGCTGGAGCACATCGGCTTCGGCACGATGAACGGCACGGACGGCAAGCCCTTCAAGACTCGCGCCGGCGGCGTCCTGAAGCTGCACGACCTGATCGAGATGGCCCGCGAAAAGGCCCGTGAGCGCCTGCGCGAAGCCGGCCTCGGCGCCGAGCTGCCGGAAGACCAGTTCGAGGAAACGGCGCACAAGGTGGGCGTCGCCGCTCTGAAGTTCGCCGACCTGCAGAACTTCCGCGGCACCTCCTACGTCTTCGACCTCGACCGCTTCACCAGTTTCGAGGGCAAGACCGGCCCGTACCTGCTGTACCAGTCGGTGCGGATCAAGAGCGTGCTGCGCCGCGCTTCGGAAGCGGGCGCCGGCGCCGGCCGCATCGCCATCCACGAGCCGGCCGAGCGCGACCTGGCCATGCTGCTGGACGCCTTCGAGGGCGCGCTGCAGGAAGCCTACGACAAGAAGGCCCCGAACTTCATCGCCGAGCACGCCTACAAGCTGGCCCAGTCGTTCTCGAAGTTCTACGCCGCCTGCCCGATCATGGGCGCCGACACCGAGACGCTGCGGGCCTCGCGCCTGTCGCTGGCCGAGACCACCCTGCGCCAGCTGGAACTGACGCTGGAGCTGCTGGGCATCGAGGCGCCGGAACGGATGTAGTGGAGAGCGCCGGTCAGGCGCTCTCCAAATCCTTCAGGACGACCAGAAGATCGTCGACACCGCCACGCTCAAGGTACTGCTGGGCGACCAGAACCAAGCGTAATTGCTTGGCCAGCAAAGCCAGTTGCCGGTGCTCGTTTTCGGTGATGCGCTGAGCCGTCTCAGCCTGAACCAGCTCCGCTTCGGCCAACAGCTTGCGCACTTCGGCAAGGGTCTTTTCGTTCTGGACGCCAGCGGTGCGAAGATAGGCTTTCAGGCTGGCGAGGCCTTCGGCGGCCAGAGCGCTCGCCTCGTCACGCACCGTCGTCTGGGCAATCGGGTCGGCAATGGCGTCTAGTACGCGCCCCAATGCGCGATCCAGCTTGCCCATCAGCCCGATGCGCGCCTCGCTCTCCAACGGCGTTAGCCGGCGCGGGTCGAACAGGCTCGGCAAGTTGCTGCCCTCCGGAGCCTTGCGCCGCGCCTCCACGAAAACCGCGACGATGAAGCGTGTGGCGGCGATCGCCCTTTCCGACTTCATCACCGTCGCGGCCATGACGACGCCATGTTCGGTGAAGGCGTGAGGCAGGTGACGGCGCCCGCCTCTCCCACCGTTTGAGATCACAGAATGTGATGTCAAAGCCGCGAACTCGTCCTCGGAAAGTTGAAAAGAGAAGCCTTCGAACCGATCCACGTTGCGGCGGACCTGCTGATTGAGGCTTCGAGTTTCCACCTCGAACAAGCGCGCCAGATCGGCATCCAGAACGACGGAATGGCCGCGGATTTCGAGAACATCCGGCGGCCTCACGTAGTCGAGCGAAAAGCCAGGCTCCTCCATGGTCGCTCCCTGTCGCCATGAAACGTGGCCTCAAGGATGAACATGTTCACGCATTGTTCGCAACCATGCGCCCGTCGGAGGTAGGCAACGAAGTCGCCGATAGGGCGTCTGTCGCCCCGACATAACCGCACCAGCGGCTTGTCGGGGCGATGAAGGACGCCCTACTCACACCTTGAGGCGATAGCCCGTCTTGAAGATCCACCAGACCGCGGTCAGGCAGATGGCCAGGAACACGCAGGTCATGCCCAGGCTGATCCAGACGCCCACGTCCGAGACGCCGTAGAAGGCCCAGCGGAAGCCGCTGATCAGATAGACCACCGGGTTGAACAGGGTGATCTTCTGCCAGAGCGGCGGCAGCATGTTGATCGAGTAGAAGCTGCCGCCCAGGAAGGTCAGGGGCGTGATGATCAGCGCCGGCACGATCTGCAGTTTCTGGAAGTTGTCGGCCCAGACGCCGATCACGAAGCCGAACAGGCTGAAGGTCACTGCCGTCAGCACCAGGAACAGCGCCATCACGAACGGGTGGGCGATCTCGAACGGCACGAACAGGCGGGCCGTGGCCAGGATCAGCAGGCCCAGCAGCACCGACTTGGTCGCCGCCGCCCCGACATAGCCGATCACGGCCTCGACCCACGAGACCGGCGCCGACAGCAGTTCGTAGATCGTGCCGGCCCACTTGGGCATGTAGATGCCGAACGAGGCGTTGGAGATGCTCTCGCTGAGCAGCGACAGCATGACCAGACCCGGAATAATGAAGGCCCCGTAGCTGACCCCGTCGATCGACTGCATGCGCGAACCGATCGCCGAGCCGAACACCACGAAATACAGCGAGGTCGAGATCACCGGCGCCAGGATGCTCTGCAGCAGGGTGCGGAACCACCGCGCCAGCTCGAAGCGGTAGATGGCTTTGATCGCATGGACGTTCATTTCGCGTCCCTCACCAGGCTGACGAAGATTTCTTCCAGCGAGCTCTGGCTGGTGTGCAGGTCCTTGAAGTCGACGCCTTCGTTGCTGAGGCGGCGCAGGAGGTCGGCGATGCCGGTCTCCTCGGCCTGGGCGTCGAAGGTGTAGATCAGCTCGTTGCCGTCCTTGGCCAGCTCGAGCGCATGGCCCACGAGATTGGCCGGCAGGGCCTCCAGCGGGCTCTGCAACTGCAGGGTCAGCTGCTTCTTGCCCAGCTTGCGCATGAGCACGTCCTTGTCCTCGACCAGGATGATCTCGCCCTTGCGGATCACCCCGATCCGGTCGGCCATCTCCTCGGCCTCTTCGATGTAGTGGGTGGTCAGGATGATGGTGACGCCGCTTTCGCGCAGACCCCGCACCATCTCCCACATGTCGCGGCGCAGATCGACGTCGACGCCGGCGGTGGGCTCGTCCAGGAACAGGATGGTCGGCTCGTGGCTCAGCGCCTTGGCGATCATCACCCGGCGCTTCATGCCGCCCGACAGCGCCATGATCTTGCTGTCCTTCTTGTCCCAGAGAGACAGGTCGCGAAGGATCTTCTCGATCAAGGCGTCGTTGCGCGGCTTGCCGAACAGGCCGCGCGAGAAGCTGACCGTGGCCCAGACGGTCTCGAAGGCGTCGGTGTTCAGCTCCTGCGGCACCAGACCGATCTTGGTCCGCGCGGCGCGGTAGTCCTTCACGACGTCATGGCCGTCGGCCAGCACCACGCCCTGGCTGGGATTGACGATGCCGCAGATGATGCTGATCAGCGTCGTCTTGCCGGCCCCGTTCGGACCCAGCAGCGCGAAGATCTCGCCCTGCCGGATCTCGAGGTCGATGGTCTTCAGGGCCTGATGGCCCGAGGCATAGGTCTTGTTCAGACCCTTTACCGATATGATGGAGGTCACGCGGTCTCCCTTGAGCGCGACGGCGACACGGCCGCGCGCTCCCCCTTTTCAAAAGCCGGCCTCAGATGGTGTCGCTTGGCCGATATAACAGGGGGTCATAACAGGAGGATCGCTGTCTTCTGTCAGCAGCGTTCTTCAGGGCGGGGTCGTGCGCACCTTCAGCACGGCGCCGGCCACCGCCGTGACCACCACCTCCTGGCTGATCGCCGGGCTGGGCTCGTCGGTCTCGGCGGCCCAGTCCTTGCCGTCGACGAAGACCCGTCCGCGGCCCTGCTCGAAGGCCGACAGCACTTGGCCGCGCTGGCCGACCAGCCGCTGCATCGGGTCGTTGACGTCCGGACTCTTGGCGTCCAGCACGGGTCGCAGGAAGCGCCGGGCCAGATAGGTCGAAGCGATGGTCAGCACGGCGAACAGGCCCAGCTCCAGGACGAAGCCCGGATGGATCGCCTGGGCCAACAGGCCAACGACGAAGGCGCTGGCGGCTGGCCACAAGAGCCAGCCGGTGCCGCTGGCGACCTCGATCGCCAGGAACAGCGCCGCCAGCCCTAGCCACAGCCAGAACGGTTGCAGGGCGTAGAAACCGGCGACGGCTTGCATCAACCTAGGCTCCGCGCTTGCCGCCGGGCGGCGTGATGGTCGGGGCAACCGGGGCCGTGGCCACCGGGCGCGAGCGCTGGGCGGCAGGTTGCGGTGGCGGCGAACGCGGCGCATCGGCGGTCAGCGACTTCACCAGCTCGCCCACGCCGGCGACCGTGCCGGTCAGACCGGCGAAGTCGGCGGGGACGATGACGGTCTTCTGCTGCGGACTGCGGGCCAGTTCGGCAAAGGCCTCGACATACTTCTGGGCGACGAAATAGTTGATGGCGTTGACGTCGCCCTCGGCGATGGCGGCCGACACCATGGCGGTGGCCTTGGCTTCGGCCTCAGCCTCGCGTTCGCGGCCCTCGGCGTCGCGGAAGGCGGCCTCGCGGCGCCCCTCGGCTTCGAGGATGGCGCCCTGCTTCTGGCCTTCGGCGCGGGCGATGGCGGCCTGCTTCTCGCCTTCGGCCTCGGTGATCACCGCGCGGCGCTCGCGCTCGGCCTTCATCTGCCGGGCCATGGCGTTGGTGATGTCGGCCGGCGGCGTCAGGTCCTTGATCTCGATCCGCGCCACCTTCACGCCCCACGGGCCGGTCGCATGGTCGATGGTCGACAGCAGGCGGGTGTTGATCTGGTCGCGCTGGCTCAGCACCTCGTCCAGCTCCAGCGAGCCGACCACGGTGCGCAGATTGGTCTGGGCCAGCTGGGTGATGGCGAAGATCAGGTTGTCGACCCGATAGGCCGCCTCGGCCGCATCCATCACCTGGATGAAGACGATGGCGTCGACCTTCACCGACACGTTGTCCTTGGTGATGACCTCCTGCTGGGGCACCTCCAGGACCTGCTCCATCATGTTGACGCGCCGGCCGATGGTCTCGACGAACGGGGTCAGGATGCTGATGCCGGGCTTCAGGGTCCGGGTGTAGCGGCCGAACCGCTCGACGGTGAACTCGCGCCCCTGCGGGACGATCTTGATCACGCTGAACACCAGCGCGAACGCCAGGATCAGCAGCACCAACACGACGATCGACGTACCCAAGACGCTCTCCCTCCGTTACCTAAGGTGGAGGTTAGCGCGCCCCTTCGTCGTCCGCCATGGAATCCGTCGGTTCGGGTCGCGCGGCCTGGCGCATCGATTGCGAGAGCCGGCGCGCCAGGGCCTGACCGCGACGGGCCGTCTGCTGCTCGGCCTTGCGGCTGGCGTCGTCGCAGGTCGGATATTCGCTGCGGCGCGAGGCAAAGCCGGTGTTGAAGCGCTCGCGCATCTGGGCGTCGAAGGCCTGGTCGGCCTGCTCGACCTCGGTCATCCGCACCATGCGGGCGCGCCAGTACTGGTCGCCCTCGCCCTGACAGGCCTGGCGCAGGGCGTGGCTCTCACCCAGGGCATAGGCGATGTCGAGCAGGCGCTGACGCTCGCCCGCATCCCGCTCCTGAGCCAAGACCGGGATAGCGAAAAAGGCGCTCAAGGCGACGCCGATGAGGAACGGACGCGACATGCCGCTGTTATCGCCAAACCACGCCCGCCTGTCACGGTCCCGCCCGCAAGAGGCGAGCCCCATACGGTCGGGCTGGGGACAATTGTCCATCGGTGTCAGGAAAAAGCTTGAGCGATAAAGGACTTGCGCCTTCCCCGGATCGGGGCTTCCCTGTGGATTACTGCAAGGAGGTCACGCCCATGACTGAGGTGCATTACGGCGTTGTTCGCGTCGGCCATCACTGGTCGATCATCGGCGACAACCTGCGCTTTGGAACCTATGAAACCCGACGCGAGGCCCGCCAGGCCGCGCGCCGTCTGGCCGCCCACTCCTCGGGATTGGGTCTGCCGGTCATGATGCACGAGCAGCAGGACGACTGGACCCTGCCTCGGCCGATCCAGCTCAGCTGACCTCTTCGGCCTCTTCGTCGTCGTACAGGTACGGGCGGATGACCCTGAGCACCTGGGCGATCGAGGCCACGGCCCCGACGATCGACGCCACGACCTGGAAGCCTTGCCAAAGCAGGCCGATCAGCGGGTCTTCGCCCAACAGGGCCGCCAGCGGATAGATCAGCCGGCTCACCACGATCCGGAAGCCGGCATAGGCGGTGGAGTATTCGACGGACGCGCCCGCCAGGGCGGCCGAGACGACCACCGCCAGTACCGGCGCCCACAGCAGCGGCAGGAGCAACAGCAACGCCAGGGTGGTGACCACCAGCTTGGTCGAGAGGCCGACGTCGCGCACCAGGGTCAGGCCCACGCCGACGACTGCCAGGACGCCCAGCACCGCGAAAGCGACCGGCAACGCCATGTCGGCGGTCTGCGCCAGCGGGACGCCGACGCCGAACACCATGGCGGCCATCACGATCAGGGTGAGGACGAAGGATCCCAGCCATAGCGCGCCGTATTGGCCGAGCCTTCGCCGGACATGCCGCTTCGCGATCATCGTCGCCCCCTAGCTGATCAGAGCGAGGGTGCTTCGGAAGAGTCTCGCCGTCCACGGGAAACTAAGCCGTTCGCCACGCGCTTAGGGAGTCGCAAGCGCCACCGGAGAGCCCGATGAGCCTCATCACCCGCATTGTCCGCAGCGCCGCCGACGGCGACGCCGCCCCGCCCTACGCCGCCAACCGTCTGCTGGCCGCCCTGCGCCCGGACGCCCTGGCGGCCCTCGCGCCCCATCTGGTGCTGGTCGACCTGCCGGCCGAGGCGGTGCTGTTCGACGCCGGCGACGACGTGCAGCACACCTACCTCCCCTGCGGTCCCACCCAGGTGTCTTTGCTGGTCGTCACCGCCGACGGCCAGGAGATCGAGACCGCCAGCATCGGCCTGGAAGGCGCGATCGGCGGCGTGGTCAGCGCCGGCTTCAAGCCCGCCTATGGCCGCGCCGTGGTCCGCACGCCCGGCCATGCCTTCTGTGTCCCCACCCAGAAGCTGGAGGAGGTCAAGACCGCCTCGCCGCTCGTCGCCGACCTGTTCGATCGCTACGCCGACGTGATGATCGCCCAGATGATGCAGCTGGCGGCCTGCAACGCCCTGCATCCGATCGAGCAGCGGGTCGGCCGCTGGCTGCTGTTCGCCCACGACCGGGCCGGCGACGAGCCGATCCGCCTGACCCAGGAGACCCTGGCCCAGATGCTGGGCGTCCAGCGCACCACGATCAGCGCCGTGGCCCGCACGCTGCAGGACGCCGGCGTCATCGACATCGGCCGCGGCAAGGTCACGATCCGCGACCGCGCCGGCCTGGAGCGCCGCGCCTGCGAATGCCACGACGCCGTCGAGGCCCACTTCCGGCGGGTCCTGCCGAAGGTTGAGCTCTAGATTGAAAAGATGCTCCCCCGCGTTAGGGGGAGCATCTTCAGGTTCGGAACGCCGCCGCCTTCGCCAGCGCATCTTCCGCCTCGACCACCAGCCGCGCCACGATCTGCGCCGCCGGCGGGGCGTCGTGGACGCCGCCGGCGCTCTGGCCCATCGCAAAGCAGGACTTGTCCGCGTCCAGCCCCTCGATCTGGCCGCCGATGCCGCCCATGGCCGCGTTCTGGATCGAGATCATGGCCTGCTGCGGGAACGGCTGGATGTCGGCCGGCCGCGACTCCCAGTCATCGACATAGCCATTCTTGCGCACCCGCATCGGCTTGCCGGAGTAGCAGCGGGTGCGGATGGTGTCGTCATCGGTGGCCTCGATCACCGCCTGGCGATAGAGCGCGCCGGCGTGCGCTTCCTGACTGGCGATGAAGCGGGTGCCCATCCAGACGCCCTGAGCGCCTAGGGCCAGGGATGCGGCGAGACCCCGACCGTCATAGAGGCCGCCAGCCGCCACGACCGGGATCTTCACCGCCTCGACCGCCTGGGCCACCAGCGGCAGCGTGCCGACGAGACCCGTATGACCGCCGCCCTCGCCGCCCTGGCAGATCACCGCGTCGCAGCCGGCCTGCTCGGCCTTGACCGCGTGCTTCACCGCCCCGCAGACGACCATGACCTTCAGCCCCGCCGTCTTCAGGCGTTCGATGATCGGCAGCGGCACGCCCAGGCCGGCGATGAACGACGAGGCGCCCTCCTCGATGATGACCTCGACGCTGGCGGTCAGGGCCTCAGGCGTGGCGGCCAGCAGGTCGACGCCGAACGGTCGATCGGTCAGCGAGCGGACCTCGCGCATCTGTTGGCGGATGAAGTCCGGCGTGGTCCCGGCCATGCCCAGCACGCCGTAGCCCCCGGCGTTGGAGACCGCCGCCGCCAGGGGCGCATACGAAACCCCGCCCATGCCGGCTAGCATGATCGGGTGCTCGATATCCAGAAGATCGCAGAGCGGCGTGTGCAGTCCCATGCCGGTTCCTCCCTTTTGTTTCCGGGAGGATTTCGGGACGCGGCCGGCGCGGCAAGTGTGCCGCGAGGTTAGCCTCGGCTGCTACCGGTGCTTGGCCAGCTCGGTCTCGACGTCGGCTTCCGACGTCCAGAAGCAGCTGGCCATGGCGGTCAGGACCATGGCGACCAGCATCAGGAAGCCGCGTGGCGGCGCCAGGCTGACAACGTCTTGGGGCGTCATCGTTTTCGTTTCCTCGTTGGCGCCCGGATCTGATGTCCAGGCTGCCATGAGGAAAGCTTCTCACCGCTTACGAAGTTCCGCAAGAGGCTGTTTTTCATAAGGTTTTACTGGACCCAGGAGTCCAAGATACGCAAGTCCTAGAAAATCGAGTATCCGCCGTCGATCACCAGGGTCGTGCCCGAGTGATAGCTGGAGGCGTCCGAGGCCAGGTAGACGGCCATGCCGCCGAAGTCTTCCGGCTCGCCCCAGCGGCGGGCGGGGACGCGGGGGATGACCTTCTCGGAAAAGGCCGAATTGGCCTGGGCGCCGGCCGTCATGTCGGTGGCGATCCAGCCGGGCAGGATGGCGTTGGCGCGCACCCCATAGCGGGCGTGCTCGACGGCGACCGACTTGATCATCGAGATCACCGCGCCCTTGGTGGCGGCATAGGCCTCGTTGCGGGACGCCCCTTCGATGGCGGCCAGCGAGGCAACGCCCACCAGCGAGCCGCCCGCATCGCCGGTCTTGGCCCGCTCGACCATGTGGCGGCAGGCCTCGCGCAGGGTGAAGAAGACGCCATCCAGGTTCACGGCCAGGGTCTTGCGATAGGTCTCGGTGGTCATGTCGACGAACGAGGGCGAGCCGAAGCCGACGCCGGCATTGGCGAACACGCTATCGACCCGGCCCATGGCGGCCACGGCCTCTTCCATGCCTTCGCGGACCTGGGCCTCGTCGGAGACGTCGACGGTCTGGGCCTTCACCCGGACACCCAGGCCGGTCAGCTGCTGCTCGGCGGCCAGGTTTCGCTCGGCGTTGGAGCCCCAGATGACGATGTCGGCGCCCGCCTGGGCCATGGCCTGCGCCATGCCAAAGCCGATGCCCCGGTTGCCGCCGGTGACCAGGGCGACCTTGCCCGACAGGTTGAACGGCGCGTAGGCCATGGCGAAACCTCCCTCATTCTTCTCGAAACGTTTGTTTGAAGAAGAGGCGCTGACTTGACCGCGGTCAAGGGTGTCGCAAGGTCAGCCCCAGAAGTGGAAGGCGTCCCAGCCAGCCGCGATCCCCGAGCGCGGCACGCCCATCAGGTCGCTGATCGTGAAGGCTGCGACGAAGATCAGCCGGCTGGCGCCGGGGACGAAAAAGATCAGGCCAAACAGGATCAGGAAGCCGACCCGCTCGACCTTCAGCATCGCGGTCTGGACACCGTCGGGCAGGAACGGCCGGATCACGCCGTAGCCGTCCAGGCCCGGGATAGGCAGCAGGTTCAGGACGAGGGCGCTGGCCTGCAGCAGGGCCAGCAGCGACAGGGCGTTGCGCAGGTCCGGCGACGCGACGAACGGCAGGGCCAGGGCGATGATCAGCAGCACCACCAGCGTCCCCAGCGGTCCGGCCAACGAGGCGAGCGACCGCCAGGCCTTCGACCGCATCAGGTCCTCGCGCAGATAGACCGCCCCGCCCGGGAAACCGATCCCGCCCAACGCCAAGGCCAGCAGCGGGAAGATGATCGTGGTGACGAGGTCGGAATATTTCAGCGGGTCGAGGGTCAGATAGCCCTTCTCGACGATCGTGTGGTCGCCGGCCTTGTAAGCCGCGAAGGCGTGGCCGAACTCGTGAACGCCGACCGAGAGGACCCAAGTCGCGGCGACGAAGGCGAAGGTGATCGGCCCCACCGGCGGCAGCTGCGCGGCCACGGCCCAGCCCAAGGCCACACAGGCGGCGATCAGGATCAGGGCGTTGGGCGATAACGGGGCCCTGGGGGCGCGAGCTTCGAGAACGGTCATGGCTGCGGATGTCGGCTAGCTGGGGCGTCAGCGCAAGCCGAACCGCGCATAGGTCGCTTCAATCACCCGCCGCGTCTCGTCCCATTCGACCATCGCCATGGCCTCGTCGCGGGAGACGAAGCGGGCTTCGGCTGCGTCGTCTCCGGCTACAGGCTCGCCCGAGGTCCAGCGGGCGGCGTAGTCGATCAGCACGTAGTGGCGGGTGATGTCCCCGCCCGGCCGAGCGGGAAACACACCGTCGACCACGTCCAGCAGGCCGGTCAGCTCGGCCTCGACACCGGTCTCTTCCTTCAGCTCGCGCAGGGCGGCGACCTCGAGCGTTTCGCCCCATTCCAGCCGGCCGCCCGGCAAGCTCCATTGGCCAAGCCTAGGCGGCGTCCCCCGACGGATCAGCAGCACCGCGTCGTCGCGCAGGCAGACGACTCCCACGCAGGGAACGGGATTGCTCACGGGAAGCCGACCTTCAGATCGACGCTGGACTTCACGCCGATGCAGGTTCCGCAGTCGGTCAGCCATTGCTCGGCCGCCGTCCGCCCGCGTTCCTTCAGATCGCTCAGGAAGCTCCACTCGGTGTTGAACTTGGTCGACATCGAGAGATCGGCCAGCGGCTTGTCGGCGGTGATGGCGTGGACCAGCATCCGGCGATAGCGGCCCCGGGCGTTGTCCTTCAGCAGGCCCTCGTCCAGCAGCTTCTGCACGAAGCCGATGGCCCGCAGTTCCGAGGCCAGCGAGGCGTTGAAGGTGATCTCGTTCAGCCGATCCATGATCTCGCCCGGCGTCTTGGGCGTCTCCTCGCGGACGAACGGGTTGAGGCTGACGATCAGGATGTCGTCGGGGGTGTCGTCGTAGAACAGCGGCCACAGCGGCGGGTTGGCGAGGAAGCCGCCATCCCAGTAGGGCTCGCCGTCGATCTCGACCGCCTGGAACACCTGCGGCAGGCAGGCGCTGGCCATGATGTGGCGCACGGTCAGCTCGGTCTCGCGGAAGATCACCGACTTGCTGGTCCGCACCGCCGTGGCGGCGATGTAGAGCTTGATGGGGCTGTTCTCGCGCAGCTGGTCGAAGTCGACCTCGCCCTCCAGGGCGTCGTGCAGCGGGTTCAGGTTGAACGGGTTGAATTCGTAGGGGCTGAACGACAGGGCCAGGGTCTCGGCCATCCGCCAGCCGGGCGTGTTCTTCCACCAGTCGACGCCGCCCGAGAACGCATTGGTCCAGATCGAGGTGTCGCCGAAAACGTTGCGGCCGCCCTGGCGGTTCACCTGCCGCCAAAAAGCGTCGAGCTTGGCCTTGGCGCCGGCCTTGCCGTCGTCGATCAGCCCTTGGGCCAGGCAGACCGCGTTCATCGCTCCGGCCGAGGCGGCGGTCACCGCCCGGATTTCCAGGTCGTCTTCCTCGAGCAGGCGATCCAGGATCCCCCACTCGAAGGCCCCGTGGGCGCCGCCGCCCTGCAAAGCCAGGCTCAGGTTTCGGCCCGAAGGCTTCTTCTTGGTGAAGGGCGGGATCGGCATCGCGCCCGCCCCGCTACTGCGCCACCCAGCCGCCGTCGACCTGGAAGGCCGCGCCGTTGGCCGAGGCCCCCGCATCGGAGACGAGATAAAGCAGCATGCCGCCCAGCTGCTCGAAGGTGACGAACTGCTTGGTCGGCTGGCTGGCCAGGATCACGTCCTTCATCACGGCTTCTTCGCTGATGCCGCGGGCCTTGGCCTGGTCAGTGATCTGGGCCTCGACCAGCGGGGTCTTCACGAAGCCCGGGCAGATGGCGTTGCAGGTGATGCCGTGGGTCGCGACCTCGAGGGCGACCGTCTTGGTCAGGCCCATGATGCCGTGCTTGGCGGCGACATAGGCCGCCTTGTAGGGCGAAGCGATCAGGGCGTGGGCCGAGGCGATGTTGACGATCCGGCCGCGCCCCTGCTCCTTCATGATCGGCACCGCCGCCTTGGTAGCGTGGAAGGCCGAGGACAGGTTGATGGCGATGATCAGGTCCCACTTGTCGTCGGGGAAGTCCTCGATCGGGGCCACGTGCTGGACGCCGGCATTGTTCACGAGAATGTCCAGCTCGCCGAACTCGGCCTTGGCCTGCAGCACCATGTCGGCGATCTGGGCCGGCTTGGTCATGTCGGCGCCGTGGTAGAGCACTTCGACGCCGTGCTTCTCGGCCAGCTCGGCCCGAGCCCGTTCGATGGCGTTCATTTCGCCCAGGCCATTCATGACGATGTTGACGCCCTGGGCGGCGAGCGCGTCGGCCAAGGCGTGGCCGATGCCGCTGGTCGAGCCGGTGACGATGGCGACCTGACCCTGCAAACCGAAATCGACGGCCATGCGAGCGCTCCTTATGACTTCTGCCCTAACGTGCTGCAATGCAGCATATAGCTCGCCCCTGCGAGGTGCGAGCGCTTATTAAATTCACCACTAGATGAATTCAGGGCTGCGGGCGAGCGAAAACCCAGTCGGCTCCCGTCGAGAGATCGGCGCGGAAGCCGTAGCCGTCCAGATTGAAGCCCTTCAGCCCCTCGGCGCGGTCGATGCGATTGTCGATCACGTAGCGCGCCATCCGGCCGCGAGCCTTCTTGGCGAAGAAACCCAGCACGCGCAGTTCGTTGCCCTTCTCTTCCTTGAAGTGGCAGGTCACCACCGGCAGCTTCAGGGCCTTGGCGTCGACGGCGCCGAAATATTCCTGGCTGGCCAGGTTCACCAGGGTCGGGTCCTCGTGCCCCTCGGCCGCCTGGTTCAGGGTCTGGGAGATCGTCTCGCCCCAGAAGTCGTAGAGGTTCGACCCGCGCTTGGTCTTCAGCCGCGTGCCCATCTCCAGGCGATAGGCCTGCAAGGCGTCGAACGGGCGCAGCACGCCATAGAGGCCCGACAGGACCCGCAGATGATCCTGCGCCCACTCCAGGGCCGGACGATCCAGCTCGCGCGCGGCCAGGCCGCCATAGACGTCGCCGTTGAAGGCGATCACGGCCTGCAGGCCGTCTTCCAGCTCGGCGTCGAAAGCCTGGAACCGCTCGCGGTTCAGCTTGGCCAGGGCGTCGGAGATGTGCATCAGACGCTTCAGATCCGGCGCGGTCAGCTTGCGCGTGACCTTGGCCAGCTCGCCGATCTGGGGCTTGAGCGCGGGCGTGGTGAGCGGCAGCACCGTCTTGGGGGCGGTGAAGTCCAGCGACTTGGCGGGCGAGATGACCATCAACATGGGGGCGGAGATAGAGGCTTCGAGGGAGCTTCGCTAGCGGGGTGACTACGGAATGGCGCGCGGGACGGGGCATGCGAGCGCCCCTTCACGCGGATCGCCGCTGAAGTTTGTGGAAAGGGACGCGGAGCGCCGGACGACGTCCGGAGAGTTTGAGTAGATTACCGTTTCGACGAAGCCCGAACGCTCCGCGCAACCGTTATCCGTCAGCGTCCCGTCGGGTGGCCCTGTTCAGGCCCTACCGGGACCCAGGTCCTACCGTTTCCGGCAAGCTCCAGAGGTCGGAGAGGACGAGCCACTACAGGCTAAGACACACCCCTTGGCCTTCAACCACGCCGACGGCGGGCGGGTGAGCCCAGCAAGCCCAGCCCCGGATCGTCCGAGTACCCCCCTCGGACCCGTCCCCGCTCGATCGCCCCCGCCGCCGCAATCGGTCGCTGGCCGCGCGCCCTTTCCCCGCCACGAGGTGAGATGAGGATACGGCAGGTTTTGAGGGTGATGCGTCGAAGGCGGGAATGCTCATTCAACGCCCATGAGCGCGACGCTCCGCGCCGCATCAAAAACCTTCGTCATTCCGGGCCTTGTGCCCGGAACCCCTCGTTCAGCTTGCACGTGAGCGCCAAGTTTCTGCTCCTCACTTGCCAGGGACAGAGGGGTCCCGGGCACAAGGCCCGGGATGACGGCTGAGGTAAATCCGACCACACTTTCCACATCGGAAAGTTTTCACTTGCCGACCCGGAAAGTCACCACCATAACTTTCCACCATGGAAAGCGAAAAACTCAACATGAACGAAGACGCTCTGCGGATGCTGGCCGAAGTGGACGCCGCCCAGGCGGATATGGCTCAGCGCGCCAAGGCGCCGACCTGGTACCATCCGGCCTTGGGCCTGCTGATCGGCGGACTGATCGCGGTGCAAGGCCAGCCCACGCCGGTCATGCTCGGCTTCTACGCCGCCTATATCGCCGGGCTGGCGCTGCTGATGCGGGCCTACAAGCGCCACACCGGTCTGTGGATCAACGGCTATCGCGCAGGCCGCACCCGCTGGGTGGCCATCGGTCTGGCCGCCCTCGGCATGCTGGGCGCGCTGATCTCGGTCTGGCTGCTGCGCGAGCGCGGCCTGACCCAGGCCCCACTGGTGTTCGGCGCGATCGTCGCCGTCATCGTCACCGTCGGCGGCTTCGTCTGGGAGGCGGCCTATCGCGCCGACCTGCGTGACGGCGCCGTTCGATGAGCGCGCTCGATCCCGTCATCCACGCCCCCAACCGCCTGCAGATGTGCTGCATGCTGGCGGCCGTGGACACCATCGACTTCGCCACCGTCCGCGAAGCGCTGGACGTCTCGGAGTCGGTGCTCAGCAAGCATGTGAAGACCCTGGAGGAGGCCGGCTACGTCAAGGTGCGCAAGGCCGCCTCGGACGGCCGCCAACGCACCTGGCTGGCCCTGAGCGCCGACGGCCGCAAGGCGCTGAAGGGCCACCTGGCCGCGCTGAAGGCGATGATGGCCGGGGCCGGCGAACTCTAGCTCGACGCGCGGCCGGGTCCCGGCTATCCCGCCATCATGACCCAGACCCTCGGCCTGATGGCCGCCCTCACCTGGCCGCTGCCGATGATCGTGGCCTTGGTCCTGGTGGCCCGCGACAAGACCCTGAAGTTCCGCGTGCTGTGGGCGGTGCTGTGCTTCGTCGGGGTCGGCGCGTTCTGGATGCAGGCCTCGACGGGCCAGTGGGGCTTCATCCCGCTGGCCATCAACCTGCTGGGGCCAAACTCGCAGCCGGGCTTCTACAAGGCCGTGATCCCGGCGGGCGCGATCGGCGTGCTGGTCATGCAGACCTTGCGGGCCCGCAAGCGGCGAGCCCTTAAAAGAGAAGCTTCCTAGAAGAGGATTCGGGGGTTCATGATCCGCTGAGGATCCAGCGCGCTGCGGATCGCCCGCAGGGCCGCGACCTCGATCGGGTCCTTGTAGGTCAGGGCCTCCAGCGTCTTCATCGCCCCCAGGCCGTGCTCGGCGCTGATCGAGCCGTGGAACGTGGCGGTGATGTCGTGGACGATCTTGGCGCCGGCTTCGCGAGCCGCGTCATGAGCGTCGTCGTCGCCGCCGGCGGGCTTGAGGACGTCGTAGTGGACATTGCCGTCGCCGACATGGCCGAAGGCGACGATGCGGGTTCCCGGGAAGGCCGTGGTGATCGCCGCGTCGGCCTGGCCGATGAAATCGGGGATCTTGGAGACCGGCACCGAGACGTCGTGCTTCCACACCGCGCCCTCGGGCTTCTGGCCGGCCGAATGGCCTTCGCGGATGTGCCAGAAGGCCTTCTCTTGCGTTTCGGTCTGGGCCACGGCCGCGTCGGCGATCAGGCCGCGCTCGAAGGCCCCGGCCAGCAGCCGCTCCAGCGCCGCCTCGGCCGCGCCGGGCTCGCCGCTGGCGATCTCGATCAGCACGTACCAGGGATGCTCGGTCGGCAGCGGATCGCGCAGGCCCGGCACGTTGCGGATGGTCAGGTCAAAGCCCAGCCGGCCCATCAGCTCGAAGGCTTCGACCGCACCGCCGGTCTCGTCCTTGGCGCGGGCCAGCAGCTGGATGGCGTCGGCCGGCGAGGCCAGGCCCACGATCGCCACGGCCCGGGAGGCCAGGGGCGCGTGCAGCTTCAGCGCCGCGGCGGTGACCACGCCCAGCGTGCCTTCGGCCCCGATCAGCAGCTGCTTGAGGTCGTAGCCGGTATTGTCTTTGCGCAGGCGTTTGAGGCCATTCCAGATCTCACCGTTGGGCAGGACGGCCTCGATGCCCAGCACCTGCTCGCGCATCATGCCATAGCGCAGGACGGCCGTGCCGCCGGCGTTAGTCGAGATCAGTCCGCCGATCGTGCACGAGCCTTCCGAGGCCACACCCACGGTAAAGCGGCGGCCCACGCCAGCGGCCTGCTGGTGAGCCTCGTAAAGCGTGACGCCGGCCTCCAGCACCATCACGTCGTCCAGCGGATCCACGTCGCGAACGGCGGTTAGCTTCTTGGTCGACAGCAGGATCTCGCCATGTGGGATCTGGCCAGCGACGAGACCGGTATTGCCACCCTGGGGGGTGATCGCCACGCCCTCGGCGGCGCAGATCCCGACCACGGCGGCGACCTCGGCGGTGCTACGCGGCGTGACCAGCAGCGGCGTCTCGCCCGTCCAGCGCCCGCGCCATTCCACCAGATGCGGCGCCAGGACATCGGGATCCTGGCTCCACCCGGCCGCGCCGAGCACGGCCTTCAGGCGGGAGACGACATCAGCGGGGACGGGCTTGGTCATGGGGCAAGACTACGCTTCTGGCAGGGTCGATGTCAGTCTTTAAGGGCCGGGTCGGGCAGGCCGCGGATATCGCGCCAGTATTCCTCGCGCACGTCCTCGTCGATCACCGCCGGCTCGCCCGCGCCCTTGTAGAGCCGGTCGGCGCCGTCCTTGCGGGCCCGGGCGATCCAGTACGGCTTGCCGGTGACGCTGCACTCGAAATTGGCCTTCAGGCCCGAGTGGCGCAGGGCTCTGAACGACTGGCCGGCATAGTGCAGGGTCTCGCCGCTCTTGGACGATGCGACCCGCCCGATCCGGGCGGGGCCGTTGATGCCCTTGGACTTGTCCTCGACATACATGATCCGGGGTTTCATCGATTATCCTACGAAGCCGGCGGCGCGACGCAGCCGGTCATTGATCGCTTCGCCCAGGCCCTCTTCGGGAATGGCCGCCACGGCGATCGCCGTGGGCTGCGTCCGATCGGCGGCGCGCAGGAACGAGAAGAGGTTGGCCGCCGCTTCGCCCAGGGAAGCGGTCGGGCTGAGATTGAACACGCCCGGCCCGTCCGGCCAGGGTCCGAAGGCCAGGAACGCCTCGCCGACGGCGGGAGCCTTGGCGTTGATCCGCACCGGGGCGTCGGGGGCGTAGTGCAAAGCGAGACGCCCGGGCGAGCGCTTGGCGTCGTCCTCGGCTTCCGCCAGCGGCCCGACGATCTGCTGCAGCTGCACGCGGGTGACGGCGCCGGGCCGCAGCAGGCGAACCTGGCCCTCCAGCACCGAGACCACGGTCGATTCCAGGCCGACGGCGCAGGGACCGCCATCCAGGGCGGCGGCGGCCTTGTCGCCCGTCTCGGAGACGGCGTCGGCGAAGGTGGTCGGGCTGGGCCGGCCCGAGCGGTTGGCCGAGGGCGCGACGACCGCGCCGCCGAACGCGTCCAGCACCGCGTGCGACACCGGATGGCCCGGCACCCGGATGGCCACGGTGTCGAGGCCCGCGCGGGCCAGGTCGCAAACGGCGGCGGTGTCCCTGATCGGCGCGACAATGGTCAGGGGCCCCGGCCAGAAGGCCTTGGCCAGCGCCCAGGCGCGGTCGTCGAAGTCGGCGATGCGCGCAGCGGTCTCCAGGTCGGCGACGTGGGCGATCAGCGGGTTGAAGCGCGGCCGGCCCTTGGCCTCGAAGATCGCGGCCACGGCCGCCGGATTCGACGCGTCGGCCCCCAGGCCATAGACGGTCTCGGTCGGCAGCAGGACGAGCCCGGCCGCGCGCAGGGCGCGGGCCGCGGCGTCTATATTCGCTTGGGGGGCAGCTGGAACGCGAGC
>CAZRPD010000027.1:12633-38931 GCA_964601775.1 uncultured Caulobacter sp. | reverse complement strand
CGAATAGACGTCGGCCGTCTCGCCGGCGTTGAGCCCGCCGTCGACGAAGGCGTCCAGCAGGCGATGCGAGGTCGCCTCATCCGCCGTCCAGCCGAACACGTTGGCGCCGAACACCAGCGGCGCAGTGGAAAGGCCGGAACGGCCGAGCGGGCGATGCTGCATCCTGTCTTCCTTACTCCGCGGCCACCGCGTGACCGTCCTCGAACACCGGAACGTCCAGCGACGCCATCGGCGCCTTGCCGCGGATCAGATCCGACGCCCGCTCAGCGACCATGATGGTCGGGGCGTTGGTGTTGCCGCCCACCAAGGTCGGCATGACCGAGGCGTCGACGACGCGAAGGCCTTGCAGCCCCTGCACTCGCAGCTGATCGTCGACCACCGCCAGCGGATCACCGGCCACGCCCATGCGGCAGGCGCCGACCGGGTGATAGATGGTCTCGGCCTTGGCGCGGATCCAGGCGTCCAGCTCGACGTCGGTCTTCACGTCGGCGCCCGGCGCATACTCCGAGGCGCGATAGGGATCGAACGCGGCCTGGGCCACGGTCTCGCGGGCGATGCGCACGCCTTCGCGGATGGCGCGGCGGTCCTCGTCCGTCGACAGATAGTTGGCGCGGATGGCCGGATCGTCGAACGGATCGGCCGAGTTCAGGCCGACATGGCCACGGCTCTCCGGCCGCAGCTGGCAGACGTGCAGGGTGAAGCCGTCCTTCTCGACCACCGTCTTGCCGTGGTCCTGCATGATCGCCAGCACGCCGTGGATCTGCAGGTCGGGCCGGTCCAGATCGGGCCGCGACTTGAGGAACGCCCCGCTCTCCAGGAACTGCTGCCGGCCCAGCCCCTTGCCGAACATCATGTAGTTGAGGCCGACCCCCAGCTTGTTCAGGCCCTTGTTGGCCGAATAGGCGGTCTTGAGGTTCTTGCTGGTCCACGAGACGCAGACGTCCAGGTGGTCCTGCAGGTTGGCGCCGACGCCCTTGGACTCGTGGACCACGGCGATGCCCTGCCCCCGCAGATCGTCCGGCGCGCCGATGCCCGACAGTTGCAGGATGTGGGGCGACTGCACCGCGCCGGCGCTGAGCAGCACCTCGGCGTCGGCGTGGGCCACCTGGCGCTCGCCGCCCTTGCCCACCGCATATTCGACGCCGATCGCCCGGCCCTTCTCCACCAGGATCTTCGTGGTGCGGGCCTCGGTGACGCAGGTCAGGTTCGGGCGGGCCAAGGCCTGGCTCAGATAGGCCATGGCCGTGCTCCAGCGCTTGCCGTCGCGGATGGTCAGGTCATAGGGGCCAAAGCCCTCCTGCTGATAGCCGTTGAAGTCCCGGGTGACCTTGTGCCCCGCCTGGCGGCCGGCCTCGATCAGGGCGCCGTAGAAGGGGCTGTCGCTCTCGCCCTTCGACACGTGCAGCGGCCCGGCCTCGCCGTGATAGGCGTCGCCGCCGCCGTGGTGGGTCTCCGAGCGCTTGAAGTACGGCAGCACCTCAGCATAGGACCAGCCCGAGAGGCCCATCTGCCGCCACTGGTCGTAGTCGCGCGCATGGCCGCGGATATAGATCATGCCGTTGATCGCCGAGGACCCGCCCAGCCCCTTGCCGCGCGGCCACCACAGGCGGCGATTGTCGAGATAGGGCTCGGGGTCGGTCCAGAAGCCCCAGTTCTGGTCGCCCTTGTCCTTGATCAGATTGCCGACGCCCGCCGGCATGCGCACCAGGATCGAGCTGTTCTTGCCGCCGGCTTCCAGCAGCAGGACCTTGATGTTGGGATCTTCCGTCAGGCGCGCGGCCAGCACGCAGCCGGCCGAACCGGCGCCGATCACGACGTAATCATAGCGTTCACTGGCCATGGCCCGGACGCCCTCCCTGAATGTTATCGTTGTTAAGGCAGAGAGTGATCCGGCTTTTCGCCGCGCGCAAGGGTCGGCGAACGCTGTCCTTGCAAGTTGGAGCTTGCCCCCGCGGCAACCTACACATGTCCGGCGCTCGTCGCCGGCAACCGTCGCTATGCGGCTCCCTCTCCTCTGGGAGTGATGACCAAGGACACGCCCGCGGCGCCGCCGGCGCCGTATGCGTCTGGCGATACCATGCGCGTAGGGCGATGCACGGTCTCGAGCTTCAGGTCGAGCCTGTCCAGTTCGGCGTCAACGACCGCTGACTTGAGCACGACAAGATGACGCCCTGCGTCGTTATTGGCCCGATCCCGACCAGCCTTCATGGCGGTCAATTTCTCCGCGATCGACGCCACCATTCCCAGGGTGAAGGAGCCATTCGCCATGTGCCGGTCCTGGTGTCGAAACTGTTGGTATTCCCTGCTGCTCTTGTAGCGGCCAAGCTCTGACCGAACGGCGAGATCGATCAGTTCGGTCAGGTATTGCGCGGCTTCGATATCAGACCGGAGACCAAAGAAGACGTAGCGCGGGTCGCCCGCGGGGGTCTTTTCGCGCCAGACCCGGCAATCGCAGAAGTTCGCGACAGCGCCGATGCACTCTTCCAGCGGTATGCGCTTCTTGTGGCGGGTCTCGTACTCGAGCCGCTCGCACGTGGCGCCACGGATATCGACGTCGGCAAGCGACAAGTCATAGCGATCGAGCAACGCCGCGACCTTGGCGGCGGCCGACAACGCTTCGGCCTCGGTGCAGCCGTTGTCCGTCGTCTTGGCGCGGAGCGCCTGGATGCGCGCCTTAAGCCTGTCCAGGGCAGCGAGATCGGGATGGTCGTTCATGGATGCGTCCCGAAAAATCGACCCAGGCAGCGCCGGCCCGCAGGGCCGGTGGCGCCGCCTTCTAGCCGAAGCCTGCCGAGCATCACAACGCCACGCCTTTTGGGGCAGATTTAAGCTGTATCCCCGCGACGCTACAGATTGACCGCCGACCGGCCGAAACAGTCAAAACGGACTGCTGACGCGCCGATGGTCGTCGATTAATGAGGATACAGCGCCGCTTCGCTCGCCCCTGACGGGATTGGTTTCCTATGCCCTTCACGGTCGTGTCCATCGACGATCACAGCCTGTTCCGCACCGGCATCGAACTGATCGTCAAAGGCGCCTTCCGCAGCGCGGTGTTCGCTTCGTTCGCCTCGCTGGGCCAGGCCTTGGAAGCCCTGACCGCCGCACCGGACGTCATCCTGCTGGACCTGCATCTGGCCGGCATGGGCGGGCACGACGCCATCCCGCTGCTGAAGCTGCGCTGGCCGGAGTGCCGCATCATCGTCGTCACCTCGGTGCAGAACGAGGCCGAGATCGCCCGCGCCCTGCGGGCCGGCGGCGACGCCGCGGTCCTCAAGTCCGAAGCGCCCGAACGGCTGATCCAGACGATCCGCGCCCTGGCGCCCCGCCCGCACGCCACAGGCGCCGCGGCGTCCGGGCGGCAGCCGATCCTCGACACCCCGCTCACCGGCCGCCAGCTCGAGGTTCTGGGCTATCTGCGCGAGGGCCACTCCAACAAGGCCATCGCCAACCGCATGGGGATCTCGGAGTTCACCGTGCGCGGACACGTCCAACTGATCCTCAAGCTCTTGCAGGCCTCGAGCCGCGCCCAGGCGGTGTTCGAGGCCCAGAAGGCCGGCATCCTGTGATCCCCGCGCCCGCCAGAGACGATCTCCTGGCCGACGAAGACCTGGTCTCGCCGCGCGACCTCCTGATCGAGCAGGTGCGCATCGTCTATCGCACGGTGGCCCGGGCCGGCTGGACGATGATGTTCCTGTCGGTCTTCGTCGCCGCGGTGCTGCACAACCAGGGCCTGCCGATCGCGATCTGGCTGGCGGTGCAGGTGGCGCTGAAGCTGTCGACCTTCGCCGAGATGCGCTGGTTCTTTTCCGAAGACAGCATCGTCCGCAATCCCGAGGGCATGGCCCGCCGGCTGATCCTGACGCAGCTGCCCCACGCGGCCGGCTGGGCCAGCCTGGTCTGGGTGGTCGCGCCCAATGCGACGCCGGGCCAGATCCCGTTCGTGACCATCGTCATCGCCGGCGCGGTCAGCGGCGGGGTCACCACCTATGGCCCGCTGCCGCGCGTGCATGCCGCCTATATCGCCATGTTCGCGGCCGTGGAGCTGGCGACCTATTTCTATCTGCGCGACCGGTTCGCCCATGACCCCTACGTCCAGTGGGTCCCGGTGCTGATCATCATCTACGGCGCCGGCATTTTCATGAACACGCGGATCGCCGGCCAGTCCTATCGCCAGTCGATCCTGCTGCGCTTCACCAACGCCGAGCTGGTGCGGCGGCTGGAAACCGAGGTGCAGAGCGCCAAGGCCGCCAACGCCGCCAAGTCGACCTTCCTGGCCGCCGCCAGCCACGACCTGCGCCAGCCGATCCACGCGCTGGGCATGTTCCTGGCCTTGCTGGACCGCTCCCGGCTGAGCGCGCCGCAGCGCGAGACCCTGGGCCTGGCCAAGTCGGCGCTGCGCGCCTCCAGCGAGATGCTGGACGCCCTGCTCGACTTCTCGCGCGCCGAGGCCGGGGTGATCGTTCCCCGCCCCCAGGTCTTCCCGATCAGCGAGGCCCTGCGCCACATCGAGGACGAGATCGGCATCACCGCCGACGAGAAGAGCCTATTCTACCGCACGCGCGATTGCGACGCCCTGGTCGAGGCCGATCCGGGCCTGGTCAAGATCATCCTGACCAACCTGGTCAGCAACGCGGTGCGCTATACCACGCAAGGCGGGGTGCTGATCGGGTGCCGCAAGCGCGGCGATCGCATCGTGGTGGAGATCTGGGACACCGGTCGCGGTATTCCGGCCGACCAGTTCGAGGCGATCTTCAGCGACTTCGTGCAACTGGGCAATCCCGAGCGCGACCGCCGCAAGGGGCTGGGGCTGGGCCTGGCCATCGCCCAGCGCCTGGCGCGGCGGATCGGCAGCGACATCACCCTGGCCTCGACCGAGGGGCGCGGCAGCGTCTTCCGCTTCGACCTGCCGCTAGCCGCCGGCGGGATCGCCCCGGTCACCGCGACGGCCGCGGCGGCCTCGCCCGGGAAAGGCGCCCTCGCCCTCCCCTCGGCCCATATCCTGGTCATCGACGACGACGAGGCCATCCGCGCCAGCCTGGGCGCCCTGCTGCGGGCCACGGGCTATTCGGCCGACGCGGTCGAGACCATCGACGAGGGCCCGGCCAGCGCGGGCGAGCGGGCGCCCGACCTGATCATCTGCGACCTGCGCCTGCGCGCCGGCCAGAACGGCGCTGACGCCATCCGTCTGCTGCGCGCCCAAAGCCCCCGCCCCCTGGGCGCGCTGCTGATCACCGGCGAAACCCACCCCGACCGGATCGCCGAGGTGGCGCGCGAGGACATCGAGGTGCTCTACAAGCCCACGCCCCCTGAGAGGCTGCTGGACGCCATCGCGCGAACCCTGGCGGCTAGATCGTGATCAAGCTCGTGACGCTGTCGTAGTTCGCGCTGGTGAGCGTGACGCCGGTCAGCTTGACCAGCACGTCATATTCAGGACGGTAACCGTCTTGCCAGATGCGATCGACGTAGACGTAGGTGTCGGCTTCAACCCTGATAAAGAACATCAATGCTTCCCACCCCCCAGGTCGAACGAATTTGGAGTTGGCTTCAATTGTTGCCATGAGGGTGCTGGGCGTCGCGTCTAGGACGTCCCTAAGCGACGGATCCGAGCCCGCCCCCGGCACCTTGACCTGATCACCCGCCGCCAGATTGATGATCGTGGTGAAGTCGGTAAGGCTGGAATTGTTCCTGACATTCACCCTGTCGACGCTGCTGTCGATCCCGACGTCGATCGTGTTGGCGCCCAGGCCGACCGTGATGATGTCCGCGCCCGTCCCACCGGTATAGGTCGCGCCGTGCGAACTGGCGGTGAAGTTCAGGGTGTTGGTCCCCGTCGCCGAGCCCTTGACGATGGCCGCCGCGGTCAGCGCCCCCGTCGTCCAGGTAAACCCGCCCAGGGCCAGGCCGCTGGCGTCCACGCTGGTCAGGGCGGTGCTGGTCGCCGTCAGGTTCAGGCCGGCGTTCCCGTCGATGGTGAGGGTCTTGAGGTCGTTGCCCCTGAAGGTCACCTCGTCCATGAAGCTGCCATCCGGCGTGACCCGATCGTCGGTGACGGTGAGATTGACGGTCTCGAGGCCTTCAAGTCCACTGCTGGCGAAATTCACGCCCGCGCCCGAACCGTCTATAAGCCTTACATTGAGGCTTCGATCACCGCTGACGCTGAGCGAGTAGAGCACACCCGCTCCGTTCAGCACCAGGGTGTCGCCTGAGTTCACCCCCGTCAGCGCCATGCCGTTGCCGCCGCTGATGGTGACGTGGTCATAGCGCTGAACGTCTAAAACATAGCCGCCGCCACCGACGAGCTCCAGGCGTTCGAAGTTGGTGAATAGATGACCGACCGTTAGCGCGTTAATGGTCGTCATCCGCACGACGTCGGCCGTGCCGGCGCCGCCGTCAACTAAGCTACCGCTCGATCCGGCCATGGCGGTCGTGTCCAGGAAGTCGTCGCCGCCTCCGAGGCTGATGACCTTTGTAATGCCTGTCGTCAGAGTGACCCTGTCGACACCCGAACCGCCGGCGTAGGTCGCGTTCCTGGCGTCAAGCTTCACCGTGTTGTCGCCGGTCGTCGCCGAGGCGTCGATCGCGGTCACCGTCCCGCCCGACAGGTCGGCGTTGATCCCCGCCGCGCCGGTGACCGTCACGGTCTGCAGGGACGACAGGCCGTGGGCCGCGGTCAGGGTCAGCAGGCTGCCGCCGCTGACGTTCAGGGTGGTGACCAGGCCGTGGATATTGTCCATACGCGAGGCGATGGCGCCGGTGGTGACATGGAGGGTCGTGTAGCCCGTACCCAGGGTCAGCGAACCGTCTTTGACGGCGTTCAGGGACAGGTTCAGCGCAGTCGGCGCGCCGGCCACGTTGCTGTTCCCGATCGTCACATTGCCGCGCCCGTGAGCCAGTTTCAGCGTCGTCAGGCCGCTGGCCGAGATTTGCACGCCGCTGTAGCCATCGATGTCGATCGAGGTGATCACGCCGAGGTTGCTGGTGAAGACGTTGACATCGGTGATCGATACGGACGGCGGGCCGCCGCTGAAGGCGACGCCGGCGTGCGCGCCGTCGGCGGCGACCTCGTGGGCGTTGCGAACGACGACCGAGGTCGTGGCCGCGCCGCCCTTGATGGCGGCCGTGAACAGATAGGCGGTCGATCCGACGCCGTTGCTGGCCGTCTGGGTCAGGCTGACATTTCCGCCGGCGTTGAGGCTGATGCGGCCGCTGGTGGTGTTCGCGGCGTCGGCATTGTGATCGAGGGTCACGGCGACAGCGCCGGTGGGCGCGTCGCCATTGAAGCCGATATCGCCGCCGGTCACGCCGCTGAGGTTCAACGTCACGTCGTGACCGCCGTGCGTGTAGAAGCTCGAGTTGCCGAAGTTGCTGATGCGGGCCAGGAGGTCTGCGGCCGTGGGGTTTTCCAGCGTGAAGCCGGAGCCCCCGTTGATCGATCCGGTGAGGTTCATCGTGTCGACGCCGGTCCAGCCGGACAGGTCGATCGACGACATGCCCTGGGTCGACCGGAACTGGAGATTGACCGTCTCGATGTTCCTGACCGTGGCGGCGCTGGCGTTGGCGCTGTGCTGCCCGACCAGGTCGGTGATGTTCAGCGTGTCCTGGCCCGCCCCGCCGTCCAGGACGTCGCCCGCGCCCAGCACGGCGCTGGTCGCGGAGGTGGCGTTGAAGACATCGTCGAGACCCCCGCCGCTGAAGCGGTCCCCGCCCCCCGCCAGGTGGAAGACGTAGCTGGTGGGCGCTGCGGGCGCGGGCGGCGTGACCGGGGCGGGCTGAGGCAGGGGAACGTCGCGGTCCACGGCCTTGCCGGTGCCATGCGCGGCCGACATGACCTCGGGCGCATAGGTGCGGGTGATGTCGGTGTTGTAGGTGGCCGTGTTGGTGGCCAGGGCGACCATGAAGTTGTTGGCGGCGGCGGCGTAAAGGCCAACATCGGCCTTGATCGAGGCGGCCATGACCAGGCCCGCCATCGCCGCCTTCACGGCGATATCGACCTCTCTCGGGGTCGAGGCGTCGCTGACCATGCCCGCCTCCCTGACCATGGTCAGCAGCGCGTCCCGGGTCCCGACCAGATAGGCGACGGCGGCGCCGACATCGATCCCGGCGGCGTCGGCGAACCGGCCGCCGACGATGGTCTGGTAGATCGAGGCCACGTAGGTGGAAAAGTCCATCGCGCCATACTTGGCAGCGAAGGCGGCCGCCCCCTCGCCGTTGACGCCCAGGTTGGCGGCGAAGTTGATGTAGCGGTTCTCGATATTGAACCGGGCATAATAGGGGTCGTTCAGGTCGTTGGGATTGACCGGGGAGTTGACCAGATAGGCCATGCCCGCCTGGGTCGGGCTCTTGCCGGTGAAAAACTGGTAGCCGAGGATCGCCACCGCCGTGCTGTCGTCGGCGCTGTTGACCAGATTGCTCAGAATCTGGGCGTCGCTCACCTGGCCGGCCGCGCTGAGACTGGCCAGAACTCGGTAGTTGTCCTGCATTGCCGGAGTCGGGCTCCGGCCGACATGGACGTCCTGATAGGCCCGAACAATTTCCTCGTAAGTATAGGCCACGCTAACCCCACCGGCGATACTGCCGAATAATCGGCTTTTCGCGACCTATGGCGCCCGTGTGGGCATTTTCAACTAATATATTGCCAATACAGTCAATATTGACCACGAATAATTTGATCAACAGTCAGAATTGACTGTCACGATGCTGGCGCGATGGATCATTCGGCCGGTTTCAGCCGATATCCCACGCCGCGAACGTTCTCCAGCAAGCCGGGCGCGCCGCCGGCCTCCAGCTTGCGCCGCAGGTGGCTGATATGGCTGTCCACGGTGCGCCCCGAGACGTCCTGCCTTGGAAAGCAGGCCTCAGTCAGCTCGGCGCGGGTGAAGACCCGCAGCGGGATGCGGGCCATGTGGGCCAGGATGCGAAACTCGGTCAGGGTCAGATGCAGCCGCCGACGCCCCTCGGGCTGCACGATGGCCGCCAGATAGTTCTCGACGCTGACCTCGACCGCGCCCACCCGCAGCACGTTGGCGCCATGGACGGGCGTGTTGGCTGAGAGGGCGACCATGAAATTGTTGGCGGCCGCAGCATATAGGCCGACATCGTCCTCGATCGAGGCGGCCATGATCAGGCCCGCCATCGCCGCCTTCAGCGCTATGTCGACCTCGCCCCGGGTCGAGGCGTCGCTGACCATGCCGGCGTCCCTGACCATGGCCAGCAGCGTCTCCTTGGCCCCGACCAGAGAGGCGACGGCGGCGGCGAAAGCGGCCTCGTCCTCGCCGTGGACACCCAGGTTTGCGGCGAAGTTTTCGTAGTGGTTATCGAGATTGAGCCGAGCGTCATGAGCGGCGTTCAGGCTGGCCAGGATCCGGTAGCGCTCCCGCAACCCAGGAGTCGGCGCTCGGCCGATGGGGGCGTCCTGATCGGCGCGAACGATCTCGTCATACGTATAGGCCACAGAAACCCCACCGGCGATATTGCCGAACGATCGGCTTTTTCGTGATCATTCGCGCCATACGGGGGGATTTTCAAGTGTTGGCGCCAGAAAAACCCCAATACAGTGAATATTGATTGCGCCAATATTACCATATCAGTTAAAATTGACTGCTTAGGATTCCAAATCGCGCTTCCGGAAAGACTTCAAACCGCCTCGACACCAGGAACGGCGTCGCCGTTCCGCGCAGGCCCAGCCCCACGTCCATGCCTTGCCTTGCCTTGCCGACAAGCGGCGACAAACGCCGATCGCCATTCCGAAAGAATGGGCATTCACACCTAATGGACTTCAGGATAAACTACCTATGGTCGAGTCGATGCGCTCAAACCGTCGCGCCAGGCGAGGTCTCCCCCTCCGGCGGCCGCATCGACCTCGGCTCTTCTCGTCGCCTCGTCCAACCCGGCGACAAGAAGCGGGAGCGTCGTCGCCATCCCCCCAAAACGGCCGGCGGCGCTCCCAACAGCGTTTCAGCCTGCAACGGCCTTGAGATCCCGCGCGTAACGCTTCCAGTTCTCCACGTAGTGCAGGGCCGAGGCCTGCAGGATCATCGCCTGGTGCTCGCTGACCTCGCGGAGGATCTTGCCCGGCGCGCCGACGACCATCGAATTGTCCGGGATCTCCTTGCCCTCGGTGATCAGGGCCCCCGCGCCGATCAGGCAGTTCTTCCCGATCCTGGCGCCGTTCAGCACGATCGAGCCGATTCCGATCAGGCTGCCGTCGCCGATCGTGCAGCCGTGCAGCATCACCATGTGGCCGATGGTGACGTTGGCGCCGATGGTCAGGGGAACGCCAGCATCGGTGTGTAGAACCGAGCCGTCCTGGACATTGCTGTTCTCGCCGATGGTGATGGGATCATTGTCGCCGCGCGCCACCGCGCCCCACCAGATGCTGGCGTTCTTCTTGAGAATCACATTGCCCATCACGCTGGCCGACGGCGCGATCCAGTATTCGCCCTGCGGCGGAAGCGTCGGCGTCACGACGCCCAGCGAATAGACAGTCATCCGTATGCCTCGTTTCTTGTGAGCGATTTTCCGGTTAACGCCCCATAAACCATGATTTGCCATTGTAGGAGCGCGGATCGAGAGGGAACATTCCTTAAGCGGGAATCACTTTCTTCTCCCCGCTGACGAAGACGGGGTGTTGCTCTTGGCGTTTCGGCGTACAGCATCGACCATCGCAGGCTCTCCCGAGCCGCCGCGTCGCGCGCCCGACTTCGTGTCTCTCCAGCTCACCGACAACCAGCTCACAAGTAAGGACGACGCCTTCTGGCCTCGTCCTTTTTTCATGCCCGAATGGAGGCTTTGATGACCAAGCGAGCCCTGAAGCGGATGGCGCGCGAAGGCGCGTATGAGACCGGCCAATATGGTGATGACGCCAAGGTGCGTCGCCTGCCGGTCGATGTTCGCGACCGTGGCAACAGCTGGAACCCGCTTGGGCATGACGGCGCCCCCAACAATCCGGAGCGCGATCAGAGTTACCTCAAAACGATAAAACCAAAGTCGCCAGGCCAGGCCGAACTGATGGAGGCCATCGACAACAAGAACCTGGTCATGGCTCTGGGTCCGGCCGGCACCGGCAAGACCTACATCGCCATCTCCAAGGCGGTGGAAGCCCTGGAGGCGGGCCGCGTCAACCGCATCGTGCTGTCGCGCCCCGCGGTCGAGGCCGGCGAGTCGATCGGCTTCCTGCCGGGCGACATGGAGGACAAGCTGGCCCCCTATCTGCGCCCGCTCTACGACGCCCTGACCGATCGCCTGTCGGTCAAGCGGATGCGGGCCCTGATGGCCGAGGGCGCCATCGAGATCGCCCCGGTCGGCTTCATGCGCGGCCGCACCCTGAACAACGCCTTCGTCGTCATCGACGAGGCCCAGAACTGCACCTACATGCAGCTGAAGATGCTGCTGACGCGCCTGGGCTGGCACTCGACCATGGTCGTCACCGGCGACCCGAACCAGTCGGACCTGCTGCCGGGCATCTCGGGCCTGGCCGACGTCGCCGATCGCTTCGAGGCGGTCGACAACATCGCCGTCGTCCGCCTGGCCGACCGCGACATCGTCCGCCATCCGCTGGTCGCGGAGATGCTGGGCGTTCTCTAGGCTTCGGATACAGACGGGAAAGGCGCTCCGTCCGCGGAGCGCCTTTTCTTTTACCCAAGCTTGAAAATCATCTTGACCACGCGCTTTAGTTGATCGCGAATACCGATCAATGAAAGAGGCTTGGGAGATGACTATGACTAGGTTCTCCGTTCTGGCGCTTGCCACGATCGCCAGCACTTTCGCCTGCACCGCCGCCATGGCCCAGACATCGTCGGCGCCGGCGTGGACGCCGCCGCCCGGCTCGACCGGCGGCATGCCGCTCACCGGATACAACTCCGATCTGTGGACCTATATGGCGACCACGAAGATGAACGAGAACGCGCTTCGTATCGTCGACAAGCCGGGCTGGACGCGCGCGCGCCAAGCCGCCGCCGCGATCAATGACGGCAAGTGCGGCGAGGCCGCCCTCATCGCCGCCAACGACGCCCGCCTGATGGAAGGCGTCAAGCGCGCCTGCAAGCCTCTCTGATCCCTTCAACACAGACCGGAGCCCCCATCATGCGCAGGATTGTCGTCGTCAGCGCCTTCGCGCTTCTCTCGGCCGCCGCCGCCCACGCCCAGACCGCGCCCGGCGGTCCGCCGGCCAACACGGTCTTCGTCGATAACATCACCGCCGGCGGCTATGCGGGCTCGCAACGCCTGATGAACGTGCCCCAGATCAACTACACCGAGGAAGCTCGCCTGCGCGAAGTGCGCGCGCGTGCGGCCGCCGGCCTGATCCGCCACGGTCGCTGCGGCGAGGCGGCTCGCCTCGCACATCACCAAGGCGACGAGACCATGGTTCAGCGCATCGACGAGGTCTGCTCGACCGGCGCGCATACGCCTTCCCGTCCCGCCTAGGCGGAAGACAGCACCTCACCCCGCGCTCTTTCCCGCATGAAACGCGCGGAAAACAGCGTTCCCGGGACGAAATCCGAGCTTGAGTTACAGGCGGTTGGACGTGCAAGGTCCGGCCGCCTTAACTTTTTGGACTCTTAAATGGCCGACCTCACAGCGCCACGCTCCGAACTGACCCTTCGCGGGATCGGTCTGGGCGTCCTGATCACGCTCGTCTTCACCGCCGCCCAGGTCTATCTGGGCCTCAAGGTCGGCCTGACCTTCGCGACTTCGATCCCCGCCGCCGTCATCTCGATGGCCCTGCTGCGGGCGTTCAAGACCTCGACCATCCAGGAAAACAACATCGTCCAGACGATCGCCTCGGCGGCCGGGACGCTGTCGTCGGTGATCTTCGTCTTGCCGGGCCTGCTGATGATCGGCTGGTGGTCGAACGTGCCGTTCCTGCCCACCTTCGGCGCCTGCGCCGTCGGCGGCATCCTGGGCGTGATGTACACCATCCCGCTGCGCCGGGCGCTGGTGACCAACTCGCCCCTGCCCTATCCCGAAGGCGTCGCCGCCGCCGAGGTGGTGAAGGTCGCCACGGGTCCGCGCGAAGGCGCCGCCGAGGGCAAGGCCGGCCTGGCCGCCGTCAGCATGGGCGCGATCGCTTCGGCCCTGTTCGGCGCGCTGGCCGCCATGAAGGTGTTCGCCGCCGAGGTGGCCGGCTACTTCAAGGCCGGCGCCGGCGCGACCGGCCTGGGCGCTTCCAGCTCGCTGGCCCTGATGGGCGCGGGCCACCTGATGGGCATCACCGTCGGCATCGCCATGTTCACCGGCCTGTTCATCGCCTGGGCGATCCTGGTGCCGATCCTGACCGTCGCCACCCCGATGCCCGGCGCGGACGCCGCCACCCACGCCCTGAAGGTGTGGAGCACCCAGGTCCGCTTCCTCGGCGCCGGCGTCATCGGCGCGGCCGCGATCTGGACCCTGGCCAAGCTGATCGGCCCGATCCTGTCGGGCCTGAAGTCGGCCCTGGAAGCCGCCAAGCAGCGCAAGAGCGGCGGCGAGGCCCTGCCCCGCGTCGAACAGGACCTGCCGATCGGCATCGTCGGCCTGGTCACCCTGGTGCTAATGGCCCCGGCCGGCTGGTTCCTGGCCCACTTCCTGACGGGCGGCCCGATCGCCAGCCTGACCGTGCCGCTGGTCGCCATCGGCATCGGCTACCTGATCGTCGCCGGCCTGCTGGCCGCCGCGGTCTGCGGCTACATGGCCGGCCTGATCGGCTCGTCCAACAGCCCCGTGTCCGGCATCGCCATCCTGACCGTGCTGGGCGCCTCGCTGATGGTCGGCATGGCCAGCCGCGGCATGATCGGTCCGGACGTCACCAAGGCCCTGATCGCCTACGCCCTGTACGTCACCACCTGCGTCCTGGCCGTGGCCGTGGTCGCCAATGACAACCTGCAGGACCTCAAGACCGGCCAGCTGGTCGACGCCACCCCGTGGAAGCAGCAGGTCGGCCTGATCATCGGCGTCATCTCGGGCGCCATCGTCATCCCGTTCGTACTGGAACTGCTGAACCGTTCGAACGGCTTCGCCGGCGCCCCGAACCTGCACGCGATCTCGGACCAGCCGCTGGCCGCGCCGCAGGCCACCCTGATCTCGACCCTGGCCAAGGGCGTGCTGGGCGGCGACTTGAACTGGACCCTGCTGGGCGTCGGCGCCCTGATCGGCCTGGCCCTGGTCGCGGTCGACGCGATCCTGCGCAAGACCAGCAACGGCCGCTTCAGCCTCCCCGCCCTGGGTGTGGGCCTGGCCATCTACCTGCCCAGCACGGTCACCGCTCCGGTGGTCGTCGGCGCCGTGGCCGGCTGGCTCTACGAGAAGATCGTCGCCAAGGACCGCGCCGCCGAGCCGGCCAAGCGCCTGGGCGTGCTGATCGCCTCGGGCTTCATCGTCGGCGAGAGCCTGTTCAACGTCTCGCTGGCGCTGCTGATCGTCACGACCGGCAAGGGCGAGCCCCTGGCCCTGCCCTTCGCGCCGTCGGAGCACATCGGCATGCTGCTGTCGCTGGTCGCCGCCGCGATCACCGTCGTCGGCCTCTACCGCTGGGCCCGCAAGGCCGCCGCGAAGACCATCGAGGCGTAAGGCTTTCAGCCATCGCTGAACGGAAACCCCGGAAGGTCCGCCTTCCGGGGTTTTCTTTTGGAGGTTGCTTGGCGCGAGCTAACCGCTCCCGTCATCCCGCGCATAAAGCGCGGGATGACGGTGTGGCGCGGGTTCGTTGCAGGCGTTGCCCGCCTCTAGTCCCCCGCCGTCAGGACCGTGAACGCCACCTCGCGCCGGCCGCGATAGCCCAGCGACTCGTAGAGGCCGATGGCGGTGGCGTTGTCGGCGTAGCTGTGCAGGAACGCCCTCTCGCCCCGCGCCAGGATCCTGGCGGTCACTTCGCGCAGGAGGCGGGCGGCCAATCCGCGGCCGCGATGGTGGGGATGGAGGCAGACGCCGCTGGCCTCGGTGAAGCCGTCCGGGCGCATCCGCTCGCCGGCCATGGCCGCCAGCTTGCCATCGACGCGCACGCCGATGAAGTCGCCCAGCTGGTGGGTGCGGGTGAAGAACGGGCCGGGTTTGGTCAGGGTGGCCAGGGCCAGCATCTCGGCCGCGTCGGCGTCGCCCAGCCGCAGCATGTCGAACGCCACGTCCCAGGCCGGCGCGACGGTTTCGGCGACCATCTGCAGGCAGATGGCGCTGGAGACGACCTGCGTCCCCGGGACCGGTGGCGGCGCGGCGGGTTCGATCAAACCGACATTGCCACGGTCGCGGACAAGCTCGCCCAAGGCGGCCAGGCTCTCAGGACCATCGTCGACCGTCGCAGCGAACAGGCCGTAGTCCGGATCCATGCGCATCGCATCGCCGTGATGGATGGCCAGGTGTCCCTGGCGACCCGTCAGCGTGGCGAAGGCGGGGCGGTCGAGGATGCTCATGCGCGGACTCAAGCGGGACAATAGGCGGCGATCAAGGCCTTGACCGCGCCGACCGCGGCCTTAGCCGGCTTGTCGTCGCCGTCGAACATCTGGCTGGAGGTGAAGACCCCCTCGATCAGCAGCATCATCGCATCACCCAGCGCCTTGGGGTCGGATGCGCCCATCTCGGTGGCCTTGGCCTGCAGGCGGTCGCGGAGATCCTGCTTATGGACCTGGGCGACCTGGCGGCCGGCGTGCTGGCGGTCGGGGTATTCGACGATCGCGTTGGACAGGTTGCAGCCGCGATAGTCGCCGCCGCCCGACCGCTCGGCCAAGCCGCCGAAATAGGCGATCATCTGGGCCTTAGGGTCATTCGGGTACAGGCTTTCAGCCGCCTCGAAGCGGTCCCAGAAGCCGGTCTCGACCTCGCGCAGGACCGCGGCGACCAACTCGTCCTTGGACTTGTAGCTGCGATACAGACTGGGCTTGGTGACGCCGGCCTTGGTGACGATCTCGTCGACCCCGACGGCGCGGATGCCCTCGCGGTAGAACAGTTCTCGCGCCGTGTCGAAGATGCGTTCGGCGGCGCGGGGGGCTGTTCCGTAGGGTCCGGACAGGACCTCTTCTGGGGTTCGTTTTGACATGGCGCTTGACGATGTTACTTACCGGTACGTATGTAGCCAATCAAGCCCGTACCGATCGGTTACATCGAGAGCCTGAATGACCGCCGCAACCCGCCGCCGCCCGTTCGGCCAGAACTACGCCTTCGTCGTCGCCGGGGCGATCTTCCTGGCCCTGCTCGCGGCCGCGGGCCTACGCGCCGCGCCGGGCGTGCTGATCTTGCCGCTGGAGAAGGCGTTCGGCTGGGACCGCGCCTCGATCTCGCTGGCGGCCGGGATCGGCATCTTCCTGTACGGCCTGACGGGTCCCTTCGCGGCGGCGCTGATGAACTCGTTCGGCCTGCGCAAGACCGTGACCCTGGCCCTGGTGCTGATGTCGGTCTCCACGGGGCTGTCAGCCTTCATGGCCACCACCTGGCAGTATGTCGCGACCTGGGGCGTCTTGGCCGGGGTCGGCAGCGGCGCGGTGGCTATGGTCCTGGGCGCGACGGTGGTGAACCGCTGGTTCGTCGCCCGGCGCGGGGTGATGATGGGCCTGCTGGCCGCCTCGACCGCGACCGGTTCGCTGATCTTCCTGCCCGGCATGGCCCTGATCGCCGACCACGGCGGCTGGAAGCCCGTGGTGCTGACCGTCTCGCTGGTCACCTTGGTCCTGGCGCCGCTGATGTGGCTGCTGATCCCCGAGCGGCCGTCGGACGTGGGCCTCAAGCCCTACGGCGCGGGCGACGACTACGTGGAGCCCGAGCGCGTCAACGCCGGCAACGCCCTGGCCTATGCGTTCGGCGCCCTGGGCCGGGCGGCCAAGACCCGGACCTTCTGGCTGCTGTTCCTGGGCTTCTTCATCTGTGGCCTGACCACCAACGGCCTGGTCGGCGTGCACATGATCGCCTTCTGCGGCGACCGGGGCATGCCCGAGGTCAAGGCCGCCGGCCTGCTGGCGCTGATGGGCCTGTTCGACCTGATCGGCACCACCGCCTCGGGCTGGCTGACCGACCGTTACGACGCGCGCAAGCTGCTCTTCGTCTATTACGCGCTGCGCGGGCTCTCGCTGATCTACCTGCCGTTCTCGGACTTCTCGGTGGTCAGCCTGTCGGCGTTCGCGGTGTTCTACGGGCTGGACTGGCTGGCGACCGTGCCGCCGACCGTGCGCCTGGCCACCGAGGCGTTCGGCGAGCGCGACGGCCCGATCGTGTTCGGCTGGATCGCGGCGGGTCACCAGTTGGGCGCGGCCACGGCGGCCATCGGCGCCGGCGTCATCCGCGCCAGCCAGGGCCAGTACGTCGAAGCCTTCGTCATCGCCGGCGCGGCAGGGCTGGTGGCCGGCGTAGCGTCGCTGATGATCCGGCGGACTGTGAGGACGGCGGCGATCGCCTAGGCTTCCCAAGGATTGAAGATCGGCCCGCCCCAGACTTCGAAGTCGCGCACGTTGCGGGTGACGAGGGTCAGGCCGTGGACATCGGCAGTGGCGGCGAGGAAGGCGTCCATGAAGGGCATGGTGCGTCGCGCATTTTCGGCTGCGCGCCGGATCCGCCCTTGCGCCATGGCGATCTCCGCATCGACCGTAAGCAGCCGCCTGCCGAGCGTCAGGACGAGTTCGTCTCGCCAGGCCCGGATCCCGTCAGCCTTGCGTCCGGCTGACAGCCGCTCGAGACCGTAGCTGATTTCGGCGATGCTGATGGCGCTGACAAAGGACTGATCAGGCGAACCGCCCTGCAACCACGCCAGCACGCGCGGATCGGCGCGGTCCTTGAAGGGTTCACAGACCGTGTTGGTGTCCAGCAGGAACATCAGAGATCGATCGGTCGACCAACATCCTTGTCACGCGCGAAGAACGCATCAGCTTCCTCGTCGGTGAAGATGCCGCGAATTCGCGGATCAAAGAGGATGTCGGTCAAGGTGCGCTTCGGCGCCGCCGCATCCTTGCGCAGCCGCTCGTAGTCTTCCGCTGAGACGACGACGACAGCGTCCTGACCGTCGACGGTCAGGTGCTGCGGACCCTCACTGCGGGCCTTCTCAACCACGTCTTCGAGCTTGGCCTCGGCCAAACTCCAGGTTCCATCGGGCATGACGCCCTCCGCCTTTGGAAAAAGGACCACTCCAGCCAATCTAGCCGAAGCGGTCCTCATTTCACAGCGCGGCGCTTAGTCCAGGTCTTCGGCCAGGATGGCCATTTCGAACATGTAGGAGCCGTCTTCGTCTTCGTCCTGGAACAGGACGCCGATGAATTCGCCGGCCACTTCGACCTCGGCCGAGTCCTTTTGCTTCGGACGAGCCTTCACGGCGATGTGCGGGTTGCCGAAGGTGCGCTTCAGGTGCGCTTCGAGTTTGGCGATGGCGGTGGCGTCCACGGGGGGCCTCGTTCTTGCTGAGCGCCAGGGCGCGTTATCGGGGCGAAACTAGCGCCCGCCGCGAGAGTCGCAAGCCGCTTCGGGCGGATGAGGTGTGGACGCTCCCTGTTCCAGCAGCCAATCGCGGAACAGCAGGGCCTGCGGGGTCGCCCCGTCGGGCGGCGTGACGGCCACGATCCTGGCGCGGCCATGGGTAAAGCCCAGCGGCGCGACGAGGCGGCCGCTGGCCAGATCGCGCTGCACGAAGGCCCACGGCCCGATCGCCACACCCAGGCCGGCGGCGGCCGCCTCGATCATGTAGAAATAGTGGTCGAAGACCTGCTCGCTGGCCGGCGGCGGCAAGTCATCCAGCTCGAAATTCCGCGCCCAGTCCGACCAGCCTTCCAGGAAGGTGCGGGTCAGGAGGCGCGGCATCGTGCAGATGCGCTCCAGGCTCATCGGCGCGGCGGCGGCGGCCTCAGGCGACATGATCGGCCCGTGATAGTGCTCCATGAACGGCCAGACCTCGGCCTCGTAGGTCACCACCGTGTCGGGCGAGCGCATGCGGATGGCCAGGTCGATCCCGTCGGCCTTGAAGTCGAACGGCCCGTTGGACTCGGCAACCCGCACCGGGATGTCAGGATAGGCGGCCTGGAAGCTGGGCAGCCGTGGGATCAGCCACTTCATGGCGAAGGTCGGCAGGCACGAGACCACCAGCGGCCGCGGGCCCACCGGGACCGGCTGGGGCACCGCCGCCTCGATCTGGTCGAAGGCCGGCGACAGGGCCTGAGCCAGCTTCAAGCCGGCCTCGGTCATGCGCAGGCGCGAGCGCGGCCCCTCGGTCAAGGCGACGCCCAGTTGCTCCTCAAGCTGGCGAATCTGGCGGCTGACCGCGCCATGGGTGACGCACAGTTCGTCGGCGGCCAGGGCCATGCGGCCGTGGCGACCGAACGCCTCGAAGGCGCGCAGGGCGTTCAGCGATGGAAGCTGGCGGCGGGCCATGTGAAGAAACCTCACAGAAGGCCGACCGATAAGTCGTTATCTCGGGCGGTGCAACGGGCCGATAACGGCGGGCATGTCCTCAGCCCGCATCACCCTCCCCCAGGTCCTAGCCCTGATGGCGATCTGGACGGCCGTGGTCTATGGCGTCGTCGCCAAGCCGCCGCCCAGCCAGGCGCAGTTCACGTCGAAGCCGACCGTCGCCTGCGCCAAGGATGTGAAAGAAAGCTAGACCCCAGATAGGGGTTGGGACCCGGCGCGTCTCGCGGCCGGGTCCCAGGTCCGCCCACTAGGTCGGGGGGGCGTAGAGGGGCGGACGTGAGATAAACGCCACTCCCTGAACCCGGTTCCGCGATCTAACGTTGTGGCGCGAGTTTTATTTCGAAAAGTTTTGGCCACAGCTTGCCGGTCACGAACAGGCGGTCGCCGGCGGCGTCATAGGCGATGCCGTTCAGCACATCGTCGTTGCGGCCGGTGACGCCGGCTTCCTTCAGGAGGCCCGCCAGTTCGATCCAGCCGGTGACCTTGCCGGTCGTGACATCGATGCGGGCGATGCGGGTGGTCTGCCAGACATTGGCCAGCAGCTCGCCCTTCACCCATTCCAGTTCGTTGAGATTGCGCACCGGCACGCCGTGGTCGGTGACCTCGATGCGGCCGGTTTCCTTCAGGGTCTCGGGATCCAGGAAGCGGATGAACGATGTGCCGTCGCTCATCATCAGGCGCTTGTCGTCGCGGGTCAGCGCCCAGCCCTCGCCCGGATAGCTGAACTCGCCGATCCTCTCGAAGGTGTCGATGTCGTAGATCAGGCCGACTTCATCGGTCCAGGTCAGCTCGTACAGCCGGTTCTTCCAGTCGACGATCCCCTCGCCGAAATAGCGGCTGTCGACGATGCGCTCCTGTTCGGAGACGCCGGTCTCCAGGTTCCACTTGCGGATGAACGAGCGGCCAACGAGGCCCGTGCTTTCGAAGATGAAACCGTCGCGGTAGAACAGGCCCTCAGTGAAGGCCCGGGTGTCATGCGGATAGGCCTTCACGACCGTATAGCCGCCAACCGGCGCGGTTTGGGCGCAGGCCGCGGCGCCGACCGCCAGGGTCAGCGCCAGCGCGACGCCGGCGAAGCTGAACTTCAAAGCCCGCACTCAGATCTCGTAGTCGCCGTAGACCACCTCGGCCAGCGTGTGGTCCATGGTCTTGGCCGGCTCCTCGCAGGTCGGGCAGTTGACCAGCTTGGCGGGCACGCCGGCCGCGGTGCAGTGGGCCGGCACGGGGCGCAGCACCACCGAACCCGACGCAACCTTGGCGTAGTCGCCGACCGTGATGTTGCCCAGCACCTTGGCGCCCGCGCCCAGCAGCACGCCCTTGCCGATTTTGGGGTGGCGGTCGCCGCGGTCCGAACCGGTGCCGCCCAGGGTCACGCCGTGCAGCATCGAGACGTCGTCGCCGACCACCGCGGTCTCGCCGATGACGATGCCGGTGCCGTGGTCGATGAACACGCCCTTGCCGATCCGCGCGCCCGGATTGATGTCGACCTGGAAGATCTCGCTGGCGCGGCTCTGCAGGTAGAAGGCCAGGGTCTCGCGGCCTTGGCTCCACAGCCAGTGCGACACGCGATGGGTCTGCAGGGCCGCGAAGCCCTTGAAGAACAGGAACGGCTGGACATAGCCCTTGCACGCCGGATCACGCTCGAACACGGCCCGCAGGTCGGCTTCGGCGGCCTCGACGATGCTGGGGTCGCTCTTGAAGGCGTCGGCGGCGAACTGACGCGCGGTCATCGCCCTCAGCTCCTGGTCGCCGAGCTTGCGGGCCAGCTGAAAGCTCAGCGCATCGGCCAGATTGTCGTGACTGAGGATTACCGCGTTGAGCAGCGAAGCCAGGGCCGGCTCGGCCTTGGCGGCATGTTCGGCCTGGTTGCGTAGGGCGGCCCAGACGGGGGTGTCCGTCTCGGACGTCACGACTTCCAGATGCTTGGCCATCGGGCTCTCCCTTCCCAGAAGGCTTGCGACTTAGAGCATCCATATACGAAATGCTCGATAAATCCCTTACGGAACCGTCGCTGCTCAGATCAGGGCAAAAGCGCCGGGGTCAAGGTCTCGACATAGAAAGAGACGATATTGCCGGTCCGTTCCAGCGGGTTCAGCCCCTCACTGTTGCCGCTCAGCATCGCCGCCAGGGTGCTGGTCGACTCGGCGTCCGGCCCGGCCGGGACGACGTCGGAGATCACCCCGCACTGCATCGTCCGCATCGCTCGCCCGCTCGAATTGATCCGGGCGGCGGCGTAGAGGTGGGCGCAGTCGAGGTTGACGATGTCGCAGCCCTCCAGCCGGTAGTGCTCCAGCAGGGCGTCGTTCTCGCGATAGATCGCATCGCCCGTGGCCACGCGGACCGGGTGCAGGGCCTGGCCGGGCCAAAGGGCCAGGGTGGCGTTGATCAGGTCCTGGTCGGCGCGCAGGAGCCGGGCGCCCGTGTAGTGCGGGGTCGTGCCGTCGGCGGCCAGGGTGTCCTCGGCCAGGTAGTAGTCACCCATCTGCAGGTCGCCGGTCCCGAGGCCGCCGGCCAGGCCGTAGGCGAGAACGAACTCGATCCCGTAATAGGCCAGCTCCTCGACGGTCGAGCTGGACACCGGCCCGCCATAGACGTGGGCCAGCGACAGGAACCGGCGGCCGTTGTGGCTCAGCAGGCGGACGCTGTCGGGCGAGACGTGGATGAAGTGCTGGTCGCTGACGCGCTCGGGGCTGTAGCAGTCCAGCGCCGACGGCGGCGGGCAATAACCGAGCAGCGCGACCTTCACGTCGCCGAAGACGTCGGGCGCGAAGCGGCGGCCGACCAGGGTTTGCGGCGTCAGGTGGGGCGCTTTGGTCATGACCGTCTTTCCAGACTCAGAAGGGGCGCCGCCCTTCTGGCCTGGATCGCGCGGATCTCATCTGACGAGGATCAATTAGAGAATGGCGGTCGCCAGCTCTTCCGGCAGCTCGCCCCTCACCGCCATCAGATGGACGCGCAGCAGCAACGCCACGGTGATCGCGTCGGGCATGTGGCCGGCCACGGCGGCGTCCAGCGCCTCGCGGAAAGGCACGCGGGCAACGGCCAGGTCCTCGGTCTCGTCGGGCGCGGTTTCGGTAGGCGTCAGGCCCATGGCCAGAAAGCCGTAGCAGATCTCGTCGGTGACCGAGTTCGACAGCTCCAGGCGCAGCACCTGCCGCCAGTCGCTGGCCTCCAGTCCCACCTCCTCGGCCAGTTCGCGCTTGGCGCCGTCCAGCGGGTCCTCGGCCAATGGCGCGCCGCCCTCGGGCAGCTCCCAGCTGTAGTTGGCCAGGGAAAAGCGGTTCTGGCCGACCAAGGTCACCGTGCCGTCGTCGTGCAACGGGACGACGCCGATCGCCTGGTTCTTGAACCCGACCTTGCCGTACAGCGCCGGCCGCCCCGTCGGCGCGATGGCCTGATACTCGGTCAGGGTGATCCAGGGATTGTCGTAGACGACCTGGCTGGACGAGACGCCCCAGGGCTTTCCGTGCGGCTTCAGCCAGTCAGGCTTGTCGGACATGACGTTCGTCCCTTGTCGTGGCCGGACCTCGGCCATAGGTGAGCGGCTTACATCGCTTCGGAGTAATCGTCTTGGCAGGTTCCGTTCCCCCCGCGCCCGCGTTCGGTGAAGTCCTGCCGATAGAGGCCTCGCCCGAGGTCGTCGCCTTCCTGGCCAAGCGCCGCTCGGCCAGCGCCATGACCCTGACCGCGCCGGGGCCGGACGACGCCCAGTTGGCCGACATCCTGCGCCTGGCCGCCCGCGTGCCCGACCACGGCAAGCTGGCCCCCTGGCGGTTCGTCATTCTGAAGGGCGAGGCCAAGGCCGTCTTCGCCGAACGCATCACCGCCCTGGCCGACAGCCAGGCCAATCCGGTCAAGGCCAACGCCGCGCTGCGCAAGCTGACCCGCCCGCCGGTCTGCGTGGCCGTGATCTCGCGCCACCTGGACGGCGAGATTCCCGAATGGGAGCAGCGCCAGAGCGCCGCCGCCGTCTGTCACCAGTTGTTGCTGTCCGCCTCCGCCCTGGGCTGGGGCGCCAACTGGATCACCGACTGGTACAGCTACGACCCGCGCGCGCTGGAGATCCTGGGCCTGATCCCGGGCGAGAAGGTCGCCGGCTATCTCTATCTGGGCACGTCGACCGAGGCCCCGCAGGAGCGTCCGCGTCCCGACGTGGCGGCGATCACCAGTGTGTGGACCCCAGCCTAGCCGCCGGGCGTTCCTATCGGATCAAGGAGAGCGACATGGCGCGGCGCCGCAAGGATCCCTGGACGTCCCTGGCCTTCGACAGCTGGTCGCTGGGCATGGAGGCCTCGACCGTGATCGGGCTTCGCATGATGAAACTGGCGGCCGGCGGCGCGGCCGCCCAGGCCGAGGCACAGCTGATGGTCGGCGAGAAGGTTGCCGCCGGCATGACCCTGCCGATGCTGGCCATGACCGGCCAGCTGGGCGCCAGCGGCCCAGCGATCGCCGCCGGCTCGCTGGCCCATCTGCGCAAGAAGGTTCGCGCCAACCGTCGCCGGTTGGCGAAATCCTAGATCAGCCGCGGCCGCGGTACGGGGCCACGCCCTGGTCGGGGACCCACAGGCCTTCGGGCGCCGGACCCGTCTGCCAGAACACGTCGATCGGAATGCCGCCGCGCGGGTACCAGTAGCCCCCGATGCGCAGCCAGCGGGGATGAGCGATCTCGACGATCTTGCGCGCGACCTTGACCGTGCAGTCCTCGTGGAACGAGCCGTGATTGCGGAAGCTGGTCAGATAGAGCTTCAGCGACTTGCTCTCGATCAGCCATTCGCCCGGCGCGTAGTCGATTACGAGGTGGGCGAAATCCGGCTGGCCGGTGACCGGGCACAGCGAGGTGAACTCCGGCGCGACGAAGCGGGCCAGATACAGCACGTCGTGCTGCGGATTGGGCACGCGCTCGAGAACGGCGGCCTCGGGATTTTCGGGCGCGTCGACGACTTGGCCCAGTTGGGTGACGTTCAGATCGGTCATCGCCGCGATTTAGGCGTCCGCGCCCCCGGAGACAAGCCGCTCGCGCCTCGTTACAACGTCGCAAACAGATGTTCGGGAGAGGAACGACCATGCGCGACTTCGACGGCTTTACCGTAGTGATCACCGGCGCGTCCACGGGCCTGGGCCGCGCGATCGCGGTGGAGGTCGCCCGACGCGGCGCCGGCCTGGTCGTCGTTAACTACGCCCGCAGCGCCGACGAGGCCGCCGAAACCGCCCGCCTAGTCGAGGCCGAAGGATCCAAGGCCGTCCTGGTCCAGGGCGACGTTGCTGTCGATGAGGACTGCAAGAAGATCGTCGCCGCCGCCGAACCGACCGGCCGCATCGACGCTCTGTTCAACAATGCCGGCATGACCAAGTTCGCGCCCAACCACGCCGACCTCGATGCGGTGAACGCCGAGGACTTCCTGAAGCTCTATTCGGTCAATGTGGTCGGGGCCTTCCAGATGGTCCGCGCCGCCCGCGCCCTGCTGGAAGCTGCGCCGTCGCCGGGAGCCGTGGTCAACACCGCCTCGATCGCCGGCGTGGTTGGCAATGGCTCGTCGGTGCCCTATGCCGCCTCGAAAGGCGCCATGACGACCATGACCCTGTCGCTGGCCCGGGCTCTGGGCCCGCGCATTCGCGTCAACGCCGTCTGCCCGGGTTTCATCGACACCCCATGGTTCAAGGACATGCCCGACGAGTCGCTGGAGCGCCTGCGCGCCGGGGCCGCGGCGGCCACGCCGCTGAAGGTCGCCTCGACCGCCGAGGACATCGCCGGCTCGGCGGTATTCCTGGCCTCGCCCGCCTCGCGCCACGTGACCGGCGAGACCCTGCTGGTCGACGCCGGCCTGCACTTGGGCGGCGCCAGCCTGTCGATGCGCTGACTCCGACAGAAGCGGCCGCGCCACACGACAAGCGAGATTCACTGTTATTGAGCTTGTTCCGCGTGCGCGGCCTTTCTGTAGCAAATGCTTCACACCGAGCCTAAATTTTAGGCGCCGGGCGCCCTTCTCGCTGGCGTTCCCTCCCCCCTGATTGCCACCCGACGGCTGCGCTCAGCTAATCGACCTCGGGACGCAAATGCGCTTGCAGGCGCAGTCGAAGCCCGGGGCCAACCCGGGAGACGACGCAGAAAAGGGGATAAACCAATGAAAGCCATGAAGATCGCGCTGGCCGCCGCCACCGCCGCCATCGCCCTGGTCGGGGCCGGGGCCGCGTCGGCCCAAGAGGTGAGCGTTTCGTACAATGTCGGCGTGTTCAGCGACTACGTCTTCCGCGGCGTGAGCCAGACCCAGAACGATCCGGCCCTCCAGGGCGGCATCGACGTGTCGTACGGCCAGTTCTACGTCGGCACCTGGGCTTCGAACGTCGATTTCGGCGGGACCAACCCCGATGCGGAAATCGACCTCTATGGCGGCTTCAAGCCCACCGTCGGCGACACCTCGTTCGACTTCGGCGTGCTGTACTACGGCTACGTCAAGGACAAGAACGGCGCGCCGGGCGCCAACAGCTACATGGAGCTGAAGGCCGCCGTCGCCCATCCGGTCGGCAAGGCCACCGTCGGCGCGGCCTTCTACTATTCGCCGGAATATTCGGGCAATTCGGGCTACGCCACCTATTACGAGCTGAACGCCGCCATCCCGGTGGCCGACAAGCTGACCCTGAGCGGCGCGGTGGGATCGCAGAAGTACGACAAGATCGGCACCTATGCGACTTGGAACGTCGGCGCGACCTACGCCCTGACCGACAAGCTGGCTCTGGACCTGCGCTATGCCGACACCGACGCCCACAGCTGGGGCAAGGTCTATGACAGCCGCGTGTTCGCCAGCCTGAAGGCCACCTTCTAGGGCGCGGACATCCAAGACTGACGAGGCCGCACCCGGCCCCCCCCGCGGGGGGTGTTCTTTTCCTCTGTTGTTTGTCTGTCGGGGCCTGGGGGGGTTTTTGGGGGGGGCGGCGGGCCCCCCGCCGCCCACC
>CAZRPD010000027.1:0-12623 GCA_964601775.1 uncultured Caulobacter sp. | reverse complement strand
TGGTTCCGCCGCCGGGAGGCCCCCTTCGGGGGGGGGGACCCCCAAGGCCGGCGGGGCCCCCCCGGCCCCCGCGGGGGCGGCCTTTTCTATGCCTGAGCTTTTAGGCCTGCGGCGCTTGGGGTTCTTTAGGCGGCCGCATGGCCAGCACGGCCACGAACACCACCGCCGTCACCGCCGCGAACAGCTGGAAGGTCGGCGAGAAACTGCCCAGTCGGTCGCGCATCGCCCCGGCCACGAACGGTCCCGCCGCCGACACCGCACCGACCAGGCAGGTCAGCGAGAAGAGCTCCAGATTGCTCTGGCGGCCGTAGTAGTTCAGCAGCAGCACAGTCACGGCCAGCACGGTCAGGCCGAAACCCACACCGGTGCCGATGGCGTAGACCAGCATCAGGGCCGGGCTCGTGGCGTAAGCCAGAGCCAACAGGCCGGCCACCAGCATCCCCTGGGCGAAGATCAGCAGCCAGCGCGGGTCGATGCGGTCGCCCAGTGCGCCGCCAGCCAGACGGGCCAGGGTCTGCATCAGCGACTCCAGGCTCAGCATCTTGGCGGCCAGGGCGGCGGCGGCGACCGAGGCCACGCCGGCGGCGATGCCCAGTTCGGTCAGGTGGGTGACCGAGACGCTGGCCACGGTCACGCCGACCAGCAGATGGCTGAAATAGGCCGCCACCAGGATGTAGAACTGCGGTGTGCGCAGGGCCTGCTTGACGGTCCACTCGTGGGCGGTGCGATAGACGCTGGCGTTGGCCGGCGCCTGGCGGGCCTCTTCCTCGACCTCGAGATCGACCTCATGGGCGGCCTGGGCCAGCCACTTGCTGCCGCCGACCATCAGGGCGCAGATCAGGCCGACCACCGCGGCCAGCGCCGCCTGGACGATCCAGTATTGCCGCCAGTCGTCGCCCCTGGCGCCCATCAGGCTCAGGGCCATCCACGGCCCGGCCGCGCCGCCGAGCGAGCCGAAGGTGAAATAGATCCCGAACGGCAGGGCGCGCTTGCGAAACAGTGACGACAGGACATGGGTGCCGGGGATCAGCGCCGCCATCTGGAAGCCGACGCCGCACGCGGCCGCGCCGACATAGTAGCTGAGCAGGCTCTCGGAATTGGCCAAGCCTAAGAACCCGCCAGCCAGCACCGCCGCGCCCAGCATCAGGGTCCCGCGCACGCCGATCTTGCGGATCAGGATGGCCGGCAGCCAAGACGAGGCGCCGGTGAAGACACCGAGGACGGAGAAGCCCAGGAACGCCTTCTCGAAGCTCCACTTCAGCTCGCCGATCATCGCCGGCAGGACGACGCCCAGCGAGCCGTAGGTCGAGGCGGTGATCAGGAACAGCAGCAGGCTGAACGCCGCCAGCAGCACCCAGGGGCGGAAGCGGTCTTTGAATTCGGTCACGATCAGAAGGTCCGCTTCAAGGTGGCCCGCCACTCGCGGCCCTTGCCCGGCAAGGCGCCGAGGTTGGCGTAGGTATCGGCGTCGGGGGTGAAATAGAACGTGTTGAACAGATTATCGATGTTGAACGACAGGCTGTACGCCCCCCGCTGCACATAGGCCGAGGCGTTGACCAGCCAATAGGCAGGATACTCGACCGCGTCCTGCACCGTGCCGGCCGTGCGGCTGACATGGCTGGCGCCCAGGGTCGCGCCGGCCTGGCCCCAGTCGTAAGCCTTGCTGGTATAGGTCCCGTACAGGCTGACCACCGACTTCGGCGTCAGGGTGTAGGCGTAGTCGCCCGACCGGCCCGGCAGGGTGGCGAAGCTCCAAACCACGTAGGAGCCGCCATAGCCCTGCGCGCCGGGAACGCCGGCGGTGTAGGCGGGAATGTACTGGAACGACGTGTCCGGCCCCTTGATCGTCGTGCGCTGGCTGTTGCCGGCGAAGGTGAAGGACAGGCGCTCGGACGCCAGCCAGCGGACCTCCAGCTCGACGCCCTTGGCCCGCGTGCCCTGCACGGTCGGCGCCGCGATGGCGCCGGCGATCTGGGTGCGGTTCTGGCGATAGGCGGCCAGCGAACCGATCAGGGTCCCGCGCAACAGCTGGAACTTCACTCCGGCCTCAGTCAGGTCCGAACTCGACAGCCAAGAACCGTCGGCCACGAAATTGGGCGCCACGTCGCCGGCCTGGCTCATCTCCAGGGCCGCGGCCTTGGCGTAGCTGGCATAGGGCATCAGGCCGATCGGCAGCTTGTAGGTCAGACTGGCGTTCCAGGTCGCCTTGTCGCGATCGTCCGACTGCCGGCCCGCGATCACATAGCTGAGGATGCCGGTGTCCTCGCTCTCGACGCTGTAGCGATCCCAGCGGCCGCCCAGGACGAGGTTGAACCGTCCAGCCTCGATATCGGACGTCACGAAGACGCCGGACTGCTTCCAGGTCGAGCGGTTGTCGTTTTCCCACCGCATGCCGATGCCGCCCGGCTCGTCGTCGAACGGGCTGTCGATGGTGTCGGTGGCGGTGACGCCATGGCTGATGTCGCGGCGGTCCAGGGCAATCAGGCCGCTGTTGTAACTCTCTCGCCGGCGGCCCTCGAACCAGCGATGCGCGCCGCCGACCAGGGTGCGAGCCTGGACGGCGCCCAGCTGCGTCGGGAAAGCGTAGGTGACCCGGACTTCGCTGACCTTGGCGTCGATCGCCGACGGGTAGCCGTAGGAGACGAAGCGCTTGTTGTCCTGGCGGTCGTGGAACAGCTGCAGCTTGATCGAGCGATCCTCGCCCAGGTCCTTGGCCAGGTCGAAATAGAGGGTCTGGGTGTTGGTCTTCGAGAAGTCGGCCGGGCTGATATAGACCGTCCGCCGGTCCAGCCGGGTCGTGCCGACGCCGACGTCCAGGGTGTGGATACCATCGGTGGTCGGGAAGCCGTAGTACGGCAGGTAGAGCGCGCTGGCATAGGGATAGGCCCCGACCTCGTTGGGCGTGATCTTGCCGTTGCCGTCGACGTCCCGCAGCGTGGTGTCGCGGCCGGTGATGTAGGTGCGGTTGTCGATCAGGTCCTGGGTCAGGCGGTTCCAGCCCGGCGTCTGCACGTCGCCGTCGCTGTGAAAGACCATGCCGCCAAACGCCGTGCTCCAGCCGTCGCCCAGGTCGAAGTCGGCCGAGGCCTCCAGCGTCTGGTGACGCGGATAGATACCCTTGTAGTAGCTGTGGCTGTCCTCGGCCTCGCCATAGACATAAACCCCGCCCTCCGCGCGGCCCAGCGAAACCGGCGCGCCGAACTGGGCGGTGACCAGCTTCTTGTTGTAGCTGCCGACGGTGGCGGTCGCCTCCCCCTCCGGCCCGGCCAGGAAGCGGCCCTCGTCGCGGGCCGACTTGGGGATGAAGTTGACCAGCCCGCCAACCTTGCCCGCGCCATAGACCGGGGTCGGCGGGCCGCGCAGGATCTCGATCCGCGCCGCCCCGCCGATCGGGGTCGAATAGGTGCCGCGGGTTTCCACCCGCTTGGAGCCGCGGAAATAGTTCTCGGCCAGGTTGCCGCGGATGTTGAGCACGCCGGGCACGCCATAGAAGCTGGCCGTGTGGGTGCCGGGCGCGACCTTGGTGGCGCCGTCCAGGGTCAGGACGCCGTAGCGCTCCAGGGTGAGGTCGCTGACCAGGCTGGCCGAGCGCGGCGTCTCGATCAGCGGCTTGGCGATCCCGAACACCGTCTGGCTGGGCTGCTTTTCCAAGAGGCCCGCCTTGTCGCGGGCCACGATCACCACGGCGTCGACCTGGTCGGTCAGCTGGGTCTCGGCCTGGACCGAGGTAGCACAGAGCATCGCGAGCGCGCCGGCGGACAGCAGCAGGGTTTTCGACATCGGGTTCGGCCTCGCTCGCCGCCGGACGGGGAGCCCCGACGGTCAAGTTGCCGCATATCTGGGGATCCCTTGACGTTCGTCAAAATGCCTTCTGACATTTTACACGAGATTGCGAAGGCGCTGTGGCGCCGATGTCGCAGGTGACGCGGCGTCCGCTAGCCTTGCACGTCCAGGATCTTCAGCATCGCCTGGCGCGAGCCTTCGACATCGCCGCTGGCGATGACCCGGGCGACCTGACGGTGCTCCTCGATCTCGTCCAGCAGCTCCTGCTCGGTCGCGCCGTTAAACGAGAACACCCAGAAGCGGGCCGCCTTGTGCTGCAGGGGAATGAGGATCCGGGCCAGGGTCAGGTTGCCCGAGGCCCGCGCGACCAGGGCGTGGAAGCGCAGGTCCATGGCCACCAGGGCCGGCAGATCAGCGGTGCGGGCAGCTTCCTCGCCTTCGACGAAGACGTCGTACATCTCTTGAGCCTCGGCCTTGGAGGCGTGCTTGGCGGCCAGGGCGGCGCAATGCGGCTCGATCAGCACCCGGGCGTCGTAGCCCTGGCGTAGCTCGACGAGGTCAAGCGACGACACGGTGGTGCCCGAGCGCGCGCGGCGCACGACCAGCCCCTCCAGCGCCAGGCGGCCCAGGGCGTCTCGCACCCCCGCCAGACCCGCCTCGTAGCGGGCGGCCAGCGACTGCTCGTCCAGGCGCGAGCCGGCCGCCAGCTCACCCAGGATCAGGTCCAGCAGGATCTGCTCGTAGACCTTGGTTTTCTGCAGCTCGGGCGCCCAGTCCTCGAGGCCCGAGGAGTTGGCCACGTCCAGCACCAGCCGGCGACCGGCGGGCGATTTCTGCAGGGGCGAGGCCATGGCGAACTCCGAAGACTGACGGCCATCGTCAGGTAGTGTGAAATGTTAGAAGAGGCCACAAGATCCTCCCCCGCGATGCAGGGGAGGTGGCCCAGAGGGCCGGAGGGGGCCAACTGGACGCAGGCCGCATTAGCCCCCTCAGTCGCTACGCGACAGCTCCCCCGCTCGCGGGGGAGCATCTTGTCGTCAGCCTCAGAACGCCGGCACCACCGCGCCGGCGTACTTCTGGGCCAGGAACGCTTTCACCTCGGGCGAGGTCAGGGCGGCGGCCAGCTTCTTGACCCGCGGGTCGTCCTTGTTGTCCGGACGGCCGACCAGGTAGTTCACATAGGGGCTGGTCTTGTCCTCGGCGATCAGCGCGTCCTTGGACGGGTTCAGCTTGGCGTCCAGGGCGTAGTTGGTGTTGATCACCGCCAGGTCGACCTGGCTCAGCACGCGCGGCAGGGCCGGGGCTTCCAGCTCCTTGAACTTCAGGTTCTTGGGGTTGGCGGTGATGTCCTTCAGCGTCGACAGATCGCTGGGGTTCTTGAGCGTGATCACGCCGTTCTTGGCCAGCAGGATCAGGGCCCGGGCCTCGGTGCTGGCGTCGTTGGGGATGGCCACGGTGGCGCCATTCGGGACCTCGGCGATCGACTTCCACTTCGCTGAATAGGCGCCGATCGGCTCGACGTGGACGCCGGTGATCGTCACCAGGTCGGTGCCCTTCTCACGGTTGAAGTCCTGCAGATAGGGCAGCGTCTGGAAGTAGTTCACGTCGATGCGCTTTTCGGCGACCTGGGTGTTGGGCTGGACGTAGTCGTTGAAGACCTTGATCTCCAGCTTCAGGCCCTCGGCGGCCAGCTTCGGCTTGACGAACTCCAGCACCTCGGCGTGCGGGATGGCGGTCGCGGCCACGGTCAGGGTGTCGGCGGCGCTGGGCGCGGGCGCTTTCGGACCGCAGGCGGCCAGGACCAGGGCGGCGAGGCCGGAAACGAGAATAGCGCGGCGGGCGACCATGAATGGCTCCATAAGGCGATCAGACCGGTAGGCTTTTGCCCGGTTTGCCGTCTTGGATGAAACCAGTTTTCCTGATCGCCCGCCCAGCCGTCAGCCGAGAGCAGCCTTGTTGGCTTCCAGGAACGCCGCGACGCGGGTCGGCTCACGGCCGGTCAGCGCCTTCACGGTCGGGGCGAAGGTGGCGTGGTGGCCTTGCGCGGCGGCGACGTCGAAGTCGACAAGCGCCTGGGCCAGGAACGGCGGCAGACCCGCGCCGTTGAGGCCGGCCAGGCAGCTGGTCGGGGGTCACGGCGATGTGGGCGACCGGACGGCCCGAGACCTGCGCCAGCAAGGCGGCCAGCTGGTCCTGGGTGACGGCGTCCGGGCCGTTGACGTCCAACACCGACTTGCCCGTCGCGGTCAGCAGGGCGGCGGCGTCGACTTGGGCGCAGTCCTCGCGGGTGACGAACGAACGGCCCTGCCCTTCCGTGGCGCTGAACAGCTGGCCGCTGGCGATGGCGTGGCCTGCGCCCATCAGGATGGTCTCGGCATAGAGGTTGTGGCGCAGCAGGCTGAAGTCGAGGCCGCTGGCGATCACCGCCTGCTCGCTCCAGAAGTGGTCGTCCAGCACGCCGCCGCCCTCTTGCGGGACCGGCGTCGGGGCCGAGGTGTAGACGATGTGCCTGACGCCCGCCGCCACGGCCGCGTCGACGGCGGCGCGGTGCTGGGCGATGCGCTGGCCGGGCTGGCCCAAGGCGTCGGTGCTGATCAGCAGCAGGCGCTCGACGCCGGCGAAGGCGGCGGCCAGCGAGGCGGCGTCGTCGAAGTCGGCCCGGCGCGTCTCGACGCCGCGCGCAGCCAGGTCGGCCAGCTTGGACGGATCGCGCGAGGCGGCCACGACGTCGGTCGCGCCGGCCTCCAGCAGCAGTTCGACCACGCGGCGGCCCAGCTGGCCGCCGGCGCCGGTCACGAGAAGCTTGGAGGAAGAGAAGCTCATAGGGAAATTCCTGGTCTCGGAATGAGACCAGCACTATTTATGGAAGCGCCAAGCCGTCGTGAAGGCGGCAGCTTGGCGGAACAAGGTATGCTTTTGGGAACCACGTCATGGCCGTTCAGGCGCTGATCGACAGCTTCAACCAGTGGAAGGGCCAGCCGGTCGCGGGTGGCGAGTGCCCGGTGCGCGACGTCATCGATCACTTGGGCGACAAGTGGAGCACCCTGCTGATCATGGTCCTGGCCTCGCGCCCGCACCGCTTCAGCGAGATCCGCCGAGCGGTGCCCGACATCAGCCAGCGCATGCTGACCCAGACCCTGCGCGACCTGCAGCGCGACGGCCTGATCGAGCGCGAGGTCTTTCCGACCAACCCGCCCAGCGTCGAGTATCGGCTATCTCCCCTGGGCCAGGGCCTGCTGGAGCCCCTGGCGGCGATGGTGGTCTGGGCGGAGAAGAACCACGCCGCGATCAAGGCCGCGCGCGTGGCCTATGACGGACAGGCGGCGGCCTAGCTACTCGTCGTTCGCCGCTTCGGGCACATCCGGCAGGCCGTGGATGACCCAATTGGCGACGAAGTCGGGCTTGTCGCCTTGCAGGCTGGTCACGCCCGCCTCGGCCGGCAGGATGGCCGAGGTCTGCGGCGGCAGGGTGTAGGTGTCGCCGTCGTGCTCGCCCAGCAAGTCCAGCACGATACCCTCGTCCTCGGTGGCGTCGATGACCACGCCGAAGAACTGCTGGCGCTCCTGCACGTCGCCATCGTCGTCAAGGAACGTCAGGTTCATCAGCAGGGTCTTGCCCAGCAGGCTCTTGGCGACGGCGGCGTCCCAGTGCGCTTCGGTGTGTTCGTCGGTCATGTCGTTTCTTCAGTGAGACGGTGGCGGCCTTGCGTCCTTCGAGGCCCGCTGCGCGGGCGCCTCAGGATGAGGAGCTATGTACAAACTTCCTCATCCTGAGGTGCGCGGCAAAGCCGAGCCTCGAAGGACGCAGGGCGTTATTTATGCGAAACGCGGCGCACCACCGCGTCGCCGATCATCTGCAGCACCTGGACCAGCACCAGCAGCAGCACGACGGTGACGATCATCACGTCGGTCTGGAAGCGCTGATAGCCAAAACGGATGGCCAGGTCGCCCAGGCCGCCCGCGCCGACCACGCCGGCCATGGCGGTGTACGAAACCAGCGCGATGGCGGTGACCGTCGCCGCCGCGATCAGGCCCGGCAGCGCCTCGGGCAACAGCGCGCCCAGCACGACCTGCCGCCGCTTGGCGCCCATGGCGAAGCTGGCCTCGATCACGCCCTTGTCGACCTCACGCAGCGCCGTCTCGACCAGGCGGGCGAAGAACGGCGCGGCGCCCACGACCAGCGGCGGAATGGCCCCAGCCACGCCCAGCGAAGTGCCCACCAGGGCGACGGTCAGCGGGATCATCACGATCAGCAGGATCACGAACGGCACCGAGCGCAGCACATTGACCAAGAGGGAGAGCGCGCCGTTGGCCACGCGGTTCTGCAGCATCTGGCCCTTGCCGGTCAGAAACAGGATCACGCCCAGCGGCAGGCCCAGGATTACGGTCAGCACCATCGAGCCGCCCAGCATGGCCAGGGTGTCGAGGGTCGCCTGACCGATTTCGGTCCAGTCGATATTGCCCATCACAAGCCCTCCCCGCTCAGGTCATCCACCCGGACGCCGGAGGCCTGGAACTGGGCGATCGCCGCGGCGACGTCGCCGCCGGTCAGGGCCAGGGTCAGCTGGCCATAGGGCGTCTCGCGCAGACGGTGGATGCGCCCGCCCAGGATCGAATAGTCAACGCCGGTGGCGCGGGCGACCTCGCCCAGCACCGGCTTGTAGGTGGCCTCGCCCTTGAAGGTCAGGCGCACCAGCCGGCCGCCGACGCCCGGCGCGGCGGTAATCTCACCTTCCGCTTCCTGCACGAACCGGCGGGCCGTGCCGCTGGCCGGATGCAGGAAGACGTCCTCGACCGAGCCTTCCTCGACCAGTCGCCCGCCTTCCAGCACGGCGACGCGGTCGCAGACGCGGCGGACCACATCCATCTCGTGGGTGATCAGCACGATCGTCAGGCCCAGCTCGCGGTTGAGGCCCGAGACCAGCTCCAGGATCTGCTCGGTGGTCTCCGGATCCAGCGCGCTGGTGGCCTCGTCGCACAGCAGGATCTTCGGACCCGTAGCCAGCGCCCGGGCGATGCCGACCCGCTGCTTCTGGCCGCCCGACAGCTGGGCCGGGAACTTGTCGGCATGGGCCGAGAGGCCCACGCGCTCGAGCAGCTCGGCCGTGCGCGCCTTGACCTCGGCGGCCGGGCGGCCGGCCAGCTTCAGCGGGAAGGCGACGTTCTGGGCGACGGTCTTGCCTGACAGCAAGTTGAAGTGCTGGAAGATCATCCCCACCCGGCGGCGAAGGGCGCGCAAGCCCTCCACGCCCAGCGCGGCGACGTCGTCGCCGTCAACGACGACGCGACCGCCGGTCGGCGTCTCCAGGCCGTTGATCAGCCGGATCAGGGTCGACTTACCTGCGCCCGAGGCGCCGATCACGCCGAACACCTCGCCGGCCTTCACCGACAGCGAGACCGCGCTCAGGGCGGGGTGGCCGCCCCCCTTTTCGCTTTGGGCGGCATAGGTCTTGGAAACAGCCTCGAAGGCGATCACGTCGGGCAGGTCCTTGCACGTCCGGTAAAGGGAAGTCGCCGGACTTGTCGCCTGGCCGCGCGGGAATCAAGAGGCCAGGCGCATTTTTCGCGCCGCTCGCCGTTTAGTTCGGGATGACCGGGGTCGCGGCCTGCATCGATTCCTGCGCCTTGTGGGCGGCGGCGTTGTTGGCGCGGCGCTCTTCGCGCGTGGTGCAGACCTTGACCGGGAAGTGGCTGCCGGTTGGGGTTTCGCGACGACAGACCACGCCGTCGCTCTTCTTGGCCGCCTTGCCGGCCTCGACGGCGGGCTGGCTGGGCGCGGGCTGAGCCCAGACGGACACCGCGCCGGCCGACAGGCCCAGCGACAACGCAACGATCAACCCGAGACGCATCGCGCCCTCCGTCAAAATGCCTCGCCGCGATAGGACGAGATCGACGCCACACGGTCAAGTTACAGCGCCTCCATCTTCGCGTGCCCCTCGCGAGGCGCACTGTGAAGTATTCATAAAATTCCGGCGCGCCCCGCAACCGGCCGCGTCCCTTGAACTCGGGGGCATATCAGCTCCGGTTCAGGGACTGCGGTCGATGAAAACGCTATCGTTCAAAACCAGACTTCTGGCGTCCTCCATGGCGCTGCTTTCGCTGCTGGGCGCGGGCCAGGCCTTTGCCGAGGACCGGGCGCCCGTCCCGGCCGACACCGCCGAGGTCACCGCGGTGACCGTGGTCGCCACCCGCAACGACGCCATGCGCAGCCAGATGGCCAGCGACAACGCCGTCAGCGTGATGTCGGCCGACGACCTGGAGCACACCGCCGTCCACAACGTCGCCGAAGCCCTGGCCCTGCTGCCGGGCATCAGCGTGCAGAACACCGGCAACTCGTTCTTCGGCGGCGTCGACGGCGCCTCGCGCGGCGAAGGCATGTTCGTCGGCGTGCGCGGCATGAACTCGGAATTCACCCTGGCCCTGATCAACGGCGTCAACGTCGCCCAGGGCATGCCCTATTCGCGCCAGGTGCAGCTGTCGCTGCTGCCGCCGTCGGGCCTGAAGACCATCGTGGTCAACAAGAACTCGACCGCCGACATGGACGGCGACGCCATCGGCGGCACCATCGACTTCGTGACGCCCTCGGCGTTCAGCTTCAAGGACGGCTACGCCTCGCTGTCGGTCGCCGGCCGCATCGAGAGCCGCGCCCGCACCTATGACGAGGATGGCCTGGGCGGCGGCGTCAACGGCGAGTTCGCCCGCCGTTTCGGCCGCGACGGCCAGTTCGGCGTCTATGTCAGCGCCTTCTACGACAAGCGCACCTTCGCCAACTCGATGGTCGCCGCCCTGATGAACGCTCAGAACGACGGCGGCTGGGCCTATCTGCACTCGGCCACCAACTCGGCTGAGGGCGTCAATCCGGCCGGCATGAACAAGGAAGACAACCTGGCCCTGACCGGCCTGAACGTCGGCGTCTCCACCGGCCACACCCAGCGCTACGGCGGCAACTTCTCGCTGGACTGGAGCCCGTCGGCCGACCTGGAAGTCTATCTGCGCGGCTCCTACGCCTTCGCCGAGACCCAGCAGAATTCGACCCTGAACCAGTTCGTCCAGAACCGCGCCCGCGTCCAGAACGCCACGACCGGCCTCTACGACCTGAACCTGACCAACTCGTCGGTCCGGATGTGGTACACGACCAACCCCGAGGACGCCGACCTCAGCACCGTCACCCTGGGCGGGATCAAGCGCCACGGCGCCTGGACCCTGTCGCCGTCGGTCTTCTATTCGGAAGGCGGCAACGACCGCCCTGACCACATCGAGGCCTCGGTCCGCAACAACCAGTCCGACAACTTCAACACCGGCTTCCTGACGCCCTACAGCGGCCTGTTTATCGGCTATGACAAGGCCGGCTATCCGATGCCGCTGCTGACCCAGACGCAGCGCGACCTGATCAACAACTCGGCCACCGCCCTCTTGGCGCGCCGGGCCGGTCAGCTGACCGAACAGTTCTCCAACCAGCAGAAGTTCGGCGGTCGCTTCGACGCCCGGCGCGACTTCGACGGCGGCGCGCTGTCCTACCTGAAGGCCGGCGTGAAGTACGTGCAGAGCCACCGCCGGGTGACCAGCCATGACTGGACCAACGACCACTTCGCCAACATCCTGCGCCGTCCGGGCGTGACCTGGCAGGAGCTGGGCCTGGTCGATGGCTATTTCGACTCGGTCTATCCGGGCCAGTACGACATCCGCGCGCCCAAGGTGAACCACGACCGCCTGGTCGAGCTGTTCCACCAGAACTTCAACGCCGCGGCCGCCGCAGCCGACCTCTGCTACCTGAACTGCAACACGCTGAAGGGCGACGAGGACGTCGCCGCCGCCTATGTCACCGGCAAGTGGGACCTGGGCGCGCTGGAGGTCATTCCCGGCCTGCGCTACGAGCACACCAAGATCGAGAACACCTACTGGAACAACGACGCCCGCGCGCGCCGCTTCGAGACCAACTCGACCAAGTACAGCGAGTGGCTGCCCAGCCTGTTCGCCAACTACCGCCCGACCAACGACGCGGTCTATCGCGCCTCGATCACCCGCGCCTACATGCGGCCGGCCCTGGTGCAGCTGGGCGGGTCTGAGACGACCTCGCGCGGCGACAACTCGATCACCGTCACCCGCGGCAACCCGGACCTGGAGACGCTGAAGTCCTGGAACTTCGACGCCTCGGGCGAGTGGCGCAACAGCATGGGCGGCTACGCCATGATCGGCGCCTACTACAAGCGCCTGTCGGACTACATGTTCGACAACGGCTCCACCACGGTGAACGGCGGCCAGTCCTCGGGCGGCACGACCTATAACGGCGAGACCTTCGAGCGCGTGACCATCGTGTCGCCGACCAACGGCGGCAAGGGTTACGTGCGCGGCCTGGAAGTCCAGCTCTACCAGAAGTTCGACATGCTGCCGGGCTGGCTCGCGGGCTTCGGCGCCGGCGCCAACTACACCCGCCAGTGGACGGAAGTGGACATCGGCGGCGGCGAGAAGAAGCGCATGCAGAACGCGCCCAAGGAGCTGGCCAACCTGAAGCTCAACTACGCCTGGGGCAACCTGACGCTCGATCTGAACTACAACTACGCGGGCGAGACGGTCATGGCCTACAACCGCGTGGCCGGGCTCGACTACTGGACCCGCCCGACCAAGCGGACCGACCTGCACGCCGGCTATGACTTCGGCAACGGCGTCAAGCTGGACCTGTCGGTGTCCAACCTGTTCAAGAACTACAGCTATTGGGCCCATGTCGGCCAGAACAGCCTGGCCATCTCCGACGTGGTCAATTCCGGCCGCACCACCCTGCTGACGATGAAGTACGACTTCTAATCGTCAGCTGAGGCCCGGCGCGCGCTCCCCTCGTGCGCC